>CAIPTO010000130.1 GCA_903867985.1 uncultured Elusimicrobia bacterium | reverse complement strand
TTCGTCGGCTCGGATTTTCGCTCCACGCTTCTTTCAGCGTATGCCTCACGGCATACTGCCTTGCGCTTCGCTTGAGTTTTCTGCAACCTGTATCCTCGGAGGACTTTCACCTCCAAGCTTGGTTTCATGCTGGGCACACAAAGAAAGAGGGCGGGGCCTTTCGGCTCCCGCCCTCTGTCGTTATGTATGCCAGTTTCTATACGGTGACACTCCACTTAAGCCGCGACTTTCTCCTCAACTTTGGGGGTTTCGCAGTGCATCTCCGCCAGCTGCCGGTAAACGCTGAGGCGCCATTTGTATTCTTCCTCAGCCAGCTTCATAAGGCGGGCGGCCACTTCCGGATTGGACTTATGCAGACTCTTGAAGCGGTTCTCGCCCATCATAAAGTCCGACACAGGGATGGTGGGCGCGGGGCTGTCAATGGTCAGAGGGTTCTTCCCCTGCGCTTTAAGCGCCGGGTTGAACCTGTAGAGAGGCCAGCGGCCTGAAGCTACGGCCTTCTTCTGTTCGTTCATTCCCGTGCGCATTTCTATGCCATGGGCGATGCAGTGGCTGTAGGCGATAACTATGGAGGGCCCGTCAAAAGCTTCGGCTTCCGCCAGAGCTTTAACCGTCTGCTGGTAGTTGGCGCCCATGGCGATCTGGGCCACATAGATGTTCCCGTAGGTCATGCAGATCATTCCCAGATCTTTTTTTGGCAGGGTTTTGCCGCCGGCGGCAAAAAGCGCCACAGCGCCCAGCGGGGTGGATTTGGACATCTGACCGCCGGTGTTGGAATAGACTTCGGTGTCCAGTACCATAACGCGGACCTTGCGGCCGCTGGCCAGCACATGGTCGAGGCCACCATAACCTATATCGTAAGCCCAGCCGTCTCCCCCAAGTATCCACAGGGACTTCTTTATCAGGTAGTCAGCCAGGGTTCCCAGGCGCACCGCCTGTTCGCCGCCTATGGAGGCCAGCGTTTTTTTAAGGTCGGCCACGCGACCGCGCTGCTGCTCTATGTCAGCCCAATCTTCCTGCTTGGCATTGAGAATTGCTTCGGCCAAAACGGCTTGTGCTTTTAGCTGGCCGGCTTTCATGGCGGTCAGGATCTCGCGGGCTTCAACCTCAAGCTTGTCGTACGCCACGCGCATGCCCAGGCCGAACTCGGCGTTGTCTTCAAACAGCGAATTAGACCAGGCCGGGCCGCGCCCGTCTTCACGTACGCAGTAAGGCGTGGTGGGCAGGTTGCCGCCGTAGATCGACGAGCAGCCTGTCGCGTTGGCCACGGTCATGTGGTCGCCGAACAGCTGCGTTATCAATTTGACATACGGCGTCTCTCCGCAGCCGCCGCAGGCGCCGGAAAACTCAAACAGGGGGCGCACCAGCTGGCTGCCCTGCACGGTATTGCGGTTGACCTTAGACGAGCCCATATCCTTGAGGGACAGGAAGAACTTCAGGTTTCCGCGCTCGTTCTCGCGCAGAGGGAACTGCGGGGCGAGGTTGATGGCTTTGCGGCCGGTTTCCTTACCCTCTTTCTTTTCCTTGGCGGGACAGTTGTAGACGCAGGCGCCGCAGCCGGTGCAGTCTTCCACGGCCACCTGAGTGGTGAACTTGAGGCCCTTGAGGGAGACGCGGCCTTCCGCCGACTTAAATGTTTTGGGAGCTTTCGCCAGCTCCGCCCCGTCGTAAGCCTTAACGCGGATGGCGGCGTGCGGGCAGACCAGCGAGCAGATGCCGCACTGTATGCACAGCGTTTCATCCCAGACAGGCGATTCAAGCGCGATATTACGCTTCTCGTACTGCGAGGTCGCTGTCGGGAAGGTCCCGTCAACTGGCATGGCTGATACCGGCAGCTGGTCTCCCCGGAAGGCCATCATCTCGCACAGCGTGTCGCGCACGAAGGGAGGGAAGCCCTCCACGATGCAGGCGCGCTTGATCTTTGAGGTCAGGCCGCCAACTTTTACTTCCTGTATAGCGGCAAGGGTCTTGTCGACGGCCGCGAAGTTCTGTTTTACCACCTCGTCACCTTTTTTCGCATAGGTCTTTTTTATGGACTGTTTTATGGCGGCGATGGCTTCGTCTTTCGGCAGCACCCCTGAGATGCCGAAGAAGGCGGTCTGCATGATCACGTTGATGCGTCCGCCCATGCCGGTTTCCTCGGCTATCTTGGAAGCGTTGATGACGTAGACCTTAAGGCCCTTCTTGATTATAGCGTCCTGCACTTCCACCGGCATCTTATCCCATACCTCACCGGCCTCAAACGGACTGTTGATAAGGAATACCGCGTTGTTTTCAGCCTTGTCCAGCATCTCGTATTTCTCCAGGAAGCTGAACTGGTGGCAGCCGATGAACTTGGCCTTGTAGACCAGGTAGGGCGCGCGTATATAGTTTTTGCCGAAGCGCACATGAGACACGGTCATGGAGCCGGCTTTTTTGGAATCGTATACGAAGTAGCCTTGCGCGTATTGGCCTGTCTCTTCGCTGATTATCTTTATCGTGTTCTTATTGGCGCCGACGGTGCCGTCAGAACCCAGACCGAAGAACAGCGCGCGGAAGATGTCCGCCGGCTCCGTGGTCCAGTTGTTGTCGTATGAAAGGCTGAGGTTGGTCACGTCGTCTTTGATCCCCACGGTGAAACCGTGAACGGGTTTGGCGGCAGTCAGGTTTTCTATTACGGCTTTGGCCATGGCCGGGGTGAATTCCTTGGAGCCGAGGCCATAGCGGCCGCCGATGATGACGGGAAGTTCTTTCAGCGCGCCGGACTTAAAGGCGTTGGCGCAGGCGGTAACCACATCCTGGAACAGGGGTTCGCCGATCGATCCCGGCTCTTTGGTGCGGTCAAGCACTGCGATGCTTTTAACGGTTTTCGGCAGGGCTTTTATGAAGTCCGCTTCGGAGTAGGGCCTGTAGAGGCGCACTTTAAGCACGCCCACCTTGGCTTTGGAATTTTTAATCAGATAATTCACGGTGTCTTCCATGGTATCCGCGCCGGAAGCCATCACCACTACCACTTTGTCCGCGTCCGGGGCGCCCACATAGTCGAACAGGCCGTAATTGCGGCCGGTCAGTTTTCCGAATTGCGCCATAGCGTCTTTCACTATCGCGGGCACGGCTGTGTAAAACTTATTGCAGGCTTCGCGGCTCTGGAAGAACACGTCCGGGTTCTGGGCGGTGCCGCGCAGCACGGGATGTTCGGGGTTAAGGCCGCGGGCTTTATGCTCGGCTATCAGCTTTTCACTGATCATGGCGCGCATTACTTCCGGAGAGAGTTCCTCGACCATATTCAGTTCGTGGGAGGTGCGGAAGCCGTCAAAGAAATGCAGGAAGGGTATGCGCGCTTTGAGCGTGGCGGCCTGGGAGATCAGCGCGAAGTCCATGGCTTCCTGCGGATTTGCGGAGGCCAGTAGCGCCCAGCCGGTCTGGCGCACGGCCATTACGTCGCCGTGGTCGCCGAATATTGAGAGGGCGTGCGCCGCGAGCGCGCGGGCGCTTACATGGAACACCGTGCTGGTCAGCTCACCGGCGATTTTGAACATGTTCGGGATCATAAGCAGCAGACCCTGAGAACAAGTGAAAGTGGTGGTAAGAGCGCCGGCGGTAAGGGCGCCGTGCACGGCCCCGGAAGCGCCTCCCTCCGACTGCATTTCTATAACTGAAGGGATGGTTCCCCATATGTTCTTGTCGCCCTTGGCGGACCAGATATCGGACAGTTCCCCCATTACGGAGGAAGGGGTTATAGGATAAATCGCTATAACCTCATTGGTTTTGTGAGCCACGTAAGCGGCGGCGGTATTTCCGTCCATTGCGACCATATTCTTAGACATTATGTTTGTTCTCCTGTTATTTTTGGTTTCCCTGAATCCTCTGTGCACTGCGGAATATGCTGATAGTATAGCATTTTTGAGCGGTCCGGCAGTCCGATATGGCAGGATTTAAGCAGTACTAAGGATTTTTAGTATACTTGTATATATAACAGCGCGATTTACTTTATTTAAGAGAGGAACGAGTCATGCCCCTGGAGAATAAACCGAAAAAGCCCACGCCGTCCATCAAACAGAATCACGGCCCACACCAGGCCCCGGCGGCCCGCAAAAGCAATTACGATGAAGTAGCTCTCGGTTTCAGCCTGGAAGAAGCGGTAACTGAGGCCGCCCGATGCCTAAATTGCAAGACACGGCCATGCGAGAAGGCTTGTCCGGTAAACATTAAAATCCCCGAATTCGTAGATCTGGTTTACAGGGAAGATATACAGGGCGCCGCTTCCAAAATTTTCGAAACCAGTCTTTTCCCGGCCATCTGCGGCAGGGTTTGCCCCCAGGAAACCTATTGTGAAGACGCCTGCGTAATGAAAGAAAAATTCGGTCCCGTCTCGGTAGGCCGGCTGGAGCGCTTCGTGGCCGACTATGTCAGAAAAAACAACCTTACCACCCTCCCTGAATGTGCGCCGTCCACGGGTTTTAAAGTGGCCTGTGTGGGATCGGGGCCGACTTCGCTCGCCGTCGCTGCTGAATTGCGCAAGAAGGGGCATGAGGTGGCCGTTTTTGAAGCACTGCACGAATTCGGCGGCGTGCTGAGCTACGGCATCCCGACTTTCCGGCTGCCGCGCGAAGTGGTTAAGGCCGAAGTCGAGAACCTGCGCAAGATGGGCGTCAAACTTTTTAAGAATGTGCTGGTAGGTAAGACGCTTACAGTGGAAGAGCTTAAACGTGACTTCGACGCGGTTTATATCGGTTCCGGGGCCGGACTGCCCAGCCCAATGAACTGCGCAGGAGAGGATCTTGTGGGCGTTTACAGCTCCAACGAGTTTCTCACCCGCATCAACCTGATGCAGGCTTATAAGTTTCCTGCCGCGGACACGCCCTATTATATCGGCAAAAAAGTCATAGTAGTCGGAGGTGGCAACACCGCCATGGATTCCGCCCGCTGCGCCATGCGCCTTAAGCCTGAAAGCGTCACGGTGCTGTATCGCCGCACCCGCGCCGAAATGCCGGCCAGAGGCGAGGAAGTGGAAAACGCCATGGAAGAGGGCATAAGGTTCGATTTTCTGACCGCGCCGGTTGAACTGGAAGGCGACGGGCAGGGCCGGTTAAAGCGCGTTAAGTGCATCCGCATGGAACTTGGCGAACCTGACGCTTCAGGCCGCCGCAAGCCTGTGCCCATGAAAGGTTCCGAGTTTTACATGGAAGCTGACAGCCTGGTGGTGGCTATAGGGTCAAGCCCAAATCCTATCATCCAGCAGACAACTCCGGGTCTGGCCGTGAACAAGTGGAATTGCATCACCGCCGACGCGGCCGGAAAGACCTCGCTGGAAGGCGTTTATGCCGGCGGCGATGTCGTTCGTGGCGGCGCCACCGTGCTTTTGGCCATGAAAGACGGTAAAGCCGCGGCCCAGGCCATGCACCAATACCTGCTGAGCAAGACCAAAATAGCGCGATAATAAGGTGAAAGATATGAATAAAAATATTTACTCTACCGACGATCTGTATAGGATAGTGGTGAAGGAGGACCTCTCCCCCGCCATTTCGAAGCATGTGATCCGCGCCCCCCTCATCGCCAACAAGGCGAAGGCCGGACACTTCGTGATCCTGCGTGCCAGAGAGGGCGGCGAGCGTATCCCCGTGACTCTGGTGAATTGGGACGCCAAAAAAGGAACTATCACGCTGATCATACAGAGTCTGGGCAAATCCACCACCGAGATCAACGCTATGAAGGCCGGCGAATCTTTTATGGATGTGGCCGGCCCGCTGGGCACGCCGGTCGAGATAAAGAAATACGGCGCTGTCCTGGGGGTAGGCGGAGGCGTTGGCATAGCCGAGCTATACCCGATAGCCAGAGCCTTTAAAGAAGCAGGCAATAAAATTATTTCAATACTAGGGGCCCGGTCCAAAGATCTGCTGATACTCGAGGACGACATGAGGCGTATCTCCGATTCCGTCATCGTAACCACTGACGACGGTTCGGCCGGAATTAAAGGTCTGGTAACGGATGCGATGAAAACACTTTACGATAAGGGCGAGAAAATAGACGCTATCTTCTCCATAGGCCCCATCATAATGATGAAATTCGTGGCTGAGACATCTCGCCCTCATAAGACCCCCACTTTCGCCAGCCTGAACCCCGTAATGCTTGATGGAACGGGTATGTGCGGCGGCTGCCGCGTGGAGGTGGGAGGCAAGCCTAAATTCGCCTGCGTGGACGGCCCGATGTTCGACGCGCACCAGACCAATTTCGACCTGCTTTCCAAGAGAACCGCGGCCTACAGGGAACACGAAAAACTTTCCCTGGACGAATACGCTAAGACCCATGAATGCAAGATAGGGCTGCATTAGAACCGTCCGGCGCGACAATGGCATTATGCCAAATTCCCCGCGGCAGTAAGTGTAAAGCTAAGACAACTTATCAGTGGAGCGGGTGACAGGGGATCTGGGTTAGTGGAACCCTCCGGGATGGAGTCCGCCGAAGGTGGACGACAGTTCCCCACCCGAGGCTTACGTAAGCGACGGGTGGACTGGGCTATCAAAGGACTGCTACGGACACTGCCTGCGCCTGGGTGGAGCTTTGCGACACTGGGCCCGCACGGGAAGTGCGGCCACGGTGTGGCCGACACTGGTTCCACGTTCCAGGCCCCTGGCAGGCCCTGCGAACCGGAAGATTGGTGGTGATAAATGTCGTTGACAATAGGCTTTGTTAAGTTGCAAAATTGGTGAGGTAAATCAGAATTAAGGGGAGATTAAAGAATGAAAAAAATAATCATATCAGCGGTAGCGGTCGTCGCCTTTGGCGCTACGGCTTTCGCGGCGGACTACGGCAGCGCGGGCTGCGGCCTCGGAAGTCTGGCATTCAAGAGCAATGACATGACGCAAGTGCTTGCGGCCACCACCAACGGCACCTTCGGCAGTCAGACCTTCGGCATAACCTTCGGCACCTCAGGCTGCAACAACAAAGGTCTTGTGAAGGTGTCCATGGCCCGCGAGAGTTTCATTGAAGCCAACTACAAGGACCTGTCCCGCGACGTGGCGTCCGGCAAGGGCGAATATGTGACCAACCTGGCAAAACTCTACGGTTTCACTACCGAGAATACCGGGAAGTTCACCGCGCTCCTGCAGAAGAACCACACCACCATCTTCGCAGCCAATAACGCGAAGACCGCTGTTACCGAGATCAACAGGCTCGTCAGCAGCCTGTAAACGCGGATACAAGTAAATGAAACACAAATGGGCCGGAGCACTCAAACCTCCGGCCTGTTTTTTATTTCTGCTTCTGCTGCTGGCGCCTTCGGTCCGCGCCTTGACTCCGGAAAAAGAATTGCAGCGCCTCGCCTTCAGGCAATCCGCCCTTAAGGCCGCCGCCTGGACAGACCCATATTGGCTGCGGCTGCTTTACTACGAGAAAAACCTCCTGGGCGGCTACCGAAGCCGCTCCGTTAACGCCAATTTCTTTCTCTCGAAATGGGGCAATATTAGTCCGAAGCTTGAACTGGAAGCTGCCGTGGACGGCCTTTTTTTTGAGGGTCCTGACGACGATAGTCCGGAATGCCGCTTTCCGGAGCGCTACCGCTGGCTTCGCGGCAAACTTGCGGTCAAAGAGTCAGATCCCCCTCTTAAGGTCTGCAGCTCTTTTGAAGACTGGAAAGCGGGACTTGATACGGAATCGGTCAGCCTGCTTTTTGCCGCCGGCTACCTTAACAACCCCTCAACGCTGTATGGCCATACCTTCCTCCGTTTGCATAAGCGCGGGTCTGCCGGCGCGGATCTGCTGGATTACACCATAAACTACGCCGCGACCGCTGACGCTGAAAATGGATTTTTTTTCGCGATCAAGGGGCTCGTGGGCGCTTATCCGGGCCAGTTCTCAACCATCCCGTATTACCTAAAAATACAGGAGTATCACAACATAGAGAACCGGGATTTATGGGAATTCCCCCTCAGCCTGACTTCGCAAGAGATCGACCGCTTGCTGCGCCACGGCTGGGAACTCGGCAAGGCCGCTTTTCCCTATCTGTTCTTCACCCGCAACTGCTCCTGGCAACTGATGCCGCTGCTGGATATTGCAAAGCCGCAACTTGATCTTTCGCGGCGTTTCCATCTTTGGGTTATACCTTCCGATACCGCCAAAGCTGTGCTTCGGGCCTCTCCGCCTTCCACGCCGGGTTGGAGGCCATCGCTTTGGAAAATAGTGGAATGGAAGAGAGACCAGCTCTCCCCGGGGGAAAAGGCCTCCGTGCTTGAACTGGCGCGCGGCGACCAGGGCGCGGAGCTTGAGAAACTGCGCGCCTCCCTTCCTTCGCGCAAAGCGGCGGTGCTTGAAGCCGCTGTGGATTACCTGAGCTGGCGTTTTTACGCGCGGCGAATCGGAAAAACGGAGCTTGATAACCGCACCGATCCCCTCCTGGCGGAACGCGCCCCCCTGGGACAGCAATTCACTTTTTTCGGCGGGCCGGAGCGGCCGGCCTCAATTTTAGAGGCGCATGAAAGCCTGCGTCTGGGCGCGGGATTGGTCTCGCTTAAAAATGGTCCCGCCTATGAAGTGCGCGGCCGCTTTGCCGTGCAGGATCTCCTTGATGATCCCACGGGTTATCTTCCCGACGCCGTGCTTGAGATGGGCTCTTTCCGGCTGCGTCATGAGCCCCGCTATAATCGTCTTTATGTGAAGGAGGGCAGGCTGGCGAAAGTGATGAGCCTGAATCCGTGGGACGACTGGGTGCGCCGCCAGTCCTGGGAGATTTCAGCCGGCATAGAGCAGGCGGACGAGGCAGGGCGACAGAGCGGCCGGGCGGCTGTGTGGTCGATGAACGCCGGTTCCGGATTGGCCGTAGAATTTCAGCTCCCGCTACGCCAGGTCTGGTATATTTTGGCTGAGGCGGACAGCGCTTTCGGTCCGGCCCTGGATGCAAATTGGCGCGCCGGAGCCGGTTTAAAGGCAGGCGTGCTGGCCCAGACAGGCCGGCTGCGAAGCCTGATCGAGGCGCGCTATATCAGTTACGCCTTCGGCGACACCAGACCGCTTTGGGCCGGGTCGGCAGCGGTCGCTTATAATTTGGCGAAGAACAGTTCAGCGCGGATAGAGTACGCATGGCGCGGTAAGGTTCAGGAATGCGGCATATACTTTCACCAATACCTGTTCGCGCCGTGAGAGCAACTGGAAGAATAGAGGACTAGAGGATTGGAGGACTGGATGGTGGAGTTTTCCGGGCGGACTATTATTTACTATTCGCTATTCGCTGTCTTATTGCTGTTAAGCGGTTGCACGCATTTATTTTTCCAGCCTTCAGGCGGCGTCTTTTCCGATCCGGCAGAGGACGGAATTAAATATGAAGTTATAAAATTCAGATCCGGAGACGGGACGGAACTGACCGGGATGTTTTTTCCGTCCAAGGGAGCGCCGCTGGCGACAATCGCGCACTTTCACGGTAACGCGCAGAACATGACTGCGCATTTTCCGTATTCCGCCTGGCTGGCTCGTGAAGGGTTTAATGTTTTTATTTTCGACTATCGGGGTTATGGGGCGTCCGGCGGGCGGCCTGAGATGGGCGGGCTTGTTCAGGACGGCGTAGCGGCCCTGAACCAGGCTGCAAAACTTCCGGGGGCCGACTCGGAAAGAATAATTGTCTTCGGGCAGAGTCTTGGCGGGGCGATAGCCGTGGCGGCTGTGGCGGAATCGGGGTTTAGGCCGGCGGCTATGGTTTTGGAAGGAACTTTTTATTCTTACAGAAGCGTCGCCTCCGCCGCGCTGAGGCGCAACTGGTGGAGCTGGCCTTTCTCATGGATACCCTGGGCGGGGGTCACGGGTAAATATTCCCCTTCTGATTATATCTCTAAAATTAAATGTCCAAAGCTCTTCATTCATTCGGAACTGGATCCGATAGTTCCGTTCAGGCAAAGCATAAAACTTTATGAGGCAGCTAAGGGCCCTAAGGAATTCTGGTCAGTGCCGTCCGGCCACACCGACGCATTTTACGGCCAGCGCGAAACCTACGGCCCGAAACTTACAGCCTACCTGAAAACAGTTTTGGGCCCCCTACGCTCCCCCGCCCGCGTTTCCGACGGACACTGAAAATTGTCGGTTTTGGCCGTGAAACCGATAAAACGGCGTCGCATTCGCCAGGCCCGCTCGTAAGTGTCCGGAGCAAACAAAACTACGGTTTAGCCCATTCCCGGACCAGGTTTATCAGCACCTCCGCGGATTTATTCATGCCGTCCAGCGAGACCCACTCGTAGCGGCCGTGGTAATTGAAGCCCCCGGTGAACACATTCGGGGTCGGCAGGCCCATAAAAGATAATCGCGCGCCGTCGGTTCCCCCGCGTACCGGTTTTATGTGCGGTTCAATTCCGGCCTTACGGACCGCCGCGATAAGTTTCCCCATGATCTCGGGGCGTTTGGCTATAACCGGACCCATGTTGCGGTATTGTTCGCTAAATTCAAGCTTTATGTCCGCCAGCGGATATTTCAGCTTCTTCTCCGCGATTATAGCTGTAAGGTGTTTCTCCATTGTCTTTAATTTTCCCAGGTCGTGTTCCCGGACTATGCCGGAAATTTCGGCCGCTTCGATCTCGGCTTTCAGATCGGTAAACATTATAAAACCTTCACGGTTCGCCGTAGTCTCGGGCAGGCGGTTCTCCGGCCAGGCTGAGACTATATCAGCCGCTATCCGCAGAGCGTTCGCCAGCGCGTCCTTGGCCGTGCCGGGATGCACGCTCTTGCCTTTGATATTGATCTTCACTCCGTCCGCGTTAAACGTTTCCTCTTCTATAGCCCCCGCGACATCCCCGTCAAAAGTGTAGGCGACATCCGCGCCAAACTTCTTCACATTAAAATACTGCACGCCCCGGCCCACTTCTTCGTCCGGAGTGAACCCTATCTTTATCTTTCCATGCGGTATCTCAGGGTGTTTTACGAGATACTCGGCTGCGGTCACAATTATGGCCAGGCCGGCTTTGTTGTCGGCGCCCAAAAGCGTATCTCCGGACGCGGTCACGATGTCTTCTCCCTTGCACTTGATCAATTCGGGACAATTATCCGGAGTCAGCGTGACGCCCATTTTTTTACTTATGACGATCTTGCCGCCCGGATAATTCCTGTGAATCCGCGGCTTTATATTTTCCCCGCTAGCGTCGGGCGAGGTGTCCATATGCGCCAGGAAACCGATAACGGGCCGGTTCCCTTTCATTGTGGCCCCTATCTCCCCTGTGACATAGCCGTGCTTGTCCACGCCGACATTTATAACGCCCGCGCTTTTCAGTTCTTTTGCGAGTATTTTCGCGAGATCCAGCTGACCTTTTGAGGACGGGTAAGTTTTGGAGTCGGGGTCGCTTTTTGTATCAACCCTGACGTATTTTTCAAGTCTTTTGTAAAGCGTCTCTTTAAAATTCATAGTATCTCCATATCTCCGCATTAATGCCCTAGCCCCTAAACCCTGTACCCTAGTCCCGATTTTGACCGATTGCCTTTAAAAACCTATAATCTAATTATATTCTAAATCCCGGGAATATTCAAAAGGAGCGCGAACATGTCCTTCAACTTTGTCCCTAAAGAACTCAAATTCTTCGATTTTCTCAGCCTGCAGGCGGATAATATAGTGAAGACCGCCGACTGCTTTAAAGCCTGCGTGAAAAGGGGCGTCTTTGATGAGGAAGTAGTCAAAAAGATAAAAGATCTAGAGCATGAAGGCGACACGCTGTCCCATGAGATAGTGGATATGCTGAACCGCACTTTTATAACCCCCATTGACCGCGAGGATATCTATTCCCTTACCAACACCCTTGACGACATCGTGGACATGATAAATTCCATGTCCAACCGCATAAAACTTTATAAGCTGGACGCCAACGATGAATACATGGTGCAGTTTGCCGACACTATAGATCAATCTGCGCACGCGCTGTGCAACGCCGTAAAACACATGCATGACACTAAGCGCTCCCGCCGCGTCCTGGACCACTGCATAGAGGTTAACCGGTTGGAAAACCTCGGCGACCAGATACGCGAAAAAGCGATAAGCCATCTTTTTGAAACCGAAAAAGACCCCATAATGGTAATTAAATGGAAAGAAATTTATGAAGTTGCCGAGGGGACGCTGGATATCTGCGAGCATGTCGCTAAAGTTATTGAATCCATACTGGTGAAAAATGGATAACACGCTATTGGCCGTAATCGGTTTGATCGCGCTGGCCCTGGTCTTCGACTATCTTAACGGCTTTCATGACGCCGCGAATTCCATCGCCACTATAATCTCGACGCGGGTCCTCACTCCCCGCCAGGCTATCATCTGGGCCACCTTTTTCAATATGGTGGCTTTCTTTATTTTCAGCCACGCGGTTGCAAAGACCATGGGCAAAGGCATAGTGGATATAGGCGTGATAGACAGCCATGTCGTATTCGGCGCGCTTATGGGCGCCTGCGTCTGGAATATACTGACCTGGTATTACGGCATTCCCTCCAGTTCATCCCATGCGCTTATGGGCGGTTTGGCCGGCGCGGCCGTAGTGAAGGCCGGGACCGGAGTGCTTGTGATGGGCGGGATAATAAAAATACTGGTTTTTATCGTGCTCTCACCGCTGTTGGGTATGTTGTTGGGGCTTTTTTTTGAGGTCATAGTTTACCGTCTGTTCAGCAAGTCCACCCCGAACAAAGTGAATCGGTTCTTCCAGAAGGCGCAGTTGGTGTCGTCGGCCACATATTGCATGGGCCATGGCGGAAATGACGCGCAGAAGACCATGGGTATAATTACGGGCCTGCTCGTAAGCGCTAACTATCTGGACAAATTTGAGGTCCCGACTTGGGTGGCTGTGGTTTGCTACGCGGCCATGGGTCTCGGCACAATGTCCGGCGGTTGGCGTATTGTTAAAACAATGGGACAGAAAATTTCCAAACTTAAGCCGGTGGACGGTTGTTGCGCGGAATCCGGAGCCGCGACCGCACTGTTTCTGGCTTCCTCTATGGGCGTGCCTGTAAGCACAACTCACACTATAACCGGCGCGATCATGGGCGTGGGCACCATAAAGCGCTTCAGCGCGGTAAAATGGGGAGTAGCCGGGCAGATCGTCTGGGCCTGGGTCCTGACTATCCCTGGTTCAGCCTTGATCTCGGCACTGGTTTACTGGCTATCCATACACCTGTTTTCCAAATAGAACGCGCTCCTGTAAAACACATCCCGCCGGCTCTAAAGCCGCGGGATGTTTTTTGTCTATGCCGTTATCTGGCGGTGAACGTATATGGTATTTCGCTATATCGCCACTGTGAGTGGCACATGTCGGGAGTGCGGCCGTAGAAAGCTTTCAGAAAAGGCTCCGCTACTATCTTACCCCGGGAGTCGGTCAGGACGCTGAATTCTATATACGCGTCCTCTCCGGCCGAACAAGCTGAACCTTTGCTGTTTTTGAAAACCACAGTTGTAGCTTTATAGAGGCCGTCTGAGGGCGGTCCGATCTTCAGGTCGAACGATCCGCTCAAACCGGAACCGGACACGCTTAGGCGCGGCTTTTCAAAAATATTTCCGGAAATCTCCATGGAATCGACGCAGAACGAAAAAGGCATACCCATTCGCTCAGCGTTGAAATTTTTCCCTCTCTGCCAGCAAAAAGAGCCTCGGAATACAAAACTGGCTCTGTCCGGAGCCGTCGGGCCGGGAACCACGGAGCCCGATCCCGCTGGAATGCCGGAAAATTCAAACGCGGTCGCCCGCCTCATATTTTCAAAATCGGAAGCGTAAAGCGCCGGAGCGCAGGCCAAAATAACCATCAGACTTATCACTGACCTCATCGTGTCGCGTCCTCCTGAATAATACTGCTTACATTTTAACATTCAGCAGCCGGTAAGTCTTTGACTCAGGTCAACAAACTTGATGCATAGCAATTCAGATGGTTAGCCGTTTGGCCTTGCGAAGGAGAGATTGTTATTGCGCGGAGGCGGCGCGCCCGGCCAGGAGGCCGGAAGTCCAGGCGAAGTGAAGATTGTAGCCGCCGGAGTCGGCGTCGATATCAAGCAGCTCCCCCGTAATGAACAGACCCTTAACTTTCCGCGATTCAAAAGTTTCAGGTGAAATTTCCGATGTCTCAACCCCGCCCGCCGCGGCCATGGCATCCTCAAAACCCAGCGGGCCCGTGATCTCCAGCTCGAACCCCTTCAGAAGCCGCGCGAACCCGTCAAACGCTTTTCCGGGAACAACGCTGACAAGTTTATCGGAGCCGACTTTAGCGAGGTCGGATAAAAGCAGCATCAGGCGCTCATCCGCCAGGCCGCACAAGAACATTCTCCAGAACCGGTCAGCCATTTCCTCCCGTCTGGCGAGCATGAGCGCTGAAAAGTCCGCGACGGTATATTCCGGGAAAAGGTCCAGACGGCATTTTACCGGGCCTGTCTTAAGCGCGAACACTGCCGCGCGGCTCAAATCCAGCACCGCGGGGCCTGAAAGGCCGTACTTCGCAAACAGGACTTCTCCCCGGCTGCGCGCCAGAACTTTGCCGCCAGCCAGCAGTTCAAGCGCGGCCTGAACCCTGATACCTTCAATCTGCGTTATAAAACTTTCTCTTATCTTAAGAGGTACAATTACCGGCTCCGGCCCTTTGACGTCGTGCCCAAGAGACCGGGCCAGATCATAGCCTGAGTCCGAGCCGCCTATCTGCGGATAGGCCGGGCCGCCGGCAGCTAATATGACGTTGTCACACTTTAAAGTTGTTTGGGGGCCGGGCGGCGACTTCTTTTCCCACTTGGGTGGCATGCGGCGTGTTAATACTTCAAAGCCACTGCCTGTTTTCTTTATTCCTAAAACCTCCGTCAGTAATTTAATTCCCGCGTTTTTCCAGCTCGCGAAATTCACGAGCGCGTTGACTACGTCGGACGCCTTCATTGAACGCGGAAAAACCCGGCCGTCGGAGTCCTGTGCGGTCAAAAGGCCCAGGCTTTCAAAAAAAGCGAGTATATTTTCAGGAGGAAGGGTTTTCAGCACCTTATCGATAAACGCGGAAGTTCCGCCGTGATAGCGTCCGGAAGTCACTATACTATTGGTAAGGTTGCATTTTCCCGCGCCGGTCGAAAGGATTTTGCGGCCGGGAACGTGATTTTTTTCCAGTACGGTAACGCGGGCCCCCGCTTCCGCCGCAGCGCAGGCGGCGGCCAGGCCCGAGGCCCCTGCGCCTATAATAATTATATTTTTACTGTTCATTAAATGAGGGTGCAGGGTATAGGGGGCAGGGTTCAGGGTAATAATGTAAGGAGGGTTCTTTCTTTCTAAACCCTGAACCCTATATCCTTTCCTAAACCCGGTCGGCTGAGCCTACCACGGTCCTGTTCTTGTCAATATACATCTTTATCAGTTCTTCACGCGCCGGGCCCAGGTATTTGCGCGGATCAAACTCACCGGGCTTCTCCGCGAACACTTTTCGGATGATAGCGGTCATAACAAGTCTGCCGTCGGAATCTATGTTTATCTTGCAGACCGCGGACTTGGCGGCCTTGCGTAACTGGTCCGCGGATACGCCCACGGCACCCTCCATCTTGCCGCCATATTTATTTATCATGTCGATGTAAACGTCAAGAACCGAAGAGGCGCCGTGCAGAACTATCGGAAAACCGGGGATGCGTTTCTCCACCTCTTCAAGGATGTCAAAGCGGAGCGGCGGAGCGGATTCTCCGGGTTTTACCTTGAATTTGAAGGCGCCGTGGCTGGTGCCGATCGATATGGCGAGCGAATCGACTCCGGTGCGCTTTACGAAATCTTCCACCTGCGCGGGTTCGGTGTAATGAGTGTGCTCGGAAGACACCTCGTCCTCAATGCCGGCAAGAACCCCCAGTTCGCCCTCGACCGTAACGTCGAATTGATGGGCGAACTCTACCACCTGGCGGGTGATCCTTACGTTTTCTTCGTAAGGAAGGCTGGAACCGTCGTACATGACGGAAGAAAATCCGTTCTCTATGCAGGATTTGCAGAGCTCAAAAGAATCGCCGTGATCCAGATGCAGCGCCGTCGGCACTGGTCCCCCCGGCATCTCTTTGATCATTTCCATGGCGCCGCGGGCCATCCAGCGCAGCAGGGTGGGGTTGGCGTATTCGCGCGCGCCCTTCGAGATCTGCAATATTACCGGGGAGCGGCTTTTCACGCAGGCGGTCAGAATGGCCTGGAGCTGCTCCATGTTGTTGAAATTATAAGCGGGTACGGCGTAGCCGTCCTTGTTTGCCTTTGCGAACATTTCTCTGGTATTCACGAAACCTAATTCTTTATAGGACACGGGCTTTGTTGCGGTCGTCATATTGTTCACCTCAGTTGCTGGCGGTTGGGATTACTAAAATCATTATAATATTTTGCCTTTCAAAAAGCCACAGGACGCCGGTCAATCACAGGTGTTAAAAAAGAGATGGCTCTCTCCAAGCCAATGGTTCTCTGATCTTCCGGTCCTTTGCGCAGGCAATAATTTGCTAAAATCATATGATAGCCCGATTTATCGGCCGGAGAGAATTTTAATGACGGAAGACAAAATAATTTTCAGCGGCGTAAAGCCATCAAAGTTTGCTTTAACCCAGCGCCGCGCCGTCTATTATGATGTTTCGGACATCATAACCAGCGCACAATATAGGATCCAGGACGACGAAATAAAAGCCCTTGAGGATATAGATCTAATATACCGGACGATTACAGCCATCCTTTATAACTTCGCCAACGCCTCGGGTCATCCCGGCGGAAGCATTTCCTCCGGTAGAATAGCCCAGGGATTGCTGTTCTCGTCCATGGATTACGACTTTTTTGATCCCCAGCGCGAAAACAGCGACATCATAACTTACGCGGCCGGGCACAAAGCCATGGGTCTTTACGCTCTCTGGGCGCTGCGAAACGAGCTTGTCCGGGCTTCCGGCGCAAACAACATGCCCGAGGAGAAATTCCAGCTTCGGCTGGAGGATCTTCTGGGCTTCCGGCGCAACCCCGTCAATTCTACGCCGCTTTTTAAAAAGTTAAATTCCAAAGCGCTTGACGGACATCCCACCCCCCGCACGCCCTTTGTTAAGACCGCCACCGGCGCCTCCGGGATCGGCGTAGGGGCCGGCGTGGGTCTGGCGCTGGGAGCTATGGATATTTACCCTGACAGGCCGCCCAGGGTCCACATGATAGAGGGCGAGGGAGGGATGACGCCCGGCCGCGTAGCTGAAGCCATGGCCGCGGCCTCCGCCGCGCAGCTTTCCAACACGATAATGCATATCGACTGGAACCAGTCATCCGTAGATTCTGATAATGTGTGCCTTGAAAATTCCAAGCCGGGCGATTACGTGCAATGGACGCCCGGAGAGCTGGCATATCTTAATGACTGGAATGTCGTCCATGTCTCTAACGGCCACGATTTCTTTCAGATCCTTACCGCCCAGAAGTTCGCCGCCAATCAGAGCGAGAACAGGCAGCCTACGGCTATCGTGTACCGCACTGTCAAAGGCTGGAAATACGGCATAGAAGGCAGCTCCGCGCACGGCGCCGGCCACATGTTCGCTTCCCCGGGCTATTACGGAACATTGAGCGAATTCGAAAACAAATTCAGCGTAAGCATGCCGCGCTATTGCGCGACCTCCCCTACGCCCGACTCCGTGGAGGAATGTTTCTATGACACACTGATGGTTATCAGAAAAACCATTGAAGCCAATCCCGCGCTCTCCAAGTTCGCGCTGGACAAGATCAACGATTCAAAAAAGCGCCTTGAAGCCCTGGCCAGGACGCCCAGGGCCGACGCGCCCGATCCGGAAAAAGCTTATCTTATAAAAGGTTCCAGGCCCCCGGAAGCGCTGGAGTTTAAGCCCGGGACCGAGATAACTCTGCGGGAGACACTTGCTAGAGCGCTTAATCACATAAACCTTCTCACCGGCGGCGCCATCATTGTCTCGGCGGCGGACCTTTACAGCTCCACCAGCGTTAATCTGGCCGGCAAAGGGTTTGGCGAAGGATTCTTCAATTCAGTCTCCAATCCCGGGTCCCGGACCATCTCTGCCGGCGGCATATGCGAGGACGCCATGGGCGCCATAGCCTCCGGCATATCCAGTTTCGGACGGCATATAGGCGTTACCTCGTCCTATGCGGCCTTCATCGCCCCCCTGGAACACATCTCCTCCCGCCTGCACGCCATCGGCCAGCAGAGCCGCAAAGATCTTGACGGCAAGCCCTGCAGCTCCTTCATAATGATTAACGCCCACGCAGGCATTAAGACCGGGGAGGACGGGGCTACGCACGCGGACCCGCAGCCGCTGCAGCTCCTGGAAGGCAATTTTCCTAAAGGCGCGCTCATTACTCTGACACCATGGGAACCAGGGGAAGTATGGCCGCTCCTGGCTTCGGCTCTGAACCGGCGTCCCTCGGTGATAGCCCCGTTCGTCACCCGCCCTGCTGAAAAGGTTATCGACCGCGCCGCTCTCGGCCTCCCCCCCGCCGAAGAGGCCGAGAAAGGTGTTTACTACTTATTGAGGTCTAACCCCAAAAAACCGCATCGCGGTACCGTGGTTATACAGGGCAGCGGGGTGGCGTCAGTATTCGTGCACGAAGTGCTGCCGAAAATAAAAGAAGCCGGCATTAATATAAACGCGGTTTATGTGACATCCAAAGAACTTTTTGAACTTCTGGATGCGGAAGAGAAGGAAAGAATATTCCCGGAAAAGTCAGCCATGGAGGCTATGGGTATAACCGACTTCACGCTGCCGACCATGTACTATTGGGTCAGGTCCGAAGATGGTATAGCCCGCACGCTTCATTCTTTTAAAAAAGATCGCTATCTCGGCAGCGGTAAGTTTGCCGACGTGCTTAAGGAAGCCGGGTTGGACGCAGTCACGCAGTTTACGGCTATTGAGAACTACGCCGCTTTTATGGCGGGTTCTAAAAAATAACGGAGGTAACATCATGATGATCCAAGTTCAGGAAAAGCCCTATCTCACGGGCCGCGCCTTTATGTTCAGTCTTAGCAAAGGTGAAGACCTGCTGCAGGCGGTTCAGTATTTCTGCCATCACCATCAGGTCCGTTGCGGTCTTATAAATGCCATAGGGGCGGTGGAGCGCGCCACCTTCGGCGTGTATGACCAGAAAGCCAAAAAGTATATAAAAATAAACATCGAAAAAGAGATGGAGATATTGTCCTTATCGGGCAATGTCAGCCTCTTCGACGATAAGCCCATGGTTCACGCGCATATAATGTTTTCCGACATGGAAGGCAAAGCCTGCGGCGGTCACCTGATGGCCGGCACCAAGGTGTTCAGCCTGGAAGTTTTCATCCAGGAGCTTACCGGAGACCTGAAGGTTCGCAAGCTTGAGAAGGTTACCCAGTTGCCTCTCTGGACCAATCCTCTTTGTTTTAAGTAAAAGAGAACAGATTTCAGTCGAAAACGGCCCTGTCGGCAGAGTGGCGGACAGGCGGAGCTGTATCGCAGAGGGAAAATTGACGCTAAAAACAGACAAGAACCAACAGGCAGCAGTCGCGTTTCACTTTTACTCCTCCCTGAATGTAAAGGCGGAACAGTGACCCGTGAACCAGCTCCTTTTCGGGCTGGATTTGTAGCCATAACAGGTCTGCCCAACGTCGGCAAATCTACGCTCCTTAACGCCCTGCTCGGTGCCAGGCTTTCGATTGTTTCACCCAAACCCCAGACCACCCGCAACAATATTATGGGCATTCTGAACACCGCCGGACATCAAACGGTGTTCGTTGATACGCCGGGAATGCTGACCCCCCGAAACCTTTTTGAGAAAAGCATGTCAGGCGCCATAAAACGCGCGGCGGCTGAGGAAAGCGACCTCGCGTTACTGCTTGTGGAACCGCGCGTTCCGCCGGCCGACAAGATGGAATTTTTTGAAAAATTCAAATTCATTTCAGCCCCCTTGTACCTTGTAGTGAATAAAATGGACCTGGCCGGCAAGGATTCAGCGGAAGCTGCCAAGACCGCGGAATTATTTTCCGCGATGCTCCCCGTAAAAAAAACCTTTTTCCTGTCAGCGCTGGGCGGGGCAGGCGTTAAGGAGCTCAGGGAGGATATCCTCTCCGCGATGCCGGAACATCCTTCATATTATCCGGAGGACCAGATAACAGACCGCTGGGAGAGATTCTTCGCGGCGGAGGTTATCCGCGAGCAGATCTTCAATCTTTTTTCGGAAGAGATCCCATACGCCTCAGCGGTGGAAATCGAAGTGTTCAGGGAGACGGAGGGCATGCCGGACTATGTTCTGGCGGCGATACACGTGGCGCGGCCCACACAAAAACCTATCATCATCGGCAAGGGCGGCAGGCAGATACGCATACTGAGGGAGAAGGCCCAGACAGCTTTGGAAAAATTTCTCTGCCGGCCAGTGAAGCTGGAATTGCAGGTTAAGGTCACACCGGACTGGCAGAATAACCCGCAATTCCTGCAGGATATCGGTTTTTATGAAAAAAAGCAGCGTTAATCTGTTTTACGCCCTGGCGGCATACGCGGGGATATCGGTTCTTTTCATTACCGCGCAGTTTGTTTTTTCCGGCGCGCTTATCTACCTGCTTTCTCATACCGTAAGCTCGCGCCTTATGAAGGCTGCCGCATGCGACTCCGCGGGTTTTGCCTTTCTGACGGCGACAAATACTGTTCTTCAGTATTATCTCGCGAGTCTGCTTTCCCACAATCTCAGAGGCGGCTCGGGGCTTTTAGGCATAATTTTTTTCTCCGCCGCGATATCTTCCGCATTTTTTCTCAGGCTGTCGGCACATTCCGCTTTCAGTTCCTATATATTCGCCGTCTTACCCCTGATCATTTCCTACCTGCTGGGCGCGATCATGGGGCTGCTACAGAAAGAATCGGACAATCCCTTCCGCAATTCCAAATTTAATATTTTCAGGATAGACTGACCCTTATAGGGAGACGGCAGATTCTCTGCGCGCTCCGGGACCGGGTTTCATGGGGAAGAAGACCGGGGGCTTCCGCCGGCGTGCGAACTCAGCCCGCACACAGTGCGGGCCTCAAACATTCACCGCCGTACGCTAATGACAGGTATTCGCTCCAGACCCCGGTCTTGAAACCCTGAATGGAGCGCGCAGAGAATCTGCCGTCTCCCTTTTGAAAAACATTTTCCCGCCCCTAATATGGATACGTTTATATTTACCCTCCCAGTGGTAAGTCGATATCCTGAAAAAATGCAGGTTTTCCGGCGGCAATGCCCCCCACAATTAGTCATTTAAAAGCGGCTATTTGTTTCCGCAGGAATTCTTTTCTTTCAGATTCGTGCGTGCCAAAGAAGCCTGGAATTACTGTAACCGGCAAATAATCTTCCTTCGGGCATAGGAATATGTAACCATCCCAGGCATCGCGCATTTTGAACTTATCGTCAAATTGTAAGCTGCCGAATGGCCCGGTATTCAGTGGAAAAGCAATGGGCTGTCTGGTGTTTGCGGAAACC
>CAIPTO010000129.1 GCA_903867985.1 uncultured Elusimicrobia bacterium | reverse complement strand
ATTGAGGCGAAGACTAATAACATGGGCGCCGCTACCTCAGGTTCGGTCAATACCATGGGTAATGCCGGCACTTCCGCCAACACCGTGACCGGCCTGACTAATGCCATGACCGCCACCTCAGCCAATACTCTTACAGCCGGCACCACCAATGTTATAAACGCCACCCTGCAGAACCAATTGACGGGCGGCACGGGGAATATCGTCACAGCGACCACCGGCAATAACGCCATCACTGCCGCCGCCGCTGATAACGTCATTACCGCGCAGGTAAGCAACGCGATAACGGCGACCACCGGCAGCAATACTATCAATTCAGCTGCCGCTAACAATGTCATCACAGCGGCAACGACTAATGCGATTACCGGCGGCACAGGCAATACCGTCACAGCGACCACCGGCGCCAATACGATCAATTCAGTTGCAGCCAACAATGTCATCACAGCGGCAACGACCAATGCGATTACCGGCGGCACAGGCAATACCGTCACGGCGACCACCGGCAATAACGCTATCACTGCCACTGCGGCTGATAACGTGATAACCGCCCACGTAAA
Organism: uncultured Elusimicrobia bacterium; assembly: GCA_903867985.1. GTDB lineage: Bacteria > Elusimicrobiota > Elusimicrobia > Elusimicrobiales > UBA9959 > YA12-FULL-51-18. The sequence goes on along the minus strand of CAIPTO010000129.1, from coordinate 5,179 downwards.
TAACAATATTACGGCGACCACCGGTGATAACTCGATCATCTCCTCGGCGGCTGATAATATTCTTACGGCGCATGTGAATAACACGATCACGGCGACCGGCGGCAGTAACGCCATAACTGCGACCGCAGGCAGCAATAGCATGAACGCCAACGCGGCCAGCCAGTCAAATACTATTTCCGCCACCGGCACGAGCGGCGTAAACTATCTGACGGCCAATGCCGCCACCGGCACTAATAACATAGAGGCGAAGACCAATAATATAGGGTTTGTAACCTCCGGTTCCGTCAATAACATCGGCAACACCAACACCTCGTATAACACTATGCAGGGTGCGCGCACAACTATCGTCAGTTATAACGGCGGCGTTCTCCCGGACAACAGCGTTGTGGTGAGGGAGACGCAGACCACGGTAGTCGGGCTCAATTCTTTTGAGTTCGGCACGCAGGTCAACGGCGGAATGTATATTGACGGTTCCCTCGGCGTGAACGGTAATATATACAGCCTGAATCCGACGGCGAACGCGACGATCAATGTCGCTAATAACGGCATGGTGATCGAGGGGGCCACTAACGCTGTTTCGCTGGTGTCCGACACCGACGGGATTGTAACCAACGCCCGCACGGAACTTGATCTGCAGCCCGCGTCAGCTACGCTTCTTGTAAACACGGACAGCGGCAACTCACACGGCGTGGCTATTGATCAAACCCAGACACGGCTTTCCGGCGGAACCCATTCCACCTCAATGACTCTTGACGACAGCGGGGCGACGTTCAGAAATGACGCGACGGGCGGCGCCGCGCACGTGACCGGCGTGGCTGACGGCTACAGTGATTTTGACGCAGTTAACTTCCGGCAGTTGAGGACGGCTTATTCCGGCATCGCTTCGGCCGCGGCTTTGGCTGCAATTCCGGACCCCACCCCCGGTAAAAACTTTACCATGGGCGTAGGCTACGGCAACTTCCAAAAGCAGGACGCGGTTGCCGTAGGCATAAAGGCCATTCTCCCGGATAAGAATATATCCTTTACCGGCGGTATGGGCTGGGTTGACACCACTTACACGACCTCAGTCGGTTTTGGCTATAGCTTTTAATATCGCTGGCAACCGGGTTGCTGAAAATTAAGGCGGGAGCATTTAAAATGAAAAAAATAATGATAGCGCTTATAGTTCTTTCCGCGTGCCGGGCTTCGGCGTTCGCGGCAGAGATGAAGATCGAGGCCGGCGCGGGCGTCGGTTCCGCGATAGCCAAGGGCGACTGGAAAGATTTTGCCGGCGGCGGCATCGGGTTTGACCTCAGTTACGAAGGATATAAAATAGACGACATGTTTACGGTCGGAGCCGGACTCTTTTATACCAGCGCAGAGGCGCAGAGCATACCGGGGTTTGACTATTCGGCTATCAGCTACTCGGCGCTGGGCCTGACGCCGTATTTAAAAGCCGAAAAACAAATAGGGGCGCAGACCGTGTACGGTATTTTAGGATTGGGCGTCTATAACGCGCGCAACACTTCCGGTGATATAAAATCCGGCGGTGCGGTCGTAAGCACGGTGGATTCAGCCAGCGCTTACTACCCCGGCCTTAATCTGGGCGGCGGAGTTATGTATCCGCTGAACGATAATATGAAGATCGGCGGCGAGCTGAAGTACCATCTGATATTCGCTTCAGGCGTTAATCCCCGGTATCTGGTCCCGGCGGTAAAATTCACCTACAGCTTCGGCGCGGCCCCGGTCAGCAAAGAACCGCCGGCCCCGGCGACGGTTCTCCCGGCGGACTCTGTAAAGTGCCCCGGTACTTCGCTGGGCGGAGCGGTTCTGACAGGCGGCTGCGCCCCGGATACCGACGCTGACGGCGTGGCGGATTCTTTGGATAAATGCCCGCACACTGCAACGGGGACGGCGGTTGACTCGATCGGCTGCCCTCTGGACGCTGACGCTGACGGCGTGGCGGATTCTTTGGATAAGTGCCCGGGTACGCCCAAGGCTATAGCCGTGGACGCCACCGGCTGCCCTGCAGGCTCTGCGGTAGAGGTGCAGGCGCTGGACAGGCTGTTGCTGGTGGCCGCTCCGGGTTCGGTGACCCCGGCCGTGGTGGCATCTGTGCGCGGCGCGGCTGGCGATCCGGCCTGCCCCTGGGAACAGACGGATAAATTGTGCATGAAATTGGCCATGGAGTTTGATTATGACAAAGCCGAACTTAAAGGCGATTTTGCCGCGCAACTGACGGAAATTTCAGTTTTTATGAAAGCCAACCCGACCGCGCGGATAGAACTGCAGGGCTACACCGACGACAAGGGCGATGAAGATTATAATTTGAAGCTTTCCGAAGCGCGGGCAAATGCCGTAATAAAGCATCTGGTGGAGACCGATGGCGCGGATGCCGCCCGCCTGTCGGCAAAGGGAATGGGCAAGGCTCAGCCCGTCGCCCCTAATATAGCCGATGACGGTCGTCAGGCAAACCGCCGGGTGATAGCTATCCTGTCTATGGGGAATCCGTAACCGGGAAGATTCGCAAAGAACCGAAAAAAGAGCCGGCCCAAAAGCCCGGCTCTTTTTGTTTGTTATTGTTATGAGGGCAGAGTGTTCGCAGGTGGCGGGGGACTGGAACGCAAAAACAGGGGGAGGGAATTCCGGGGACAGTATATTTAACTCTAAAAACTACCAGCCTAAATTGGTGTGAATTAAATATACTGTCCCCGGAACTACCTTACGGAAATCGTAGAATATTGTATGGAGTCGGAACTCCCCCAGGTTAAATCGGTTTCCGGAGGCTGTCATATGAGTGAAGTTTATGTTTCAAGAGTAGCCAAAGAGCTTTCGCTTAGCGAGTCAGGTGTGCGGGCCGCCGCGGCGCTATTCGCCCAGGACGCCACCATCCCTTTTGTCGCAAGGTACCGCAAGGAAGCCACCGGCAATCTCGACGAGGTTCAGCTCGCCGCCATACGCGACCGCCTCTTACAATTAAAAGAGCTGGATGAACGCCGCGCGGCTATACTTAAATCTCTGACCGAACGAAACCTTTTGACGGATGAGTTAAAGAGGAGGGTTGAAGGGGCCGTCACGCTCTCAAAACTTGAAGATATCTACCTGCCTTACCGCCCTAAAAAACGCACCCGCGCAACTATCGCCAAAGAAAAAGGGCTGGAGCCGCTCGCTGACGCCGTCTTCGCGCAGGGGCCGCAAGATCCCTTTGTTCTTGCCGCCGCGTACATAAGCGCGGAGAAAGGCGTTAAGGATGGAGAGGAAGCTCTGGCCGGCGCGCGGGATATAATAGCGGAGCGCGTCAGCGAGGATGAGATTGCCCGGGCGCGGATGCGGGAGGTTTTCTTTTCCAAAAGCATATACCATTCAAAGGTCATGACGGGAAAAGAGGCCGAAGGCATAAAGTTTAAGGATTATTTTGACTGGAAAGAGCCGGCTCTTAAAGCTCCTTCCCACCGCGTGCTGGCGATGCGGCGCGGAGAAAAGGAGGGGTTTCTGATGATGCGGGTTGAGGCGCCGGAGGAAGAGGCTCTGCCCCTGCTGCTGCCGTTGTTCGTTAAAGGCGAAAACGCGTGTTCCGCCCAGGTGAAGGCGGCCGCGGAAGACGGTTACCGCCGCCTCATGTCCCTCTCAATGGAAACCGAGGTGCGGCTTGAGACCAAGAAGCGGGCAGAGAAAGAGGCTATCGCGGTTTTCGCCCGCAACCTGCGGGAGATACTGATGTCTTCGCCGCTAGGGCATAAAAATATACTGGGCGTGGATCCGGGGTTCAGGACCGGCTGCAAACTGGTAGCGCTGGACAAGCAGGGAATGCTGCTTTCTAACGATGTTATCTACCCCAGCCAGGGAGATAACAGGGAAGCCGAGGCCGCGTCTAAAATCAAGAAACTTTGCGCGCAGTATAAGACCGAGGTTATAGCCATAGGCAACGGCACCGCCGGGCGCGAGACCGAAGAGTTTATAAAAGGCCTGAAGCTTGAAGGCGTGATGATAGTGATGGTTAACGAGTCCGGCGCGTCGGTGTATTCCGCTTCGCCGGTGGCCAGGGAGGAATTTCCAGACGCGGATATCACCGTGCGCGGCGCTGTTTCCATAGGCCGCCGGCTGATGGACCCTCTTGCCGAACTGGTTAAGATAGACCCCAAGGCCATAGGCGTCGGGCAGTACCAGCACGACGTGGATCAGCCTGAACTGAAAAAAAGCCTTGATGATACGGTTATAAGCTGCGTTAACAGCGTGGGCGTGGAATTAAACACCGCCAGCAAAGAACTTCTCGCCTATGTGTCGGGCCTTGGTCCGACTCTGGCCAAGAATATTGTTGAGCACCGGAACGCCAACGGCGCTTTTGAATCCCGGGCCGCTTTAAAAAAAGTCGCCAGACTCGGCCCTAAAGCTTTTGAGCAGTCGGCCGGTTTCCTGCGGATACGCGGCGGTAAAAACCCGCTGGATTCAAGCGCGGTCCACCCGGAGCGTTATGAGATAGTTAAAAAAATGGCGGAAGATCTGGGCTGCTTGGTGAGCGATCTTATGTCCGACGCGGCTTTGAGGGCGAAGATAGACATCCCCAGATATATTTCCGGAGACGCCGGCGAGCCCACGCTCAGGGATATCGTGGCTGAGCTGGCCAAACCCGGGCGCGATCCGCGCGAGAAATTTGAGGCTTTCAGCTTCGGAGACGTGCAGAAGATAGAGGACGTGCTGCCCGGCATGAAATTGCCTGGCATTGTGACAAATGTCGCGGCTTTTGGCGCTTTTGTCGACATAGGCGTGCACCAGGATGGTCTGGTCCATATCAGCGAACTTTCGGATAATTATGTGAGGGAGGCCTCCAGCGTGGTGAAGGTCCGCCAGCAGGTTAAAGTGACGGTGCTGGAGGTAGACGCCCAGCGCAAGCGCATAGCACTTTCCATGAAGACCAATCCTGTGATCGGCGCCAGGGAAGACAGACAGGCGGCTAAGCTGGCGCAGGTAAAGGCGCAGCCACGCGACAATCAGCCGCCACGGCGGGATAACCAACCTCCAAGGCAAAAGCCGGAGGACAGGCCGGTCTCGGCTATGGCCGAGGCGCTTAAAGCTATGATGGATAAAAGAAAGCTATAGCCTAGGTCGCTTCATGGAAAGTTGTGTCGCCTACCACCTCGCAGCGGATGGTGTTGGTGGGGCGGAGCTTGCCGAAAGGGCTTGAGGCCATAAAGATCAGTTT
>CAIPTO010000128.1 GCA_903867985.1 uncultured Elusimicrobia bacterium | reverse complement strand
GGACGAGTTCCAAGCGCTAAAACACTCCGAACTGGACAGAAAAGACCAGAAAGACGCCGCCACGGCCATGAAAATTTCCAGGCAGACATTCGGCAACATACTCGCTTCCGCCAGGCGGAAGCTGGCCGACGCCGTGGTAAACGGCAAGGCTCTTAAAATTGAAGGCGGTCCGGTGAAACTAATGCGGACACACTGCGGAGGAGAACATAAATGAAAATCTGTATTCCGACTGAAACAAAAGACGGATTAAAAGCGAAGGTCTACGGGCATTTCGGCAGCGCTCCGTATTTCACGGTCTGCGACACTGAAACGCTTAAATGCGAGATAATAGATAACGGGAATCTTGACCACGAGCACGGCATGTGCAATCCTCTCAAGGCTGTGGGCAATGCCAAGCCAGATGCCGTGGTCGCCGGCGGTATGGGGGCCGGAGCCATAAACGGCTTACGAGCCGCCGGGATAAAAGTTTACCTCAGTCCGGCAACTACGGTTGAAGAAGCCATTAAGGCCGTGAAATCCGGCAAGCTTAAGGAAGCCGACCCCATGCACGCCTGTGGACATCACGGCGGCCCCGGATGTCATTAAATTAAAAACCCATAACCTTACATATTTAGATGTAAATAAGTAGAATGTTTATATGGTAAGCGGTATTAAAAAATGTCTGGCGATATGGGCTGTTTTTGCCGTAATCGGCATAGGCATCCATACCGTTTCACATGATCTTCAAACCAACAGCAAAGATAGTTGCGTTCTGTGTATTGCCGCTTCTTCAGTTTTACCGGTAACCACCGTAACTGTTCAGCCTGCTGATCCGACGATTTTGTTTACTGCTGTTCCTATTGCGGATGTTCCTGTTAAAAGCGCATTCTGCAATGCAGTCCTCTCACGCGGTCCTCCCGCAATCTAAACATAGGCTCCCCCGTCACATGACATTCCGAATAGTTTCGTATCGGAATAGGTTCCTGTGACATATTTATTCCTTTAAGGAGGGATTATGTTTAGAATATGTGCAATTTGTCCTCTATTCCTATTCAGCCTGATTATCCCCGGCGTTTTATGCGCCGGAGTGACCAATCCGGACATCTCGGTTATCGGGCAGCTTATTTCCAAATACCATGATGATAAGACCGCGCTGGACGACCATAGGCCGACGCTGGACTTGGGTGAAACAGAGTTGGTCTTAGATTCCTATCTGAATCCATACGCTAAAGGTTTTTTTGTGTTCACGGTGGCGCCGGAGGATGGATTACGGACAGAAGAAGCGTATATCGATGTTATTAAAGGGCTTCCCGACGGGCTTGCGCTGCGCGGGGGAAAATATCGGCTGGGTTTCGGCAAACTGAACCCGGTGCATCCGCATGCCTATCCATTTATTGATGCCCCCAGAGTAATGGCCTCAATGCTTCCGGGTGAAGACGGGTTCAATGATGTAGGCGCGCATGCGTCCTATCTCTTACCGACATTCGGAAGCTGGGCATCCGACATCTCGGCGGATTTCATCAAAGGAGCATCCTTCCATCCGGATGAGCCGGAGTCCCGGGCAGGCTGGATAAGCCGATGGGGGAATTCATTGCTCCTGAATGACACCGTGCCGTTGGATATAGGCGTCTCCGCGACCCAGGGAGTCAATAATGTCCAGTGGAAGGCCAAGACAGGCGTTTACGGCGCTGATATCAAGACAAAGATATCCTTCTCCAGCCTGACCAGCCTGACATTACAGGGCGAATACCTCTACAATAACAGCGAGGTCGTAATTGATACCACTACCGGCGATTCCAGCAGGATCAGGAGGCAGGGGTTTTACGCCTTTGCCGATCTAAAATTCTGGCAGCGCTGTAATGCCGGCCTTATTTACGACCGATACAACCCGATTGAAAATAAAAGCCTGACCAACCGGGCGGTAAAAGGCTTTGTCGGATTCTCGCTGCTGGAAGAGACGACCCTGCTCCGGCTCAGCTATGAACATTTTAAGCCGGAAAACTCTTCTGCCGTTCACACCGTGATGTTCCAGGTGTTGTTCAGCATGGGGCCGCACAAAGCGCATCAGTTCTAGAAAGTATTTTGGAGGAGAAAATATGAAAAACCTGATCCTGTTTATCGCAGTTACTCTGATAGCAGCTATCCCGGCATACGCTGGCCCTGTCAAAATCGCGGCAGCGCTGCCGGATATCGGTTCCATAGCCTCATATATTGGCGGCGACAAAGTAGAAGTTTTCTCTATCGGGAAGAATAATTCTAACCCGCATGCCGTGGAGGTCATTCCTTCATACATGATAAAGGTTTCGCGGGCCGCCATATATCTGAAAGTAGGCCTCGCACTGGATCAATGGTCGGACGCCATAATAGACGGCTCCCGCAACAGCAGGCTTCTCACGGTCGACTGCTCTAACAGGATAACGCCGCTTCAAAAGCCGGCCGGCAAAGTGGACGCCTCCATGGGCGACATTCATCCCGATGGCAACCCGCATTACTGGCTGGACCCGGCAAACGGGATTATCATTGCGAACAATGTGACTGCCGCGTTAAAAAAGGCGGACCCATCGAACAGCCAGTATTACGATAAGAATTACGAACGCTTTAAGGAAGAGGCCGCGAAACACATCTCCGACTGGAAATCCCGGCTGGCAAAAATCTCCGGACAAAAAGTCATCACCTATCACTCTTCCTGGATATACTTCACCACCGCATTTAACCTGGCTATCGCGGGGACCGTGGAACCTCTGCCGGGTATTCCGCCTACGGCGAAGCATCTCGCGGAGCTGGTTGAGATAATAAAGCGGGATGCCATATCCATTCTGCTGCAGGAATCATATTTCCCGGATGATGCGCCTAAATTTTTAGCGCGTCAGACCGGCATAAAGATATTCAAGTTCTCGCCCTCATGTGCCGATGTCAAACCTGATTCATATTTCAGGCATTTTGATGAAATTGTCGCTCAGATAGAAGGGAGGTAATGTTTATGATGATATTTCAATACCACTTCGCGATTATTACGCTTCTGGTCTGCCTTGTGCTGACCGGAACCTATACCTACTTCGGCTACCATGTGGTCAGAAGAGGCGTTATCTTCGTCGACTTGTCGCTTGCGCAGGTCGCGGCTCTCGGTTCAAGCGTGGGGTGCCTGTTGGGCTGGGGGGAACAGTTCCCGGTGCAGAATTATCTGATGTCTCTCACTTTTACGCTTCTGGGGGCGCTCCTGTTCGTGGTGTTCCGCAGCAAGCGCCAGAAAGTTCCGATAGAAGCACTGATCGGCATTACCTATGCCGGAGCGATAGCCATGTCGCTTATTGTCCTTGAGCGCTCGGCAACAGGAACTGAGGAAATAAAAGAGATGCTCACCGGGTCGCTGCTTACGGTCTCGCCGAAAGAACTGGGGTTCATAGCTGCGCTTTGCTCGGTTATGGGGCTTATTCATTGGCTCTCACGAAAGAAACTGCTTCTGGTCACTGAAGATCCCGAGGCGGCGCGTCACAAGGGGATGAAGTTATGGTGGTGGGATTTCATATTCTACGCCACTTTCGGGATGATAGTGACATCTTCGGTTAAGGTGGCTGGTGTTTTATTGGTTTTCGCCTTCTTGATAATTCCTGCTGTTGCGGCTATGATAGCGGTAGAGGGAATATCCCGGCGGATAATATTCGGCTGGCTGTTCGGCGTGACCGGTTGTTTTACCGGACTCGAACTGTCCATGAGGCTGGATTTGTCTTCAGGTCCCACAATAGTGGCGGTATTTCTCGTACTGCTTATCGGGACCTGGTCGACAAAGAAAATGCTAACATAAAATATATTTACTTCGGAGGGGTTAATGGATATTAAATTTTTGGCGCTTACTGCGGCTTCTATCGGCTTCTTCCACACCTTGTTAGGCCCGGACCATTATGTGCCTTTTATAGCAATGGCCAAAGCCAGGGGCTGGTCTTATCTGAAAACCGGTGTTATCACTTTCGTCTGCGGTCTGGGGCATGTCGGGAGTTCGGTAATGCTGGGCTTTGCCGGTGTTTATATCGGCGCGAAAGTGACCAGCTTGGAGAGAATAGAAGCCTTCCGTGGCGGCCTCGCAGGCTGGCTGCTGGTAATATTTGGCCTTCTATACTTCATCTGGGGACTTAAGAAGGCTTATTCATCCAATGAGCATGAGCACACGCACGAACATGGGGCATTCCGGCATGTTCACACCCACTCTCATGCGGAGGAACATGCTCACGTCCATGATACAGGCAAGGTGAACATCACCCCCTGGATATTGTTCACGATCTTTGTTTTCGGCCCTTGTGAGCCGCTAATTCCGCTGCTTATATACCCGGCAGCTAAAAACAGCATGGCCGGGGTAATTGCTGTAACAGCGGTTTTCTCGCTTTGCACAATCTCCACAATGATGGTTATGGTTTTAGCGGCTTTGCGGGGGATTGAGGTGCTGCCGGTCCAAAAGGTTGAAAGATATTCACATGCTCTTGCAGGTTTCGCAGTTCTCATGTGCGGAGTCGCCGTCACCTTTATGGGGCTGTGAATAAAAAGACATATGGCAGAAGAAAAGCGAACAAGGTTAACTAGAAAAGCGTCAAAATCGACTTACAGATAGCCGCTTCGCGCCGCGGTCCGGCAGACTGATAAATCCTTAAAAAATGATAAACCCCGTGACTTTTTGCACACACTTACACCCTTTACCGCTTTTTAGACCGAAAAAGCAGTTTACCCCATTGTTCCTAAAACTTAAATGCTATCCCAGGAATCACTGTATAGTCGGGCTCCGCTTTGTTTAAGCCTAACCTTAAACCCAGGTCCAGCCTAATGTGCTTAACCGGATAGTACAGTACCGCCGCAGTAGTATATACTGGCTGTATGCCGGATGCCTTTTCATTATTGCTATATATTCCGGCCTCTCCCGCCACTTTGAAGCCCTGGGCGATCTCATATTCTGCAGCGGCAGAAAAATTCCAGATATCGGTCCGGTCATCCGCCGTATTTGCATTTTTCCCATATCCGGCATTTACATGAAAGGCCCACTGTTCCAGTTCCTTGGTGGCTAGCAGAAACAGCTTGTATGTCAGCTTGCCTGTGCCCAATCCTTTTCCGTCATCGCCAGCCGGCAAAGTTAACGCAGGGCGTAATGCAAAGCTGAGACGGTTGCGATCATAAAAACGCCATTTCAGTTCGATTTCTGTGTCGGCAATTCCATCGACCTTTGACACCGCTCCATTATCATCTTCCCTCTTGAACTTGTAGGGTTGTCCCACTTCTATGTCGATATTGTCGGTTATGCCGGCGGTAATCGCAGTCTTTATTTGTGAAGCGGTCTTGACTGTTCCATTAATCTCATTGTGCGCCCATTTACCAAGCACCTCCGCTTTCCAGCGGCCTTGGCCCTCGGTACCGGTGTCGTCCGTATTCAAAGGATGCAAAGCGTAAGCCCCCGGCGCAAGCAGCAGGGTGACAATAACAGCAAGAAAAAACTGTTTTTTGATCAGATTTGTAATGAGCATAAGCAGTTCGTGTGTTGCCACCTGATTTAAAACTTCCGAATGCCAAAAAAAGCGCAAAAAGCAACTCCCTATAGTTATACTACAAAAGTCTGGAAATTGTTTTAAATTTTATACAAACACCACGCTGCCCCCGCATTTAAGGACAACTATTCTACTGTGGGTTTTATGTATAATACCAAAAACTAGGGGTTAAATTTATTAAAAGGAGACTTATGAAAAAACTTGCCCTAATCTGTTTAGTGGTTTTATTTATAAACCCCATGGCGCAGAGTACGGAACAACAGAATAAAGTCCCTGTCAAGACCGGGTATCACCTGATAAAAAAAGTGCCCCTGGCGGATGAAGGTCGCTGGGATTACATAACCATAGACACTGCGGCCCGTCGTCTTTATGTCGGTCGCCGCGACCGGGTCTCGGTCATCAATATCGACAAATATACCGTGGTCGGCGAGATCCCCGACACTTCCGGTATCCATCGCGCGGTGGTGGTTCCGGAACTAAAACGCGGCTTCACCAGCAACGGGTTGGCCAATACGGTCACTATCTTCGATCCAATCACCCTTAAAACCATCGGAGTGGTCGCGGTCGGAACGAATCCCGACTGGCTTATGTACGATCGCTTTTCGCGCCGCATTATCACCTCTAACGGCAAGAGCATGGACCTTTCCGTTATTGACCCTGTAAGCGCCAAAGTATTGGGCACGATACCGTTGGGCGGCAAGCCCGAAACAGCGGCTACGGACGAGAACGGAACGATGTATGTTAATCTGGAGGATAAGAACGAACTCGCCGTCTTTGATCCAGTCAAGATGACCGTTACCGCGCGCTGGCCCCTGGAACCCTGCGAAGAACCAACCGGCTTGGCGATAGACAATAAGAACCACAGGCTGTTTGTGGCTTGCGGCGGCAACCGAATAATGGCGGTAGTGGATGCCGTGAGAGGTAAAGTAATAACCACGCAAAAGATCGGAGAGGATGCAGACGCTATCGTTTTCGAGCCGTCTACGGGGAACATCTTTACCTCTAATTCCGATAAGACCCTTACCGTGCTGCACGCGGATTCGCCAGATAAGGTCAGCGTGCTGGAAACCGTCGCAACGCGGAGTGGCGCCCGCACCGTGGCCCTGGATACGAAAACACATCGCTTATTCCTGATGTCGGCGGAGTACGGACCGGCCCCGGCGGCGACTCCGGAAAATCCGAAACCCAAACCGATTATCATGCCTCACTCGGTCCAACTACTGGTTCTCGGAAAGTAAGATTTGGAATTTGAAGCGATCGTTAGTTCTATCCTTACAGGACGCTTACCCAGTTAAAGATTTGAACGCTTTTTGATAGGTTTGAGGCAAAGCTGCTACTAAACCCTCATTAAACAGGTTCTAAACTGGTCCAGCCAGCCACCCCATTTTTGACTGTCATCTAATAATCTTGCCAGGTGGGCAAAACACCGCGCCCCAAGCCCCGGAAACTGGCTTTAGAGGGAAAGGGTGACGCTGTCCACCAGTCCCGTGACAAACCCACGCCAAATAACTAAATAAACATACTGCTACAGTTCGCCCGTCCGCCTCAAGCGGACATGGCGGAGCATTTTTAAATTTAAGGAATCCGCCCTGTTTTTTTGTATCATAAATAAAATAAAATGGAACAAAAGGAAGTGCAGGGCTTTATGGGAAGTTTTAAAGCTGCGGAAAGCAACAATTAAGGAAAGAACTTTCGATAAGAGGCTTACTGTTGATTTATGCGAAAGCACCTGGTATTTTTTATTGTTTACGCTTTATTCGTGTGCGCGATTCCGGGCCGGGCGCTGGCAACTCTTACTTTTTCCACTGAAACTGTCGTTTCCAATCACTATTATGAGAACGGTAAATCCAACGCTCTGGCTATTGATAGCCTTGGCAACCTCCATGTCGCCTATACCAATAAATACAGCGGAAGCAATATCCGGGACGTCTATTACATTAAAAGCACCGGAGGTGTTTGGAGCACGCCGCAATGGGTGGCCACGATGGGGGGAATGGACAACTCGGTTTCGCTGGCCATCGATGCCAATAACCTTCCCCATATCGCCTACTGGTCAGGCGCGCTGAAATACGCCAGTTATAACGGTTACGCTTGGTCTGTCACCACGGCCAACGGCTCCACCGGAGCTGAATTTCCCTCACTGGCGCTCGACGCGGCCGGCAACCCGCATATCGCTTATCAGGACCTTGCCGTCGGACCTCATGAGGTCAGGTACACGAAATACGACGGGGTTTCCTGGTCGGCGCCGACGACCATAGATTACGCCACGTATAATACGGCCCCATCCATCGCTCTGGATGCCGCCGGCAAGCCTTCCATCGTCTATACCGGCGGGACAGATGCAACCTCGCCCAAAATAGCCGCTTTTGACGGCGTCCATTGGTCGACCGCCACGATCGAAGAAATCTCCGGGAGCGCCTACCTCTCGATAGCCATCGATGGATCCGGGTTGAGTCATGTCTCATATTTTAACTCGGCCGACTATGTGCGGTATTTGAAGCACGGCGTATTCATCGCGACAACGACAGTGGCTATCTCCACCGTGGAGGCGGCGGGTAACCTGGCTAGTGTAAATGCCATTGCCCTGGATGGGGACGGCTATCCCCATATCTCCTACTTCGACTATTCCAACAGCAACCTTAAATACGCCTTTTACGACGGGGTCCAGTGGTCCACGGCCACGCTGAACGCTGCGGGAAATGTCGGGGAGGCTGATTCCATCGCCTTGGACGGGGCCGGGGATGTTCACGTAATCTATAGCACCGCCACCCCCTACTATAATGAGATCGATCTTCTGGCGGCTCACTGGAGCGACGCCGGTTTTTCTTACCCGATGGCGGGAAACGCCCGCGGCGGCGTGCAGAGGCCCACTGGATTTGGCCCGCAAAGCAAGACTAAGACCAGTATAACCTGGCGCTGGATGAGCCATTCCTCCAACGAACTGGGGTTCGCGCTTTATGGAGCCGCGACCTCCACTGGACCTTTCACCTTGGTGGCCGGGACGGACACGATCCCCGCCGGGGTCACTTCTTTTGAGGAGACGGGACTGCTTCCGGGGACATCGTACTTCCGTTATGTGGCCGCGGTTAATGCCGGCGGAGCGGTCTGCTCCTCTGGCGCCGTAGTTGAGACGAACCCGCTGGCGCAGCCGGTTTTAGTCAGCCCTTCCGACACCGCCTATGTCAGCACCGCGAATCCGGTCATGGTCTGGACCGCGGAGAGCGCCGCTTCCCGCCTGCAGCTTGCCATGGACCCGGGGTTTGCGCAGATTATAGCTGACTCAACGACGGCCAACACTTTCTACGTCTCAACCAACACTTTAAGCCAGACCACTTATTACTGGCGGGTCCAGGAAGTCGGGGGCCCCTGGGCTTCGGCCTTCAGTTTTGTGGTGGACATCGACTCGCCGGTCTATTCCGGACCCAGGGTTTCCACTTCCCCTACCGCTTCAGATTCAAACTGGACGGATCTTCCCATGGCCACTTATCTTTCCACTAATGTGGTATCGGCCAGGATAACGGTCCAGGATTTCCTTTCCGGGCTTCTGGTCTCAACCGGCTTGCCCACCGGCCTTGTCGGCCAGTGGCACCTGGACGAGTCTTCCGGCGCCGCGGCTTTAGACGCCTCCACCGCTGCCTTGAACGGCACCCTCAACGCGAGCGGCGTTGATCGGACTGCCGGCGTCAGGGGCAGCGCCCTGCACTTCGACGGCGTCAATGGCAGCGTGCAATTCGCTTCCGCGGTGTCCACCCCCGTTGACCACTGGACAGTGGAAGCATGGATTAATCCCGACAACCTCAGCCAGCATGGCTGGGCAGTCGCCAACGGCAACGAGGCCGGGGGCTCAGGTTATGAGTTCGGTATCGGGGACGGCAACGGGGCAGGAGCCAAACTAATGGGAGCCTCCGGCGGCTATGCGTATTGGGATAGCGGCTATACCTTTCCCTCGGCCCATACCTGGTACCATGTGGCTATGGTCGGAGACACCGGAACGATCAGGTTCTACGTCAACGGCGTTCAGACCCCGAACGTGCTAAGCGAGGTCGTTGGAACTCCGGCATCGTCGCTCTGCATCGGAAACGACTCCGGCGGCTATGGGGCTTTCGCGGGCGCGGTGGATGAGGTGCGGCTATACAGCGTGGCGCGTTCCTCGGCGGAGGTCCTGTCTGACTACCAGTCCGACACTTTGGCCGGCCAGAATCGCGGCCAGGCCTACAACGTTCTCTACTCCACGGACGCCGGCGGCACCTGGAATTTTGTTTCAACCAGCAGCGTCCATTTAAGCGGCGCCGACGGCACCAAGGCAAGCCAAACCCTCCAAGCAGACAATATTCCGCTGGTCACCTCCGCGGGTTTCTCCGTCAACCGGATCGCCTTCGTCACCTCTGATTTCGCCGGCAACATTTCCACCGCGGTTTACACCGTCCTTGTAGACACCACGCAAATTTCGGAGCCGCCGGGCGAACCAGTCTTGTCAGCCGTGGTCGTGGCCAGCACCACAATCCGCTGGTCCTGGACGATGAGCGGCACGGCGACCTCGTTCGATTTCCGTTATGCCACGGGCAGCCTCCTGACGTCGTTGACCGGGGACACTACTTTTTACATGGAATCTAATCTCTCCACAGGGACGTTCTACTCGCGTTATCTCGTGGCTTTAAATTCCGGCGGGCAGGCGCAGTCAAGCACCGTAACCGTAGTTACGCCCTCTGCGCAAGGCAGTTGCTCCGGTTCTGCCTGCAGCCAGGTGACCGGCACTGACGGCTCTAAGGTTGAGATACCTCCAGCATTGCGCGACGACACCGTGACCTGGCTGCTATCCGAGAATCCGACGGGACATCCCCTGAGCGACCGGGCCGGAGTACTGATCGGCCTGGCCCAGTCAGCGATCCCGTCCGGGATGAGCGGCTCTTCAACGTCTATCACCGAGTTCATCGTGGCCGTAGACAATCGGCGGTCCACAGGTACTTTTAATCAGGCCGTCACCGTGTCCGTGCCCTACCCTGACGCCAACATTGACGGGATTGTGGACGGCACTAACCCGCCTGTTTTCGCGGACACGCTGAAGCTATATGTGCTCAACGAGAACACGGCCCTTTGGGAGGAGGTGCCCGGCTCCGTGGTGGACCTGGCGCGCAGGCTGGTAACGGGCCAGATACGGCATCTATCCATATTTACTTCGCTAGGAACCACGAGCCAGGCCTACTCTAACCTCAGCGCGGTGCGCATCTATCCGATCCCGTACCGGCCCAATGGCAGCGATCCGAACCGCGGCAGGCCCTATTCTTCCGGCGATCCCGATTCAGGCATAATTTTCGACCATATTCCCGAGGCGGTGACGATCGATATCTACTCAATTACGGGACGGCGCGTGGCGCGCGTGGAGAGTACGGCCTCGCACGGGAAACTGCACTGGGACGTGCGTAATGACTCGGGACAGGCCGTAGCTACTGGCGGCTATATCGCGACCCTGAGCAGTCCCGGCTGCCCGGGCGTGACGAAGAAGCTGCTGATAATACGATGAGAAAAATTATTTTTGTTTTGGCACTATTGGTTCCATCCCGCGGCTTGGCCGCTGGCGGGGCAGACCCTTACGCCTTCCTGCTTTTGGATTCCAACGCGCGCGCGGCAGCTATGGGGGGAGCCTACACCTCGTTGGCATCCGGGACAGGGGCGCTCAATTATAACGCGGCGGGACTTTCGCGCACCGCGCGCCACGAAGTGAGCTTTATGCACAACCAGTATTTTCAGGGCATCACCCAGGAGTTCCTGCATTACGCTTCACCTTACGGCTGGGGGGTGAGTTTTAACCAACTGAGTTTCGGCAAAGTTTCAGTGACCACGCTGGACGCGCCGGATGGTTCAGGTATGGGTGACACGACGATGAATGACCTGGCTTTGGGAACCGGCTACGGCCTGAAGCTTGGCGAAAGCCTTTCGGTCGGAGCCGGGGCCAAGTACATCCGCGAGACGATCGACGCGACCACGCGCAACAATGTGGCCTTTGACCTCGGCGCTTTATATGCCGTACCCGCGATGAAGCGGCTCTCGTTTGGCGCGGCCATGCAGAACCTGGGCCAGACGGTCCGGTATGATCGGGTAAAGGAGAATCAACCGTTGATGTTCCGCCTGGGAGGTTCCTACGTCCGGGAGTTCTTGGGGGCGAGCCACACATTGTCGATTGACATAATAAAGGAACGCAGCGACTCGGCGTACGCGGCGGTGGGTGTTGAGACAGTCGTTTTAAAAACCCTGGATCTGCGGCTGGGCTACAACCAGAGCAATGACGCGGGGCCGGGGATCACGGCCGGAGTGGGTTATGAAATCAGTGATCTCGTATTTGACTACTCGATTGTTCCTTACGGCCATCTGGGCTGCTCCCACCGCATGGCATTATCATTCCGGTGGGGGGGAGAAAAAAATATGGAAGTTCCGGGGACAGTATATATATCTCCGAAATAAGCCTAATTAAATATACTGTCCCCGGAATACGCTCTCTTCGTACGCTTTATGGCTGCGGCGCCGGTATACCTTCTCCTGCCGTCAGCCATAACAATCTTCCAGTTTTTTGGGATTATCAATGCCCTCAATAAAGCGTTTCTTTTGCTCATATTTGCTTACATGAGGGAAGAATTTAATGATGTGCCTTCCATTCGCGGCAAGCATTCTTTAAGCTTCGGGGACAGTATACATATCTCAAAGTAACCCCAATTAAATATACCCCAGAATCCCCATAGCAAATCGCCGCAATTCCTTAATTATCGCGCGCAAATTTACTATTATGTTTAGCAGGGGGAAGATTGCCATGAGAAAAGTTATATTGTCGGCGTTCTTTATCGCATTAACCGCGAATGCGGGGCATGCTCACACGCCGATAGAAAAAGCTTCCGGTCAGATAGTGGAAGAAATTTTTGCCAGCACCGCCATAGGACAGGCAGGCATCGCCGTCATGCCTTTTCAAAACCCGAACGGACAGATAAGCGGGCTGGGACGCCTGATCTCCGACGCCATCAACGACACGGTGGTGCGGAGCGGGAAATACGCGGTGCTGGACCGGGCCTTTGTCAGCCGTCTGCTGGAGGAGATAAAATTCAACCAGGCCGGTTTCACAGAGCAGAAGACCGCGGTGCAACTGGGCAGGTTCGGCGGAGCCCAGTTCATGCTGCTGGGAAACATCGAGCTTTACGGTAAAAAAGAATTTCTGGTGAGCGCCAGACTGGTACAGACAGAAACGTCTATAATAGCCGGCAGCGCGAAAGTACGGCTGAAGTTCTCAGAGGAGCTGGAAAAACTTTACGGGCTCAATGCCGCCGTGGACACCAGCACGGCGGACATGCCCACCGAAGGAAAAGCCCGGAATGATGCGGCCTTTTTAAATACTACGGGGCGCAAAGGCTGCCGCTGGGCGGAAGTGCGCGCCAGCGTTCCGCTTCTCAGCGGCGCGCCGGCCGCCCGGGCCCTGGCCATTTCCCTCGCCCGTCAAAAAGCCGTGGGGATGCTTTCCGGGTCGAGACATCCGGTCAGGATCGATTTTGAGGACTCCACGATGCTGGGCGAGCTTGAGAACATCCTGCGCCTGACTAAGAATTCGGAGATAGAAGAGGAAAAGATCGCCGAAGAGTCCTCGGACGGCAAAACTTACAGCCTGACCCTGCAGGCGTGCCTTAGGTCGGCCCGAAAAAAGATCGACAGGGACTTCAAGGTCGAACTTCTGCTGAACCAGAACAGTTTTATTTCAGGGCAGGAGGCGCGCGCACTGGCGGTGACGAGCAAGGACGCCTGGCTCTACATCTTCAGCGCTGATTTTGACGGCAACGTCATCCCGGTCTTTCCCGGTCCGACCAGGTTGCTCAATAAGATAAAAGCGGGAGAGTCGTTCGCGTTCCCGGACGAAACCCACCGGAAGGCTGGGATTTCACTGATAGCGCAGCTGCCGGACGGGGCGGAAAGTTCCGTAGAGACTTTGTGGGCGCTGGCAGTTAAGCGCGACGTGAGCGCTTTGCTCGACGGGATAGCGACAATTTCGGGCATAACCGGCGCGCTTGACGCGGCCGGGGAAGAGTGGACGGACGACATACGGGTCTATACCATCCGTAAATAACGGGGGATTTATGAAAACCAATATTATTTATAACGCGAACCCGGTTTCTTGCGGTTCCGGGTACCGGCGTCTCCGGGGCGCACCTTTTCTGACCGTCTTCCTGACCGCGGCCGCTCTTATGGCCGGCTGCATGACACCCGTATCGCGACAAGACCCGCTGCTCGGCCTGGACGCTCCTTTCGAGGCTTCATCACTTTACCCGCAGCTGTCGCTGGGACTTATAGAATCGCAGAACACCAAAGATGCCTCCGCCCTGCTCTCCAAGGCCGCCATGTGGTGGTGCGCCACAGCCATACTGGGGCAGAAGGCCTTCGACCACAAGCAGATCATACGTGATTACAAGGACGACCTGGGGAGGGCTTTCAAGTCCGTAACCCCGCTGAACGACATAGAGGACGCGCCAGCCTCCGGCGTGGACCTGGTGGCCGTGCTGGATGTCTATCCCGCCCTGCCAGGACCGACCGGGGTCGGGAAAATTCAGATGGATATCTCGGTTGTCTTTCTGGACCCGAACGGCAGGCAGGTGGCTTCGGTAAAAGGGGGGGCCAGCGCGCAGAACGACAGCAACCGCCGCCCGGCAAAAGTTTTCAAGAAAGTGCATTTGGCCGCCCGCAGAAACCTGTTCGCGGAACTTGGCTCTAACCGCGAGCTGATGGCGCGCGCCGGCATGCCGCTTCCGCCCGCTTATACGGCGCAGGCCGCTTCGGAAAGGACTCCGCCACCGGCGGCCGCCCCGGCAGCAGTCCGGACCTACCGTTCGGATGCGGATAGACCCGTTTATCGCGCCGCCGAGGACCCCGACCGTTTCGCCCTGGTAGTCGGGATAGAGAAGTACGCCGCCCTGCCGGCCGCCGATTTTGCCGAAAGGGACGCCGTGGCCGTGCGGGACCATCTCCTGGCCTTAGGATTTCCGCAGCGGAATACTATTCTGCTTACAGGCCAGAGCGCCACCAGGACAGGCATTGAAAAATATGTGGAGTCGTGGCTCCCCCGCAATGTCAAGGAAACTTCGCGCGTTTTTATATTTTTCTCCGGACATGGCGCTCCCGCCCCCGCGACTGGGCAGGCTTATCTGGTCCCGTGGGACGGGGACCCTAAATTTCTGGAAAATACCGGATACCCGCTCGCCAAGCTATATGAGAAACTGAACGCGCTGAAAGCCAAAGAGGTAGTTGTGGCGCTGGACGCTTGTTTCTCCGGAGCTGGAGGGCGTTCGGTGCTGGCCAAGGGGATGCGGCCGCTGGTAACGAAGGTAAATATAGACGGGGAGAGCGCCGGCAAGATAGTTGTGCTGACCGCGGCCGGCGCCGACGAGATAACAGGCACGGAAGAGGCGGCCGGACACGGCTTGTTCACCTACTATTTCCTGAAGGGACTAAATGAAAAGCAGGGTAAGGGGCCGATGAAGGCGATCTACGACTATCTGCTTCCTAAAGTTCAGGACGCCGCCCGCCGTGAGAACCGCGACCAAGTGCCGCAGATCTTCGGTAACCGCCAAGCCTCAGTCCGGCTGGAATAGCCGGGGAAATGGAATCCGGCCCGGCTTCCCGGCTTTTAGGAAAAACCGTCTCTGTATTTAGATAGCCATGGTCCACTATTTCAGGCCCTAATTATTACATGGGAGCAGTATACTTGTAGTCAGTGCGGGTTTTAAACCACCATTTATTCACAAACGTCCGGACATGGAGGGGGTACGATTATGAAATTGCTGAAACTTGAGAAAGTTTCTTTGGGATTCGGGCTCGGATTGCTTCTGCTTTGCGCGGTTCGGACGTATGCCGGGACACCTCCCGTTGCGGAAGCACAGACACTGGGCTCCATCCTTTCCTATGGAATTCCCACTAATCCCATGCACCAAGGCCAATGGGTGCTGAAGATAGTTCCCGCGTACCTCGTCCAACAGAACCGCAGCGACCCGTTTAACCCCGTAGACATGAAAGGCTGGGGAGGGGCTGCCGCCGTAACTTATGCCTTTACCGATCACTGGGGTTTGGCTTTTCTTGGGGGCGCCAACAAAATCAGCGGAACGGAAACAGCCGACCCGGGACTAAAAGGCGCCACCGCCACGAATTTGAACTCGATCCAGACTCTCAACCCTATCCACGGAGTGCCTGTCGGCTCAGCCAGTGGTTCCGGTTTTCTTGGGGCCGCCAGTGTGGTGTGGGACCACTGGTCCGGTGATGAGTTTCGGTTCCCGATCTTTTTTGGAATGAGCTATATGACCATAACGGAGCAAGTCGATGACACCATAGACGGGATCAAGCGTGTCGCGGACCAGAATGCCATCGGCGCCTTTATCGGTTTGGTCCCCCAGTTTAATATCGGAAAAGTGCGTATGTCTCCCTACGTTGCTTTGAGCGTGTTCTTAAATAACCCCAAGACCCAGCTCACCAGCTACAACCCTTCTACAAAGGCGACGATAGCGCAGTCGTCTTTTATAGATACGAACTTCGGCAACAACAACGAGAGCAAGTACTTGCGTACGGCAGGGATAGGATTTGAATACATTCCGTGGAAACTCCAGTTCACGTTGAACCTGGGGGATGTCAGCGCTTATACCCTAAGCTGGATCAAGAGATTCGGGGAAGCGGAATAGGGCGAGCATTAACTACGTATGAATATCAAAGTGTCGCACATATACCTTCTTGTATTTGGCATTATTATGTTTACCGGCTGCAATGCGGCAACTAAGAAAATACAAATCCCGCACTCCCAGGCTGTAATCGCGATTCTTCCTTTCGATAACCAAAGCACAAATATAGAGGCATCAGACAAGGTCCGGAGCGCCGTATACACCGAGCTGAAAGAGCGCGGCTATGCGCTTGTGGGGCTGGATACGATAGACGACACACTTAAGCAACTTGGTATATCTGAAGGCGGACAACTGAAGGCGGTGAGTGCGGAGAAACTGCGCGCCGGTATCCAGGCGGACCTTTTTTGCTACGGCAATGTCCTGGACTTCAACTTTAAAAGCATTGTTGCGTTAAGCCAGAGAAAAGTCGCGCTAGAACTGAGGTTTGTAAGATCAATTACAGGAGAAACATTTTTTGAAGGCTCGGAAGAAGGCGTAACCGCCTCCGCCGGAACAGATGCCGCCGGCAACCTGGCTCTTAACGTGGCAGGGAAAATTTTCAAGTCGGTCAAGGATGGAGCAAAACGACTATTGTCGTCCAAATCGTCTCAGCAAAACGCAGACATCACAGATAAGATCGCGGATGTGGACCTTACACAGGAGACTCACGAGGCGGTTCATAAGCTTATAGAGAAATTTCAAGGGCACCTGAAAGGGGGGCAAGAATGAGCGCGTTTTTTCAAAATTATATGGGGGTAGACCCCGCAACCTTTGCGGAATTGGCCGGCCCCTTCGGCTGGACATGTTTTGCCGTGATAGTGATATACATCGCAGTACTTTTGGCCATAGAAAACACCAACCGGAAAACGCTCTTAACTTTCACGGATTTTCTGACAGGGAAAGTGGCCGGGACAATGCGCGAGCCGGTATTTGAAGGTTTGTACAAGGATTTCAATTTCACGATAACTACATTCACAAGTGGAAAGGGTTCAGGATGCGTGCTTAAAATTAAGTTTTTTAAAAATTCAGATCTAAAAATGCGGATAAGAAGAAGAACTCAGGATGATGTTTGGCAATTGTGGCGCCTCACTCTTCTTAAGCGCGTCGAAATAGGCGACACAAAGTTTGACGAGTGGTTAATGATACACGCCAGTAACCCTGAACGGGCGCATGCGCTTTTCTCAGAGCAGGAAGTAATGCAGGCACTGGATTCACTTTTTAACAAACTTAACTTTAAATATCTTTATATACGCAACGGCACCGTGGAAGCAATTTGGCGCTTCGTTGATATAGGCTGCACAGCCAGCCAAGACTTGCCATGCTACAAAAAAGACAATGTCCTTTTGGCTGTTGAAAGTCTCCACGCAGTGTCAAAAAGCCTATAAGCATTGCTCTATTTGCTAAAATATTTAACAGGGAAATACCATGGCGAAGTTGAAGTCTCCAGATAAAAGCAAAAAACACGCGGTAATATAACATAAGGAAATATAAAAATGAAAACAAACAAACTGATATCTATCCTGGTGCTGGCAGTTATGGCCATGGCGCCTTCGGCCGTGTTCGCGGAAGCGCAGAACGCGAAAGCCCCGAAGCAGGAAGCCGCCGTTAAAAAAACCGCGAAGCCGGACTATTCCTTTTTAAACGGGAAGACAGGGGTTGTGATCTTAAACAGACGGAGCGAGGAAAATTTCACAGATATCATAAATACGCGGCTTGGCAGCCGGATGAATAAATTAATATATACCGATTCCATGGCGGGGAGTTTATCCATGCTGAAATCAGGACGGGCTGATTTCATGATGACACCGAATATTGTCGCGGATTATGTCATTAAAAGAAATCCGGATCTAAAATACGTCATGTTCAATTCTGATCTTAATCTTGTCATGTTGTTAAGAAATTCCGACGTAAAGCTGAGGGATCTTTTCGATTCGGCCCTAGAGAAACTTAAAGCCTCCGGCAAGCTGGCTGAAGTGTATAAAAAATGGGTCACGGAACTGCCTGCCGGACAGGACCCGGCTATACCGACAATTGAAAAAACATCGTATCCGGAAACCATCTATGTCGGAGTATCCGGCGATATGCCGCCTCTCGACTATGTCTCAGCGGACGGAAAACCGGCCGGGTATAACATCGCGTTATTAGTGGAAATTTCCAAAATTATCGGGAAAAACATCGAGGTTATATCCCTTGATTCAGCGGGAAGATTCGCAGCCCTGCAATCCAAAAAGATCGATGTGTTTTTCTGGCAGGTTAGACCTGACCGCGTACTTAAAGAAAATATTTATAAAAAAATGGCCGGCGCCAAATCGTTTTCCGAAAAGTATATATTCACAAAACCGTATTGCGCCATCAAGGCGGGCGTTCTGCTGAAAAAGTAAACCGGAACTGACCGCAAAAGGAGCGGCGCTATGCATAGGGAAAATGAACTTCCCGGGAAAGAAAGTTTCCTGGCTGAAACTGGGCTTGCGTTCGCCCGCTGGACTGAGCGCTGGTTCCCCGACGCTTTTGTTTTCGCGCTGCTGGGCGTAATTGCGGTTTTTTCTTTCGGCCTGCTGATAGGCGAAGCCCCGGCCAGGCTTGCCGTAGAGGGCGGAAAGGCGTTCTGGTCGCTAGTGCCTTTTACGATGCAGATGGCAATGGTCATCATCGGCGGCTATGTGCTGGCAAGCGCGCCGCCGATATATCGGCTCATACAAAGGCTGGCGGAGATCCCCAAGACCCCTAAGGGCGCGGTGGCCTTCATCGCTCTTTTTTCCATGCTCTCCTCGCTATTGTCGTGGGGATTCAGCCTTATATTCAGCGGGATTTTGGCCAGGGAATTATCTTCCAGGGTCAAGGGGATGGACTATCGCGCCGCGGGCGCGGCGGCCTATCTCGGGCTGGGCGCCGTGTGGGCCTGCGGGCTGTCTTCTTCGGCAGCGCTTTTGATGGCGACGCAAACAGCGATCCCGCCTAAACTCTTTGAGATAAGCGGCCTGATCCCGCTAACCCAGACGATCTTTATGTGGCAGAGCGTCGTAGTCGCAGCGCTGCTTATCCTGGTTTCCGTTATAATAGCGTATTTCTCCGCGCCCTCCGCCGCTAACGCCCGCACAGCTCTGGATTTCGGCATCGTACATAAGCCGTTGGATATGAACCTTGAGCCGCGCACTAAACCCGGAGAGTGGCTGGAGTACAGCCCGCTGCCGACCCTGGCCGTAGCGGCGATCCTGATCTGGTATCTCGCGGATATATTCAGGACCTCGCCCAACGGAGCGCTCGCCGCGCTGGATCTAAACACCTACAATATTATTTTTTTGGCGGCCGGATTATTGTTCCACTGGCGCCCCAAGCGCTTCATTCGCGCCGTGGCGCGGGCAATTCCCGCTACGGGCGGCGTACTGATACAATTCCCATTTTACGCGGTGATATTCGGCATGATCACCGGCACCGGCATATCAGACTTTTTGGCCCGCCTGTTCGCTTCTCTCAGCACGCATGGCACCTATTCACTGCTGGTCGCCGCCTATTCAGCGGTGCTGGGAATTTTTGTGCCGTCCGGCGGAAGCAAATGGATCATCGAGGCGCCTTATGTTCTGAAGGCGGCGACTTTGCACCAGGTGCATCTGGGGTGGGTGGTGCAGATCTACAACGCTTCGGAAGCCCTGCCGAATCTGATCAACCCGTTCTGGATGCTGCCGCTGCTGGGGATACTCGGCCTGAAAGCCAGGGATCTGGTCGGCTACTGCTGCCTTCAGCTTATAGTTCATGTGCCGCTGGTATTTTTCCTGTGCTGGCTTTTCACCTACACGCTGGCATATATACCGCCGATAAGGTAGTCCCATTGGGGGACGGCAGGCGCTATTTCAAGTTTGAGTTATTTTAATTAAGGACAAGGGGAGGAAGGTATATGAAGAAAGCAATCAAGACAGCGAACAAGAACACGGTAAATGTGGCGGAAGAAATTGTAAAAAAAGCAGATGAGCAGCTTATCAAAACGGCAATTAAATTTTACAAGGAGGTCGGGGGAAATAAGGCTTTTGCTGAATTCTCGAATCCTAAAAGTCGTTTTACATTCAGAACCCTGTATATTTTTGTAATAGACAGGCAGGGAGTCGTTTTAGCGCATGGCCAGAATAAAAATCTGATCGGGAAGGTCCTCATAGGATTGAAAGATTCGGATGGCAAATTATTTATAAAGCAGATCATAGATGCCGCAAAGGTAAAAAAAAGCGGTTGGATAGAATACAAGTGGCTGAATAATATCACCAACAAGATAACTCCGAAGCAAACCTACTTCCAGAGAGAAGGAGATTATATTTTTGGCGGCGGTATTACCAAAATATCCAGATAAGCGGTCTGAAACTTGGGTTAATTAGGGGCGCTATCGGTTCAGTCAGCCGCCAAAAAACCAATCCTGACCAACTGCCCTGCTTTATAAAAAAAGCAGGGTAGTTGTTTTTTATTCGCAATCTGATTTCCGGGGGAAGGCCACTTGGAGTGCGCCCCTAAAACTGAACAGATTTGAAGGCTAGATTAGGTATGGTTTTGACTGGTTTCCCAGAGTGCCGTGATATAATGAGAAATAAGAGAGGAACCAGCCATGG
>CAIPTO010000127.1 GCA_903867985.1 uncultured Elusimicrobia bacterium | reverse complement strand
CCTGGCGATGTAGGTGGAGCGGGTGACAGGCATGGGTTGGATCGGGCCGAGGAGGAACCGGCGCGAAGTCGCCGGGCCGGCCGCAGGCCCGATGGGCCCCATGCCTGATAATCATATAGAGGTTCCCTCCCGCAGGTTATGTAATATTACTTTGCTAGAAGTCTATTACAAAACTGAGGAGGGAACATATGAAATTATACTCGGCAATTGACCTGCATGCAAACAATAGCGTGCTGATCATCATAGATGAAAACGATAAAGTGGTGTACGAGCATCGCCATCCGAATGAACTGCCTATCATTTTGGAGCATTTGGCCCCGTACCGGGAAAATATAGAGGCGATAGCGGTGGAATCGACATACAACTGGTACTGGTTAGTAGACGGGCTTATGGAGGCGGGGTATAGCGTAAAATTGGTTAATACGTCGGCGGTAAAAGTGTACGAGGGCCTGAAATATACCGGGGACGAACACGATGCCCGGCATCTGGCCCACCTGCTACGGCTGGGCGTCCTTCCGACCGGTCATATTCATCCGAAGGAAGACCGCGCCGTGCGCGACCTGCTGCGCAAACGCAGCCAGTTGGTGCGGTGCCGAACCGCACAAATACTTAGCATCCAGGGCTTAGTAAGCCGTAACAGCGGGAAAGGAATATCAACGGAACTAATACGCAAGCTTAACAATGAGACAATCAGTCAGTATTGTGGCGGCGGCGACATTCTGGCGCTGGCCATAAAAAGCAATCTATCGGTACTGCGCTGCCTGGATGAGCAGATTTTCGGACTTGAGAGCGTCGTCCTAAAGCAAGCAAGACTCAAGCCGGGGTTTAAAAAACTCTTAACGGTAGATGGGATTGGGAAGATCCTTGGCATGACCATTATGTATGAGGCAGGAAGCATGGAGCGCTTTAAGGAAGTAGGACACTTTGCCTCGTATGCGCGCTGCGTGGGCAGTTCCCGGTGGAGCAACGGGAAAAAGAAAGGCGAAGGCAACCGTAAAAATGGAAACAAATATCTGGCCTGGGCATTTATTGAGGCGGCGCATTATTCGGTGCGGTTCAACGAGCGTGTCCGACGGTTTTATCAGCGCAAGAAGGCTAAAACAAATACGATCGTTGCCGCTAAGGCGGTAGCCCATAAACTGGCGCGTGCATGCTATCACGTACTAAAAGAACAGACGCCTTTTGATGAGGCACGCGCTTTTGCATAGATTCAGGTGGAGGAAGCGAGCTCATGGTCCTGTTGGCACAACCACTATGGCTGATTAGCCGCTTCCTTCACCCCTGTTTTAAGCGAAGACGCCTCGGCCGTGAACCAGAGACGTGTTGGCCCGGCGGAAGTCGGCAGCCATAAACCTGTAGGCGGCATTGTCCGCCATCAAATGGATACGGCAGGGAACCAAAGGTTTTCTGGGCCCTCGGAAGAGGGCAGGGGCAACGGCGGTTGTATGGCCGGAGCCTTGATCCTGATGAGTGACTGGTGCGGCTTCGCCCGACGCCAGATAATAGAGAACCCGGACGCGGATAAGCTTGGAACGGAGTTTGAATAGGAAATAGAATTTAAGATATGAAAAGCCACAAACCTGTGGGAGGGATGCTTTTGTCGGTTGACAAGGGAACCTCTAATGAGTGACAGGACCCCGGACATGCAGCCCGCAGCCATTTCCACACTTTCACCCAATGGGTGAAATCTTCTCTTCAATGACGCAGGCTTGTTAGCGGAGGATCAGGAATAATTCTGGGCCTTGCCTGTTAAAAAAAGTTCTTGTATACTATATTTAGGGTTATCCCCCATATTTGCTTAACACAATATATCGGGGGATGACCCCTTTTTTAGAAGCCGGTCCGGCATATGGCTTTCATGGCTGAATCGCCGGGTGTTGTCGGGCCGGAGTAAGACACGGCGGGCATTTTTTTATTAAACCGTAATTTAACGCGGCAGGTAACAACATGCAGCACAAAATTCTGATAGTAGATGACGAAGATCACATCCGGTTTGTCATTAAAGAGGCTTTTTCGCACGCCTACCAGGTGTTTACGGCGTCGGAAGGTCTGGCCGCCGTGGAAATAATTAAAAAAGAGCGCCCCACCCTGGTCTTTCTGGACATAAAGATGCCAGGCATTTCCGGCCTGGAAGTCCTGCGGCTGGTGAAGGAGGCCGGTCTCAGTCCCGTTATCTGGATGCTCACCGGCGAGGAGGATCTGGATATCGCGCTCACGACGCTGAATATGGGGGCTTCCGGTTACCTGACCAAGCCTTTCGATATTAAAAAGATTCGGGATATAGTCTTGAATGTCATAGTTGACAGTCAGAAAGAACAACACGATCCTCAAGGTGATAAGCCGTGGCGAGTGAAGAAGAAAAAGCCATAAACCATGAGGGCTAAGGGTTAATGTTGTACGGGACTAAAGTCCTATACGCGCCTGGGCCTTTTGACACTTTGCTGTTTTGCTCCGGTACCTTATAATAATAGCAGGACTATGGCTAAGATTAAATTTTTATTTTCGCTCGCGGTGTTACTCTGTTGCGGAACCTCCTACGCCAAAGAAAGCGAAACCACCGTTACTTTTCGCGGCAGCTCCTCTCCGATCATTCAGCAGCTCTCTCCTGGAGAAATAGGCACTGTTATCTTTGAGACGGCGCTCAGCGATGCTCCCTCTACGGATTACGACGCCGTCCTTCTGGACGGAGAAATGCCGGACCAAAATGTAAAATTAGCGTTATTGGTGAAGAACAACGGTATCCCGTTAACGGAATATACCAAGTACGAGCCGGTAAGGTTCAAACGCTTTTCCAACGGCAGATTCTGGGCCAAGTTCAAGCTAAGCGGCTTAACCAGGCAGCCTTTTAAACTATCCATAATTGATATGGGCGTCAAGACGACCCACATTTTTACGATCTACAATATCGAAACTTCCAGGAATGTATGGTTAAAGGAAGTTTCTGAACCCGTACAGGAACCCGCCCAGATTTCCACTCAAACTCCGGTCAATTTTCCGTTTAAACTGATTACCCGCGCGGAATGGCAGGCGCTTCCGGCGACGGAGCCTTATACCGCCCACACCCCGGCGCTTTTCACTTTACACCATACCCAGGGGCATCTGCCGAAAAATATCCAGGAATCCATGCAGGAGATACTTTTTATCCAGGATTTCCACCAGAACGGCAGAGGCTGGATAGATATAGGCTACCACTTCCTGATAGACCCTTTCGGGAATATTTTTGAAGGCAGGCCCATAGGCGTACTAGGCGCCCATGTCAAAGGCCATAACACCGGTAATGTCGGGATCTCCCTGATGGGCAATTATCACCCCCCTGTTTCCAACCAGCCTTCGCCGGAGATAATCGCCGCTTTTGTGACTATCGGGAAATACTTGCAAAGCGCCTATGGCGTAACAGCGCCTAAATTTTACGCCCACCGGGATCTCGGCGCTACCGACTGTCCCGGAGATGTCCTCTACGCTAGGATGCCGGAGCTGAAAGACCTTATCTTCAAGGCCGAGGTACCGGTTATTTCAATGCGTATGGACCCGTCCTTCGCCCAAGTCCCCGGCGCGCAATTACACGCCTTCAACCAGCTTCTCGAATCCCCCGGCAGATAATACAGACAGATTCCTTTTTACCCGGCGATTGAAATTCCTAAGCGCCCGGATAATTTATATAATTCTGCTGATATCATGCAAAAGAAATGTGTAAGGCTCAGCGTTCAGGCATCGCTGAAAGACGGGGGATTCTGGGCCCTGATGCTGGGCTTTGTTGATCCCTATATTGTTCCTTTCGCCATGGCGCTCGGGGCTTCCATGCCCGCCATAGGGTTCCTGCGCTCCGTGCCCGTGCTGCTGGGGTCACTTTTTCAGATAGTCAATGAGCGGCTAGTGGCGCGGCTTGGGAGCTGCCGCACGGCGATACTGATTGATGTTCTGATCCAGGCCGCCTCCGCTGGCGCCGGAGCCCTTAGCGCTTTTTTGCCAGCGCCTTACGGACTTTATTTCTTTATCACGACGGTCACTCTCTACACGCTCAGCGGCGCGATGTCAGGCCCGCCCTGGGCCGCATTAATGGGTGAATATATCCCTGCGTCGAAGAGGG
>CAIPTO010000126.1 GCA_903867985.1 uncultured Elusimicrobia bacterium | reverse complement strand
GAATTTGCTATTGGTTTTTGCGGGGCCCCTGCTATCAATGAAGTGAAGGAAGCTTTATCCCGGGCTTACGGAATTGGTGAAGTTATTGCACCAATTCCGCAAATCGCCGTAAACTCGTTGCGTGGGGATATTTTACAGAGGACTGCAAGGCTATCTCCCTAACTTTAGCGCACACAGGGCCGCTGTTTCCACCGCCAAATTCCGAAAAACATGCCTCCCGCCAATGCCACCGCCCCGGCAGGTTCAACCGCCGGGGACAATCGCAGCAAAACAGCACCCATATTGATATTTCGGATTACGCCGGCGCGGCCGACCAGAAGCTCCCGTCATAATGCCCAGCCAAATCGTCCATAAGCAGCCGGGACAAGGCTACACGCGCAAATTTCTTCCATATGCCCTTAAGATTCCTCTGGAAAAAGATCGTCGTCAAAGTAAATGCCAGAAACAAAATCATCAGGGATGCCAGCATAGCGGTCGCGTTGTGTCTGTAGCAGTGGTCCAAGTGCCAATGCTGCGTAAGCTCGCAAAAACCCCGCGTTTCCTCGTCCCACCGCGCATGCCCCCATTTCGCGATTAATTCGCCATCCACATTCCCGCGCCCCTCCGGCGATATCACACACCAGAACCAATCTCTAACCGTCTGCTTGAAAACGAAATCCCCGTTTTTACGCTTCCCTGTCAATTCTTTCTCTACCGACCGTACAACCCTGACTTCCCGGCCAAGCTGTGACCATGTGCGCAGTTCGCCTAAATCCCAAAACCGGATTTCTTCCGCCCCCACCTTCGTGATCTTGGCCGGCACGCTCTCGCACAGGCCCATCACGTCCTGGTATAACTCCCGGTTCTCCTGCTTCAGCACTATCACTAAATGCAACCCATAGCGCAGCAAATCCTTCACGAACGGCGCCTGTAAATAAAACGCGTCCAAGGTAATCGCATCCAAATACCGGGGATGCCGGCCTAAAAATCGCTTTAAAAGCCGCAACCCGGCGGCCGATTCCGTTTCCCCGGGGTTTTGCGCTTCGACATCCAGCACAACCGCCGGCGTCACGCCTACCAGCTGTAACACCACATAACGATGATAATATTCCGTCACATACTCATCACCGGATAAAATCCTGCGCGAAAGGCAATGTGGGCAGTTATCCTTCTTCTGGCTTTTGTATGTCTCTATGCCGTCAAGCGCAGCGACCCAGTGGACATCCGGGAATAACCGCCTAAAAACTTTCTTCCTCTTGCACAGTTTAGCGATTGTCCATAACAGTCTGCGTAATAATTTAAGATCAAGCCTGTCCAGCGAGTATGCCATCGTGTCCGCGGAGGGTTTCCGCGAACCGACCCAGCGCTCCCAGCGGCCGGGAATCCGGAACTGCGCTCCCAGCTGATTTAAGCTCCCAAACCGAACCGCGAACCCTCCAAATAGCCCAAGAACTACTGAGGCGGTTGGCACGGATGGGCTTTTACGCCCATCTTTCAATTTCTGAACAAGTTTGCTGAAGCCCCACACTTTGTCCAAATATTTTGCCAACCGCCCCAGGCCGGGAATAGGCGGCGCTTTACCCTTTTTGCTTGTTGCTGAATGCATTCCAGTACTCGTCGCCTATTATCGCCAGCAATCCCCTGGCCTCTCTATAAGCATCTGTTTTCACTTTCATCGCTTTTACATACTCCCGGGGAACCGACTTCATCCGGGATTTCCCGTCCTTGCTTTGGCTGAGGTACCAATTTACGTGATGGTATTTCTTGCCTTTGGCGCACCTGCACCCGCTTTTCCCGCAGGGGTGCGCCATCCGTATCCAGCTCGCGCGCAGCATTTCCTCGTCGGAATTGAGCATTTGCCTCAATCGCGACTTCGCTCGCTTATACTTTACCGAACCTGGTTCTAAGATCATATTATCCTCCTATCTTATATCTATACAACATATAAGATAGGCATGTCAAGCGCTATTTTGGGTTAAATGCGAATTTGCTATTGGTTTTTGCGGGGCCCCTGCTATCAATGAAGTGAAGGAAGCTTTATCCCGGGCTTACGGAATTGGTGAAGTTATTGTTCGCTATTTTTCCAGAACAAGCGTGCCGCTGGGAGGGAGGGCATCGGGAAGGCCGCGCAACTCCTCAAAGAGCGGGCGCCAGTTCCTCAATACAGCCGT
>CAIPTO010000125.1 GCA_903867985.1 uncultured Elusimicrobia bacterium | reverse complement strand
CGTAGAAGCTTTTGACGGTGCCGGGACGATATTTGTGGGACTATCGGCGCCAGAGGGGAAAGTTTTAATAGAAGTGAAGGACAACGGCAGGGGGATTTCTCCAGAGATCCTTGCAAAACTGGGGCGGAAGGGCGGAACTTACGGCAAGTCAGGGGGAAATGGCCTTGGGCTTTATCACGCCCTCACAACGATTGAGCGCTGGGGTGGTAGCTTTAAAATCAAATCCGAGCTTGGCAAAGGCACAAGTGTCCTGATAGAGCTTCCCAGCGTAGTAATGCATGGTGCCGACCACCAGGTTGTCCTGTTAGACGACGACATGCTGGTGCATATGAACTGGAAGGTAGCGGCCAAAGCTGCCGGTGTGGGATTAAAAGCGTATAAAACCCCAAAAGATTTTGCCGCCGGCATAGAAACTTTGACTAAAGACACGCCCATTTATATAGATTCCGATCTGGGAAGCGATATTAAAGGCGAAGACATCGCCAAAGACCTGCATGAAAAAGGTTTTACCGACATAACCATGGCCACCGGCCACGCCCCCGAAAAGTTCGCGCATCTCCCTTGGCTAAAAGTCGCCGGGAAAGAGTCACCCTGGGTGTAGCGGTAAGCTACAAATTAAAGGTGTCGCGGGCCTAAAAAGCCCGCTTTTTTATTTTCATTTGAAAATAAATATTTTCAAATGAAAATGTTTTGGGTTGTTTCACCCCCTTTTGTTTGCCCGCCTTAATCACTGCTCGCCCCATTTCCCCAATGAAGCCTCTGCAAAACGCCGCACACCCCATTATTGGCATAAAAATTGCTCTGTATGGGGTGTAAGCGGTGAAACAAAGCATAGGGAGAATAAACAAAATGACTAAAATACTTAATCTGCAGAAGTTGGAAACAAAATCCGAGGATACGACCCGCGCCGGAAGCTGGATAAGCAATAGCTGTGGAGTAGAGTAATAAGAACATCTAAACTAATATAATAGGAGAATAAACAAAATGACTAAAATACTTGACCTGCAGAAGCTGGAAACAAAATCCGAGGATACTACTCGTGGCGGAAGCTGGATAAGCAATTGCTGTGGTGACCAAAACTAATATGAAGTTTATACGGGGCCGGGGGTGAGCGGTCTTCGCTCACCCGGCTCCGATAAATAGAGTTTATGCGGGGGATTAACACTTATAAATATGGATGATGTAAACAAACTGAGTTACTATCTATTCGCTAATGATAAGTACTATGAACCTATGGATTATTGCGTAGTCAAAGAGAGCGACTACCTTGATCTTATCAAAAGCAGGCTTGACACTGATTGGAAGATTATCAGAAGCGGAATCTGGTTAAATTGTCTGTGTTTAAAACAGGCAATGCCTCTCCAGGGCTGGAAAATTCATTTGTCGGCAACTTATGCCGACTCGGGGAAAATTTTACATAGCGCTGCTGAATTCTTGATAAAGAATAAAGTGTCGTTTAAATTCTTACTTGATAAAAAAACACTGGCAATAACCAATTCAAAGGCTTGGTCACGCGGCGGGTCAGGTAAATTTATAACCATTTACCCTAATGATACGGCGCATTTTAAGTGGCTGCTCGAAGAGCTATATGTGTTGACCGGAGATTTTTGCGGGCCGTATATCCTCTCAGATAAGAGGTACAAAGACAGTAAAGTCCTGTATTATCGATATGGCGGCCTCCGGCCCAATTCACGCATGAATGTCAGCGGGCACCACATACCCATACTTGTTTCCCCTGAGGGGAAACAAGAGCCCGATGTAAGAACGCCATATTATCATCTGCCAGGCTGGGTGGGGGAACTGTTCCCGGAGAAAGATGCCGATACCGGAACCGGCCTGAATAATGGGCGCTATGTTGTTGAGGCGTGTATACATTTCTCAAACACTGGGGGCGTGTATCTGGCCTATGATAACATCACAAAGACGAAGGTCGTTATCAAAGAAGCTCGCGCGCATATCCACGCCGTTACGGATAAAGTGGACGCGGCCGGAATGCTTAAAAGAGAATACGAGATATTAAAAGTAATAGAGGGAGCCGGTGTTGCCCCCAAACCCGTGGAGTTGTTTAAAGAATGGGAGCATATCTTTTTAGTGGAAGAGTATCTTGCGAATTATGTTACGCTGCATTCCTACGCGGCACAGGACAGCGTTTTATTCAACGCTCATCCTACCGCAGAGCAAATAAATTCCTATCTGGACAGATATGTGTCAATGTTTAGAAAATTGGCCGACATCGTTGAAGTTCTTCATTCCCGGAATATAATAATCGGAGATTTTTCCGCCAACAATGTGATGATCAATGAGATTACCCGGGATATAAAGATCATTGACCTGGAAGGCGCTCATGTGGTGGGGGGCGAAGCCTATAGCATTTTTACGCATGGTTTTTCCGATGCCGCCCAAATGAAGGGCGCCGTTCCCACGCGGGAGAGCGACTATTACTCTTTCGGCGCCATCATGCTGTATATGCTGACGCATTTTAACGGCATCCTCGGGCTCAAGCCTGAAGCCAAAAGTGAAGTGTTGGAAATGGTGGGATACGATTTTGGTTTGTCGGGGAGAATAAAACGTATCATAGAAAACCTTATGCATAATATTCCCGCAAAACGACTTAAACCGGGTGTTTTGCTTAATAAAAAGTATGATGCCGTATTGAAAAAACCAGGTGTAATCAAGTTATCGGGAGAGACCGCGCTATTATCGAGGCGCGCTATTGCAGGGATGGTGCGTTCAGCCTGCGATTTTATAGTGTCAAATGCGGACTACGCAAGGAAGGATAGGCTTTTTCCAGCGGACCCGGAAGTTTTTGAAACAAATCCCCTTAGCCTGGCCCATGGCGCAATGGGCGTTATTTACGCGCTCTCAAAGCTTGGGCGCAAACCCAATCCTGAGATGATTGAATGGGTTAGGCGGCATAAAATCTCCAGTTTGAATTATCCGCCCGGCCTGTATCTGGGAATGTCCGGGATAGCGTGGGGGTTGCTTGAACTTGGCGACGTAGCAGGAGCAGAGGCTGTGTTTGAAAAGACCTTTGAGCACCCGCTTCTGACGGCATCTTCGTCTATGTATGTAGGGCTTGCTGGCTGGGGAATGACAAACCTGAAATTTTGGCTTGCTACAAAGAAAGAAATTTATATAAACAACGCAACAAAAGCCGCCGAACTGCTAACCGCTAGCGTGCGCAATAGTGCATTAGGGGTATACTGGTCGGAACCTGACGGGACAGTTCCTCTTGGTTTGGCTTATGGGGGCAGCGGTATAGGCTTATTTTTGCTTTACCTTTATAAAGCTACCGGCAACCAGAAATATCGGGAAATGGCTGTGGGCGCACTGGATCACGATATTGCGCATGCCGGGGAAATTAAAAACGGCAATATCTCCTGGCCCCAAAAAACCGGCTCTGATGATATACTTTATCCATACTGGGAATACGGCAGCGCGGGGATAGGAATAGTCTGCCTGCGGTATTTCAGAGCGTTAAAAGATGACAAATATCTAAAAATGGTTGAACGCATACAGGCAAGTTGTGAAATTAAATACGCAATTTTCCCCGGCAAAAATATTGGGCTGGCCGGCTTCGGCGAGTTTCTTATTGATGCGTATGATATAACAAAAGATGTTAAGTATAAAAAGAGCGCCAACAAGGTGGCAAGTGGGCTTAAACTTTTTGCTATACATAAAGAAAATGGCGTCGCTTTTCCTGGAAACGGCCTGGCGCGAATAAGCTGTGACTACGCCAGCGGCGGAAGTGGGATAGCGATGTTTCTTGATCGGTTAGTGTCCGGCAGGCCGGCCGATTTTATGGTTGATGAATTACTTTAAGGAGAATCTGAAATGCTGAAAAATATGAGGCTTATTATTCGTCCTTACAAAACTTCGTTTGCGCTGGCCTTGGGCAGCGTAATAATCATGGATGCAGTGATGACTTTGCTTAATCCGCTTTTGTTGAAGTATATTTTTGATGAGGGTGTTATAAAAAAAGATTTCAAGCTGTTTATTGGCGTCACTCTGGGATTCATGGTTCTGGCAACAGGATGTAGATTGTTTGGCTTATGGAATAGTCTTTACGTGCAGGATTTGAAAAACAAAACATTAAAACGCCTCATATCCAGCCTGCTTGAGAGTTACTATAAAATGCCGTATATCCAGGTCATCAAAAACACAACTGGGTATTACACCTCAAGGATATATGATGAACCTCTGGCAGCCACCGCGGCATCAATAGATCTTTCTTTCGCGGTGTGTTCGGCCGCAATTTCATTTCTTGTGGCGTTTGGATTAGTGGTTTTCCTCTCGTTAAAAGCCACGGTGGCATTAGTGTTGACTGTGCCTTTTCTTATAATGCTTTCCAATAAATACCATTCTGCTATCAAAAAACACTCTCGGGATGAAAAAGAGGGGGAAGGTGAAATGCGCGGTGTTCTCACAGGTGCGGCGGAATCATATCGGACCGTTAATCTGTTTGGTTTGCAGGCCGGGGTGGTGGCGAAGATAAACGAACAGTTTGATAAATATATATCCAGCCTCAACGCGCGCGTTAAAAACAGTTCAAAACATAACACCTTCGGCGCTATCTTTATGTCATACGGCGAGATGTTGGTAATTATCGTTTGCGGTTATGCAATATTAAAAGGGGAAATGAGTTTCGGCGGTTTTATGGCATTTATGAACGCGTTTTGGCTGGCCGTGGGCAACATGCGTACGCTTATTCAGAAAATACCAGAACTTTCAAAGAACTCAATAGCATTAGAGCGGTTGGCGGAGTTCGGTGCGTCGGCTCAGGAGCAAGCCGGTGGCCCCGGTGAAATAGGTGCAATTACGCTTAAAAATGTGGGGTTTAGTTACGGTGAAAAAAAAGTATTTTCGGATCTGAATTTCAGCGTAGGCAAAGGCGAAAGATTGTTATTGAGCGGAAAAAACGGTTCCGGGAAATCCACAGTTGCGAATATCCTATCCGGTTTTTTGTGCCCGCAAGTCGGGACTGCGGAAACATTTGGGATAGCGCAAACAAGCGCCTGTATAACGCCGCATAATTTTATCCCAGGGTCTGTTAAGGACAATCTTGGCTATAACAAATTGGATCAGGGCCAAAAGCTATACCTTCATAAAGTGCTGGCCGACTTTGCCTTATCCGCCAGCCTTGATACTCCCCCCGGAGAGCTTTCAGCGGGGCAAAAGAAAAAAGTTGAAATTGTGATGGGGCTCATGAAGGATGCGCAATTGTATGTGTTTGACGAGCCGCTTGCGAATGTTGATGCGGAAAGTAAGGGCGGAATCATGAAACACATTTTTGAGAAGGCGAAAAATAGCGCGCTCATTGTTATTATGCATGGGGATGATGAATACCGGAGGCACTTCAACCGCATGGTGGCATTATCGTAAAACCAACAGATTCTGGAAAGATTCAAAATTCACGAAAGGCGGCCTTTAAAAGGCCGCCTTTTATTTTCATTTGAAAATAAACATTCTCAAATGAAAATGTTTTGGGTTGTTTCACACCCTTTTGTTTGCCCGCCTTAATCATTGTCGCCCCCATTTCCCCAACGAAATCCCTGTAAAACGCCGCACCTCCCATTATTGGCATAAAAATTGCTCTGTATGGGGTGTAGGCGGAAAAGAAAAAGGAGATAAAGATATGAAAAGCATAATAATCAAAACGGTGGGAATCATGGTGATGGCGATGATCTTAATGGCGGCCG
>CAIPTO010000124.1 GCA_903867985.1 uncultured Elusimicrobia bacterium | reverse complement strand
GCAGTTAGCCACCAACCCATAAGCTCTTTTCCAAAGATGTGTCAGGTAGAAACTTTCCTCGGCGTATACCGGGAGGATCTTCATTATGGAATTGTGCCTTCGTCCGACCGGGATCAATGGCGCGGGGGTGGCGGGGGGACTGGCGTGTCCGGTTTGTGACAGTAGGAGGGCTGTGAGCCATTCCGGAGCCGGTCCGATTGGCAGATCTTTGTGAATTTCATACCTGGCGCCGGAATTATGCAGGCTCGGCGGCATTACGCAGTAGCCGCCTTCCGCTATTAGTTCTATGCCGGGGAAAATGCCAATTTTACTCTGACAGGTGGATGGGGAACGGTACAGGAAATGATACCCGCCGCCTCCGGTCCGTGAGGTGAAGGTCTCCGGCAACTCTAAATTCTTCATGGAATTCTCGCCGCCGTTGCGGAAATCCACATCTACGGCCAGCATATTACCGGACACCCGGCCCATGAGCGCCGCGATATTCGCGGCCGGATATTTTGTGAACCATTCATAAACCTGGGCTTCGCTTGGCGCTTCTTCCATAAAACTTTTCCATTTCACAAGCGGGATCTTTGTGCGCTTGCGTATAGGGATGACAGCCATGCCGAGTGAAAGATATTTGTCCAGAAAGTTTTTTAAATCGTTCATGATTTCCTATGTGCCTCCGACGGGGCTGGATATGACGGTTGAGCTATATTGATACGTGTAAACCCCAGCCATAGCCAGATAGGCGTAGTCTAACAGAAGGGATGTGTTTTGTATGTAACAAGAAGTTATGCGTACATATGTATGATGAACTTTATGTACGATTGCCGAAAAGGGCCGGAGTTGACGGCGGATTACCTGATAGTTGGTTTTTTCCGCCCGGCAGGGGTCATTATGGCGTATTCGGACATGAAAGTAATTTTCAGTTTTTTCGCTCATGTCGTTATCTCCTGATATGGAAAAATCTTTATTACAGTCAGATACCCGTAGTCTAACAGATGGGAATTATTTTGTATGTAACACGAAGTCTACCGAACATATGTTCGGTAGACTTTATGTTCGGTTGCCGACAAGGGTCGGAGTTGACCGCTTTTTTGCTCATGCCGTTAATCTCCTGTATATAGAAAAATCTCCATCACAGCCGGACAACACGTAGTCTAACAGACGGGGATTATTTTGTATAGAACACAAGGTTTGGTGAACATATGTTCACTAGACTCCATGTTCACTTGCCGAAAGGGGCTGGAGTTGATCGCTTTTTCACTCATACCGGAACCTCCTGATATATAAAAATATTCATCACAGCTGGACAACACGTAGTCTAACAGATGGGGATTGTTTTGTAAGTAACACGAAGTCAGGGGAACACATGTTCCCCTGACTTCGTGTTCCTATACGGGGGGAGGGTACTTTGCGACAAGTTGTGGGCGTGAATCTGGCCGCCGCCTACGGCCAGGGGAGGCAGGAACGGTGGGTCCGGAGGCTTCACGAACCCGGCCTGCCTGGTAGGCGGTGGGGGCGTACGGCCAAGCCGCTCGTCGTAAAACAGGGGGTGTTATATGGACACCGCCCCGACGATAAAGTCCTGTCCTAGCTCATTCTCGTGCGATTTTGAAAGGCTATTTTTGCAAAAATGGCCGAAAACTTGGTTTAACAGCTTTTAGTGTTGGGAGGTTATTGCAACTGGATAAGTGTTTACAGACTGCCGCCGGCGGAAAAAGGCAGGACCGCGTATATCCGTTGGGGGGGGTACTGTTTTTGGGGGGTGGGTTAGGGGGAGTATACGCGGCCCTGATATAAATATCCTATAAGAATTCTGCGGTTAAAAGCAACGCCTCGTCTGCGGTGATAGGAGCAGCGGGAAGTTCCTCAGACGTTTCTTTTTCATCACTGGTTTTCCTCCTTGAATGCTGCTAAGAAAATAAACCTCACGCTAATTTTCATGGTTCAGGGTGAGCGCAGCGGCGCTCATGACAACTCGCTATATAAGTATAAGTACCTGTATCAGATACAGACTCCGATTGAGTAGTTGGGTTGTTGGGTAGTTTCCCCTTTGGGATGTTGAGAAGTAAAGGAGGTATGGGTGCATTCACGGGAGCAAAACAAATATCACGCCGCTTTTTTGCGGCTCCGGCCAGACGTTTCCAGGCGGTTTGAGGGTGAAACCGGTCGTGAGGATGAGTCTTGTTCCAGGCCCAGAGGCAGATGCTGAAAAGTTCGCCTATGTATATCTTTTGACCTTTTGGGAGACTTCGGCCTAAAACGAATGGACAGTTTCCCAGCCACTTATATCTTAATCTTCTGTAATAAAAGAGTCCTCTCAAGACAAACAAATTGATAGTCTCAGCAACGCCACACATGAAATATTTTTAAATCTAAAGCGGAAAATTAAGATAACGTGCGAACAAAATACATTTAGCTAACAAACACCTTTCCCAAGCAGACAAGCGCTTTCACATCTACGTAGCCTCCTAGGACTTTAGACCTATGCCGCTGTTCCCCTATTGGCCCTCGCGGAAATCTCATCCGACTGGTAAACTATAAGAGCATTTTAGATTTTCGCTTTGAATTAATATATAATTAGGGAATTGGATAGGAGGGCGTACAATGGACTGCAAAATCGAAATAATTGATATATTCGCCGAAATAGAAAACCTAGAGGATAGCACCAAAGAAACTATCTGTAAAGGTGAGTGCGGTGGAAATTATTGCGGTGATGTTTGCTGAAAGGCGGTGCCACTAAATTCATCGCGTTGCTGGAAGATATTATTCTGTATCGAAGCTCCCATAGCTTGCTATCGGGAGCTTCGTATCTTTTCGGAAAATATGAGGCCTTAATGTGTTGACAGTATCTGAACGCCGTATTCTTTATGGAAAACCGGACTGGAGAGCCGACTCTCTACGCCAGATGCTTCTCCCTTCACCGGCGCAAATAACTATTCTTATCACTCTTGATTGCGATTTTAGCTGCTGCTTTTGTTGCGTCGCCCGCAGCAAAAAATCAGTGATGGCATTACATAACTTCCAAATTGTGTTAAAGAATATACAGCCCTCTCTTTTTTCCACACTAAGCATTACCGGCGGTGAGCCTTCCATGGTTGCGGATTTGCCAATGTATATCGAAGCCGCGAACGCGGCCGGATACAATGTCAACATAATAACGAATGGATACTCTCTGCTCAATTCCGATTTGCCGAAATCAGTTTTTAAAGCTGGAAATAGCGTGTCCATATCCCTACATGGAGACGA
This sequence comes from uncultured Elusimicrobia bacterium, assembly GCA_903867985.1. Taxonomy (GTDB): domain Bacteria; phylum Elusimicrobiota; class Elusimicrobia; order Elusimicrobiales; family UBA9959; genus YA12-FULL-51-18. Next base: position 1,912 of record CAIPTO010000124.1, on the reverse strand, counting down.
AAAAACACATAATGCTATAACGAACTCAAAAAGCTACAAAAATGTTCTTAAGTCCCTTGAAGCAGTAAGGGTAAATAATGGCAGAGGCAGAATTTTATACACACTGACAAAATATAATTCCAACTTGGACTCTATTGAATACGTTTACGATATAGCGGTGGAAAAGGGCCTGGATTTCTTCCTTGCAAGGGTGAATTCAATTAACGATGGAAAAGGCTGCATGGTCCCGATCTCAGATTTGGAAAAAGTGGCACAGTTTGTCGCGGATAAAAAGGCAAATTCAAAAATAAAAGTCGGCTTTTCCAATCCGATTCCACCCTGTGTTCTCCCCGCTCACTTGGGGGCGACTGTCAGCGGGTGCTCCTCAGGTTATGGGTTTGTATCGGTGCGACCAGATGGAGCCCTTACGATTTGCAGCGAGTCCGCGGAGTCTATAGGAAATATCTTTCAACAGCCCTTATCCGAGTTATGGGGGAAGGGCCTTCATAAACAGTGGATAGATCGTTTTGAAGCCGCCACTCCGCTGATCTGTGCGAATTGTGAGCATATCGTGCGTTGCCGAAGAGGCTGCAAGATCGAGGATTCCCCTCTTGGGGATTTCTATTTGCGGGAGCATATGGATACGCGCTGGGGAATTATCCGGGAGCGCAAATATAAACTTAAGAAAGTTAAAATATTGAAGCATGATGGCCTTAATTATTTTTGCTCGACCACACCGTCGCGGTTTTTTAATGATGCCATTCTCGATCTTGTAAGAGAATTTCGAACGGCTTCAACCCCGGCGGACGCATTCCAGAGGTTTGCGGCAAGGACACAAACCACCCCTTTGGAATTTTATGATGTGGCTTATTCCATAATAGACATGATTGAAATTGGGGTTTTATATGAAAGCCAAGCAGCTTGATACTGACCGGCACATAATAATGCGCGACGGTGACTACTATATTGTTAATGCGACAGCATTACAGATAGTAGGGATGATGGCGGATAAAACTCCGAGAGAGGATATTTCAAACTTCCTTTGCGTAAAATACGGGATTTCCGTAACAGACTCCGGGAAATATATTAAAGAAGTATCCGATAAAATGTCCGGCACGGATACCTCATACATCTTAGATAAGTCCAAATTCTCCCTTGACGCTCCGCTTTCGCTTCAATGGATTCTGACAAAACACTGTAACCTGCAATGTCGGCATTGTTATGTGGAAGCGAAAAACAAGGATTTTAAATTTCCCCCACGCGATGTTGCCCTACAAATTGCAAATAAATGTATCAAGGCGAATGTCTTTTCCATTACGCTTACAGGCGGCGAGGCGTTTCTGGTTCCCTGGTTTTTTGACATACTCGAACTATTTCTGACGAATAATGTAAACGTAAAGGTTTTTACTAATGGGACACTCCTTAATAAAAACAACAGGGAAAGACTTGTTCACTTTGCAAATTACAGGCATTCTTTGTCCTTCCTGATTAGTTTTGATGGGACCCGGGAGATCCATGACCAGATGCGCGGCTATGGCAATTATGAGAAGTCTGTTTCATTCGCGCAGTTCTTGTTGCAAAACGGTTTCCCCGTTACCGCGAACATAGTGATAAACAAAACCAACTACAAAGATATTCCTAACTTAATAGACGCGCTAGAGACCATCAAGATTTCCTCAATACAAATTTCCCATTTATTTGACATGGGCTATGCGCACAATAATAGGGATATCCTGGTTATGAGCCGCGAGGACTATCAACAATACTTTCGGATCATGAAAGATTATTATTTCAACAAGCGCGGAGCGGATTCATTCATGTTCTCCGTTCCAGATGACAAAAAATATATTTTTCTCGTCAATAAAGCCGATGGCCATATGCAGAAGATCGAAGAAAATTGGGAATGCCATGCCGGGAGGACCAAATGCACAAT
>CAIPTO010000123.1 GCA_903867985.1 uncultured Elusimicrobia bacterium | reverse complement strand
GTTCCATCCCTCCGTTAAATCTATCAGCCTCTTCCATCCCCGCCATAAAGTAATCGTCCCGGGAACCCCGTCACCTTTACGCCCCAGGAAGCCGCCGAGCCTGGCAACCCAGATGACAACTTCACCGATAACAGGCGGGGTCTTCGGCAGTATTTTATTCTTGTTTACTTTTCGAAACAGAACTTTCCACTCAGAATCCGCGATAATTTTTGTGCATGGAATGTCAGGACTGGTTCTGGCAATAAGGGTGACCATGAATAGCGCCAGGCAACAATACTCATTACGGTCAGATACTTTATTAGCCGGTCGGCGTGTCCCAGCCGGCAATCCTCGACGCGAAATCCGGACTTCAGCACTTTAACCCAGGTTCCGCAGTAAGCCCTCAATTTTGACTATTTTCGGTTATAAACACCCTTCCGTATTTTATCCTCTCATTGGTAACAGCATTCCCGATTACTCCAAAAAGGCAATGTAGTGGCGACCTTGGGTCTTGTGGCCGTAATCGAGTAAATGATTTTCTATAAATATGTACCTGCGACATACGGTCAGACGCAAAGATGGCAAGACCCATAAATATTGGCAACTGGTGAGATCCGTTCGCATAGGGAAAAAGGTTCGTCAGGAAGTAGTCGCTCAACTTGGCGAGCTTGACGCGAGAGGCCGTCTGCGGGCGAGCGAGTTGGCTCGGCGGCTTGGCGGACACGCCGAACACCAGCCAGGATTATTTGATCCGCCGCTTGAAAAAGAAGTCGTTCAGGTGCGGTTGAACGGCGTGAAGCTTGAGCGGGTAAGACGCTTCGGTGATATCTGGCTTGGCTATAAGTTATGGAGAATGGCTGGATTGGATAAATTCTTTGAGGTAAACCTCCCGCGCGGTGACGAAGATGTTCCCTGGGCGACGATGGCTGAAATAATGACTGTAGCACGGCTATGCGAACCATCCAGCGAGCTGCATATATCCGAAGACTGGCTGCGAAAGACCGCATTGGCGGACATGCTTTGCGTTGATGAAGGAAAGATAAACGACGACCGGCTTTACCGGGGTCTGGACAAGATACTGCCGCTTAAGAAGGCCTTGGAAACGCATTTGAAAGGATTATGGGCCGGACTGTTTGGCATTCAATACGACCTGCTGCTTTATGACATTACTTCCACCTATTTTGAAGGGCGCATGGAAGAAAATGCCCAGGCGAAACGCGGGCACAGCCGCGACCACCGGAGCGATTGCAAGCAGGTCTGTATCGGGCTGGTGGTAACGAAGGAAGGCATGCCGTTAGGTTATGAGGTTTTTCCCGGAAACCTGCACGATTCAAAAACAGTTAAGACTGCAATTGAAAGTATTGAGGTGAGTTACGGCAAATCCGACCGTGTGTGGATAATGGATCGCGGAATGGTGAGCGCTGGTACATTGTCCTGGATGCGCGAAGGCGGGCGACGATATGTGGTCGGTCTGCCCAAGAGCGAGCTTAAAAAGCATCCTGATTTATTAGCTAAAACGGAAGACTGGACGACAGTGCGGGAAGGCGTAAAAGTGCATTATGCCGAAGAGGAAAGTGAAGGTGATCTGATAGTATTGTGCCGTAGCGAAGAGCGGCGGCTTAAAGAGTCGGCGATGCAGACGCGTTTTGGTGAACATATTGAAACGGCGCTTAAAAGACTTCAGGGCAGATGTGAGAGGGCAGCCAAGCCGGTTTCTTTGGCGCAGGTTCAACGGCAGATTGGCCGGATATTGGAACGCAATCAGCGGGCCGCCCGTTTCTTTCAAATAGATTGTGAGGCGGCGCCCGACCAGGCTTCCGGTATAAGCTTATCTTGGCGGCTCGACGAAACCGAACAGGTTTTACAGGAACAAAGCCACGGTTGTTACGCTTTACGCAGCAATGTAAAAGAATGGACGGAAGCAGAAATCTGGAAGACCTATATTCAGCTGACACAGGTGGAAGAAGCTTTTCGGGTGCATAAATCCGAGCTTGGGATAAGGCCGGTCTGGCACCAACGCGAAGATCGTGTTCAGTCGCATATCCTGGTTTGTTTTTTGGCGTATGTGCTTTGGAAATTTCTGGAACAATGGCAAAGCCGCGCCGGGCTGGGCAATTCACCCCGTACAATTTTGGAAGAACTGGGGCACATCTATAGCGGAGACATTGTGCTGCCGACGACGACCGGCGAAAAGATTCAGTTGCGCAGCATTGTTACGCCGGAAAAAGCGCAGAAGTTCATACTGCAACGCTTGGGTATCGATGTGCCTAAACGAATGAAGATTCCAGAGTTGTTATCAAAATGTAGTGGCGACTTTTGACCTGTTTTAGGATAAAACGCTGGGAAAATAAGCACTTTTTATTTTTCACTGCGGAAGTTGGGTTAAAGTACATCTCGATTCTCCACCGCAGGCAATACCACCTCACTTTCTCATAAGCTTCCGCATAATT
>CAIPTO010000122.1 GCA_903867985.1 uncultured Elusimicrobia bacterium | reverse complement strand
TCGTCGCTTGCTTCCTGCGCTTCGCTTGGTCGCTGCGCTGAACCACCCGAAGCGGAAATTCCTTTAATAGAAAGGTATCGGCCACCACCCCACCTGTCGCACCCCGCTTATGTTTCCGTGAGGTGTAAACCGACTTCATACGCTAACTAGTATATAAAACTTTTATCGCCTATAAAATCTAAAATCCGCTTTTTAATTTAAACCGCGACAACGCCCAGCCGTTTTAATTCCCAAAAACACTTTGTCATCGCTGAAACGTCGGCGGCCGCGTTATGCGCTTCATCAAAGCCCTTTTGAAATAATTTACGGTGAAGCTCTTCAAGCTTTGGCCACTTATAACCGTATGGACCGGGCAGAGCGCAGTAATTTGTGGAGCTTTGCATGGTGCATATCCTTCTTTTGGCCTGAAGGCCGTCCTGCAGCTTGTTTCTTAAAAATTCGGCGCCGACGATCTTTTCGTCAAAGCTCATGTTGTGCGCGACCAGATATGTCGCCTGACTTACCGCCGCCTGAAATTCCGATAATACCGCCTTTAAATCTTTTCCCTCTCTTTCCGCCCGATCTGTTGAAATGCCGTGTATCCGCGCGGCCTCGTCCGGAATCGTAAAGCCGACAGGTTTGATTATGAAATCTCCGCCGGCCATCTTATTGCCATCGCTGTCAGAGAGTAAATAGGCCAGCTGGATCATTCTGGGCCAGTTGTCCAGGTCGCTTATAGGCGCCTTCCAGTTTTTCGGCAGCCCGGTAGTTTCAGTGTCAAAAAAAAGGTACATGTATTCTCCAGATGCTGCTTTTTGTCATGTCGCCCCCCATAGTTTCAGGGCGGCTTGTTCCTCAGCGGCGGACGTTACTTTTTTAAACCGCGCTCCTGAAACGCCGTGCACGCGCTCCCTGCATTGCGGCCACGTCGCGTGCCTCTCAACGCGGCCTTCTACGAGGCTGATATAGATCCCGCCCACGGTTTTAGATCTGGGAGAAGATGAGGCTGATTTCGGCGCTGGCGCGCGCAAATGTCCGGCCTCAGGCTCAAGTAATGAGTAGCCGCAGCCGACGGCCGGGCCATCGTACAACTTTGACTTAATTCCTTTAGAAAAGGCGACCGCGATATCGTCGCAGCGCTCGTTTATCTCGTGTCCTGCGTGGCCCTTTACGTGACACCAGGCGAGCCGGCCTTTCCGGGCCTGCGCGAGGAGGTCCAAGCGCTCCCATAGTTCGCGGTTGACCACGGGTTTACCTGCCGCCGTCTCCCAGCCTTTGCGTTTCCAGTTGTTTATCCAGCCGGTAATTCCATTTATGAGAAGGCCGGAATCTGTATAGAGCTTAACCCGTTCGGACCGGTCGCTAACGGCGCTGAGCGCCGCTATCGCCCCCAGCATCTCCATGCGATTATTCGTAGTAGGCCGTTGTGCGCCGCCAAGCTCACGGACGCGGTTTTCAGGAAAGATGATGACAGCCCCCCAGCCGCCCGGTCCGGGGTTGCCCGAGCAGGCGCCGTCGCAATAGATGAATATCGTCTTTTCCATCGCCAAAGCGCCGGTCTTATCTTATTTTTCTGGCAAACTTGTCTTTCACATTGGCGTTAATATAAGTGCTCAATCCCTTTCCCGTAAGGGCGAGAGACTTCATCTTGCTTATATTGGCGCTGCCCGCGCTCTGATTGCTGTAGATGTAAGTTGAACACGATGTGAAGCCGATCGTTATTGAGTCTTTCGCGACCTCATACGCCGCAACCTCGGACTTGCCGCTAAGGTTTTTGTATTTTTTCATTTTTTTGTCTCCTCATTCGCTGATATGTCTTTTAATATGCCCCGCGGCGCAAGCTGTAACACTAGTCAAGTGCTGCCTTAAACTTACTCTAAAAAAGTTTTCCTGATGCCTTCTTCAAGGGCGGTCCAGCTTTTCCAGCCGGTGTCGCGCTCCCATTTACCCGGGGAGGCGATCCAGTTACCCGCGGCCCCCTCTCTCGCTTTGTCACGGTTGAAGACCGGTTCAGCGCCGCCCAGCCAGGAAACCCCCTCATAAACCAGCCCCAGAGCGTATAGAAGGCTTTTCGGCAGGTTCAGCATGCGCGGCAATTTTACCTTCATCGCTTCCGCCAGAAGCCCGATAAAAACGCGCCAGGGATACGTCCTGTTTTCGCAGACATAATAGGTCTGACCGTCGGTCGCGGGCTCTTCCATGGAAGTGATTATGGCGGCTGTGAGGTCGTCCACGTATATGAAGCTGAAAGCGCCCTCGTTTGAGCCGGAGTTCACCATGAAGCCCTTCCTTACCCATTCGGCGATCTTTGAGACCGCGAACTCGTTCTTTCCGTAAACTATGGGCGGGCGCAGTACGGTGTAGCGGATGGTGGCAGGCAGTTCCCTGACCTTTTTTTCTCCCCCCAGTTTTGTCGAGCCGTATTTTGAGACCGGGGCGTCAGGCATGCCCTCCGTGCGCGGTGCCGCGGCTGATGGAGAAGGGCCGCCGGCGGCAAGGCTGGAAATGTAAATAAACTTCACCGGGTGCTTAGACAGGCTGCCCGCCGCTTTAACGAGATTGGATGTGCCTGTAATATTCGCCCTCTCGAAACCTTCGCCGGTTCTTGAGAAGAGCCGCGCCGCCATATGGACGATAAAATCCGCGCCCTCAGCGGCGTTCCTGAGGGATTCTTTATCGTCAAATGAGACGACAGCGTACTGCGCGTTTTCCAGCCGCCTGGTCGGCATCCTGCGGGTAAATATCCTTACATTATAGCCTCTGGCGATCAGGGCTTTGGCGAGGGCGCTTCCGATAAATCCTGTTCCGCCGGTTATCACCACCGTTTTTTTAATATCGTCCTGCATTGGCTTAGTCCTTTTGTATGCGTTTCAGGTTTTTTTGTATCCCGCGGTCCAGGTCTTTTAGTTTGGTCTTGCCGGCCCGCTCAAAGGTCGCTCCGATCTTGACAAGTCCGGCGCTAATGGCAGTTCGGTCCGGGAGGCGGCCGTTTTGTATCTTTTCCAGGACTGATATCCGGTCCGACTGAGGCATGGTAAAGGCGATGGCGGCAAACATCAGCGCGAATAAAGCCAGGTTGAAAAGGAGTCCCGCCGCTCCGCTTATGATCTTAAAAAAGCGGAAATTGGCGCTTATGAACATAAGGAACACGGACCACGCCAGCATGGAAATTATCAGATACAGCCTGCCCTTGGGGCCCGTTTCCGGATAGCAGATAAAAACCATCAGGTGCAGCAGGGCCGTCAGCAGGATTTTAAAGATCAGAGACACATATACCTCGCGTTAAGGTTAAGGCTGAAAGCTGCGGGCTGAAAATCGGAGCACAATTTATTATCATCTCCCGCATATGCCTTACGTCTTTTATGCTTAACCTTCGTCCTAACTCATTGTTTTAAATTCCACGTGAACAGTCAGCGTGTCTTCGTAAAAATCATCCGGCAGCGAAGGGAACGGCCCGGCATTTTCCACCGAGGCCTCGGCGGCATAATCGAACAGGCGGTTGCCGGAGGAGCGTTCAACGCTGATATCTTTCACTGCGCCGCCGCGCTGTATGTCAAACTTAACAGTGCACTTGAGGAGGCCGCTGGAAGGCATCTTTTCCGTCCAGGAGTTCCAGAGAGCCTCGCGCACCTGCGTTATATACCACGGGTACGGGAAATTTGAAAAATCCGCCTGCACCGGAGAGCCGTTGTTTCCCGCGCCTTTATCCGCGGACTGTGGCTCGAAGAGTTTGGACGTCCCTCCCAGAACGGTGGGCTTTGGCAGAGGCGCGCTCCCGTTCTTTGAAAAAAATGAGTCGTCTTTGGGCTCTTCAGCTCTGTTCTTAGGCGCTTTAGGCGCCTCCGGCTTTATGGCTTCAGCCCCCGGCGCGGCATTGGCTTTTTCCATCGTTACCACCCGCGACGGGCCTATGAAATCTATAAAGTAGGAGTTCTGTTTTTTTACAGTCAGCGAGTTGCGGGCGAAAATGAAAAAAACCGCCAGAAACAGAAAGTGCGCGGAGGACGAGTAGAGTAGATAATTCCGCATAAAAATATCTGTAAAGCCTGAATTCCGTAACGCTTATTTTAAAGCAGGGTGTTTTTAAGCTCTCCGGCTTTGCTGCGCTGTTATTTATCCAAAGGGGAGACGCCGATGCCCACTTTGCTGGCGCCGAGCTTTTTGGCAGCATCCAAGGCCGTCACCACTCTATCTATGCTGACGGTCTTGTCGGCCTGGACCAGCACGGTTTTCTTATAGGATTTAGAGAGCCTTAAAGCCAGCTCCCGTTCCAGCCTGCCGGGTTTTACGATCTTACCTTCCACGGTTACGGTTCCGTCAGCCGCGAGTTGTATAGTGATAACGTTTTCATCCCCTCCCTTGGCCGCTTCTGAGGCTTTCGGAAGATTGACCTGGATCTGGGACTGCACCAGGAACGGCGTTATCACCATGAAAATAATAAGCAGGATAAGCGACACATCAATAAGCGGGATCATATTGATGTCGGCAATGATGCCTTTTTTTACCGTGTGTATGCGCATAGGTATTGTTTTAGATAACGCCGGTTAATTCTCTGGAGGAGGTTTTGTCTATCAACTGTTCGCTGATCCAGTTCATCTCACTGGCGAAGTCGTTGGCCTTATGGACAAAATAATTGTACGCGACGATGGCCGGAATGGCCACAAAGAGGCCCGCCGCGGTGTTAACCAGAGCTTCAGCTATGCCCATCGCAACTACCGAAGGCCCGGCGCCGGCATACATCGAAAGGTCCCTGAACGCCCTGATGACTCCCACCACGGTACCGAACAATCCTATAAAGGGACTGATGCTGCCTATTGTGGCTATTGCCGTAAGGCTCTTGTTGAGGTGCGAACCATGCCACTCTATGGCTTTTTCGGCCAACTCACGCTTTTCAAGCGGGCTGCCGTAGTGAGTGAGAACTTTGTGCAGGATGTCAGCGGCGGGGCTTTTGGCCTTGGCACAGAGTTCAGCGATATGGCGGTTTTCCCCGCTTTTGATCAGCAGATGAACTTTGTGCAGCAGGTCTTCCATGCCTTTAAAGGTCTTTTTGTAGGTTGACCAGCGCTCCCAGATCAAGGCAATAGAATAGACAGACAAGCCCGCGAGAAGAAAAAGGATGGGACCGCCTGCCACGATGAGCTGTTTAAAGGTGATATTCATTGTAGTTCTCCGTGCGAAATCAAGCAAATCAGCCGACAGGCATATTATAGCAATTGCCGAAGTGGAGAATAGCGAAATAGTGGGAGGATTGGCAGTTTGGACGCAAAGCAGTTTAGCAGCTTAGACGCAAAGCGATATAGCAATTTAGCTAAATTGCTGTACATCTAAATTGCTTTGCCTCTGGACTGCTTTACCTCTAGATCGCTGTGCCTCTGATCTTAGGTCTTTTTAAAGGCGTATTTGAGGCGCGACTCCAGGTTGTCGAAGTAGCCGGAGAGAATCCCGATCTTGGCTTGTATAACCCCGTAGGTTTCTTCCTGCTCTCGGGTTTTGCTCGCAGATAACGATTCAAATTCTTTTATCTTGCTCAGAGCCTCGGAAAGGGCTAAGTTAAGACGGTCAAGTTCCTGTTGTTTCCACTTGACTTCTCCTTTAAGCTTGCCGATCTCTTCGCAAAACCGCGTGTTCTGCGTTTCATAGTCCCGCCGTTCATCCAGCATTATATGTTGAAATTCTTCATTTTTACCCAGAAGCGACTGGATGCTGTCGGACATGGTCTTGATGGCCATTTCTTTTTCCTCCAGCTCTGACTTCAACGCCTTTATTTCGTCGCCGATTTTATCGCGTTCTCTGGCTGTTTTCTCAATCAGGCCGCGTTTTGAATCTTCATAGGTGTCAACCATGTTCTGAATCTGGCCTCTGAGCCGCAGGATCTCCTCGCTTTTCTCTGCGACTCCCTGGGCGGCTTCAAAAAGTTTCTCGTCAGACCGTTTTTTAACGGTTTTGTAGAGGTGTTCCCAGGAAGGGTGCTCCCTCTGCGCCGCCTGAGCCGCGGAGGTCCGCTTCAGCTTTTCCGTGAGGGCTTGAGCCTCTGCGGTCTTTTTTTTAAGTTCTTCCTCAAAATTCTTTTTTTCGCGCGAATATCCGCGCCTCATTTCCTTAACTTCGTTTTCCAACTGGGAGTTTTTTAAAATTGCCTTTTCAAGCAGGGACCTGACAGCTTTGTCCTCCGCGGCTTCACGGGGCGGAGTAGGCTTAGCCCTGACCGGAGACTGGACCGGGGATTGGAGCAGGGTCTGGAAAGCGTCGTCAAGATACGCGTCCCGCCACTGGCCCAGCGTAGCTTCCGTGCACACGAGCGTGTTCCGGCTGAACTCGGGCAGTTGGGCGATGTCGTTGGGATAAAATGGGCCTTTGATGCTTCGTTTGATAAAAGCGAAATAGCGTGAAATTGGTTCGTTCATACACAATAATGATAGCAGTCGGGTGTTACAAAGAGATTGCGGAGTTGGGAATAGTCGAGGGAGAAATAGTGCAGCGGCAAATTGTGAAATGGCGAAACAGGGGTGGAGTTTACTAACTTTCTGACCTCACTGTTTTCCTGTTTTGCTGATAGTTGCTGCTCGTAAATTTTTAGCGATATTCCTACGGTTTACCGGGCTGATCACCCCCCGCTCTGTAACTATGGCTGTTATCAGGCTGACGGGTGTGACATCAAAACCGGGATGCCTGGCCTTAACCCCCTTAGGGGCCACAAGACGGCCGTTTATAAAAGTCACTTCCTCGGAGGAGCGCTCTTCTATCTCAATCTCCTTCCCGGTTTTAAGTTCGGTGTCTATTGTCGGAGTAGGGGCGACGACATAAAAAGGTATTTTGTGGTATCTGGCCAGCACGGCCAGAGCGTAGGTGCCTATTTTATTTGCGGTATCGCCGTTGGCTGCTATCCTGTCCGCGCCCACTATCACGGCATTAACGCCGGCTGTTTTCATGAGGTGGGCCGCCATGTTGTCGGTGATCAGTTCGGATGGGACACGGCTTTGCTGCAGTTCCCAGATCGTGAGCCGGGCGCCCTGGAGATAAGGCCTTGTCTCGCAGGAATAGGCGTGCCTTATTTTTCTGCGGGTGCTTGCCTCGGTTATAACTCCTACCGCCGTGCCTATGCCCATGGTGGCCAGGGCGCCGGCATTGCAATGTGTGAGGACTATGGAGTTATTATTAAGAAGGCCGGCGCCGAGCGCGCCCATACTGGCGCAGGCTGCTCGGTCTTCTTCGGTGATTTTCGCCGCTTCCCTGTGAAGCGCGCGAAGCAGAGCTTCATATTTTGCCGGCGAAAATTCTTTCTGCGCCGCGATAAATCCCGCGGCCTTTTCAGCCATGCGGTCCGCGGCATAGAAGAGAGCCAGGGCCGTTGGCCGGGCCGCTTTTATAACGCGCGCTGCGCTTTCCAAGAGGCGGAGCGTTTCTTTCCAGGAAGAGGGGTGGCGCGATTTCAGTTCCAGCGGGAATCCCCAGGCGGCGGCGCAGCCGATAAGCGGCGCGCCCCGCAGGACCATGTCTTTTATCGCTTTAGCCGTGCCGGCGGCGTCGCGGACAGTCAGATAAGTGATTTTATGGGGAAGAAGGCGCTGGTCTAAAATTTTTAATTTTCCATTCTTAAAAATAAGGCGGGGCGGTATCATAAGGGGAAGTGATTAGTGGGTAGTGGTGAGTGATTAGTGACTAGCGGTTATTGAGGTAGTTCCTGTCTAAACACTAACCACTAGTCACTAACCACTGTCGTTATGGGATGGAATCCAGAAGGTTTTTAAGTTCTTCCTCGGTCTTGCCGGTTATTTCTACGGTTTTTTCTCTGCCCTTGGCGCCCCGTATTATGTTGACCATTTTTATGGGCACTTCAAAGAATTCCGACAGGTAGTCGCGGAGCAT
>CAIPTO010000121.1 GCA_903867985.1 uncultured Elusimicrobia bacterium | reverse complement strand
GAACACAGCTATTGTTTCATCGGCGGTTTTATCCCAGGAGAATTGGTCGGCGCGATCCACGGCACTCCGTGAGGCCTGTTCCCTGGTTTCTTTATCGCGGGCAAGAATTTCAAGCAGGCCTGCGCCTAATCCTTTAGAGTCACCGGCTTTATAGTATAAAGAGGCGTCCGCCAGTATTTCAGGCAGACAGGGGCTCTCCGTGGCGATACAATTACAACCGTGTGCCAGGGCCTCCAAAGCTACAAAACAAAAAGATTCTACGCGACTGGTCAGAGCAAAGGCCGAGCAATGCGAATAATACCATCCAAGTTCCTGCTGAGAAACATGCCCCGGCCAGATCACATCATAGGAAAGACCCAGGGAGGCGGCCAAGGTTTCCATACTGGATCTGTAGCCGCGCGTGGCCGGCCTGGCTCCCCCGGCTATAACCAACTTAAGCCCCGGATAACGCCCTTTAATATCCGCGAAAGCCCGCAACAGATCCTCAAAACCCCTGTAAATTTCAAATGAGCCGGCAGTAAAAATGAACCCGTCTTTTAACAGACCGATAATTTTATCCGCCGGAGGGAGTGGTGCAGGTATCGGACTCTGGCCAAAATGGACAAGCGACACTTTTTCCTTTTCAACGCCCAATCCGGCGACGAGAGCCTCCCTGACAAAGGCTGTTGGAGCTATAACGGCCGCGGCCCCGCGCGCGGCGCGACCGGTTTCAAACCGCCTGGCCCAGGATTGAAGCTTCTCACGTATGCCGCTGGTCGTTTTCATATTTACAAGCGGGGCCATATTGTGCACTATTGTGACGATCGGCGCGGCCGGATAGTTGAAATGCCTTTCAACGGAAACGAACACCACATCCGGCCGGAACGCGTCAAGGGCGGCCTTGAGTTGTTTGTCAGGCGCGGAACTGGTGAATTTAAACGGCTCACATACCGTCAAATTTAATTTTGGGGAAGGCGCGATCCAGGTTTCCGCTTTAAAACCGACCGGTGAGGCGCATAATATTTTTTCTATCTTATCCGAAGCGGCCAGGCGCGGCAAAATATTTGCTATATAACTTTTATGCCCCCCGCTCATTCCCCCGCCAGTAAGATTGATTATTGCAAGTTTCATATAAAAGGCTGCCTAATGTCAGCAATTCAGGCTTCCGCTCAGATAAGGCCGGAAAGGAACTTCTCGGCGCTTATTACACGCACGCCATCCTGCGTAAAATCCGTACCCGGTTCACGCACAACCTGATACACAAATGGCACCGAGAGTTTTGAAGCAAAATATTTAAGTGATTTTGAAACAGATTTAGCCGAAGACTTAACCTCCACGGCGAACCATGGTTTATTTTCAGCCGTGATCAAAAAATCCGTCTCCCGCTGTTCCCTATCTCGCAAAAAGTGCAACCCTGTCTTATACCCTTCCGCGTCAAAAAGATAATCCACAAACTTTAACAGGTGGGAAGCTACGACATTCTCAAATCTGGAGCCGTCATCGGGCACCTCAGACCAGTCCCAAAGATAAAGCTTAGACTCTTTCTTAAGAGCCTTTATGGCGGAATTCTGGTATGGATATACGCGGAAATGATAGTAAAACCGTTCAAGCACATCCACCCATAAAGCCGCTGTTCTATAATTTACCGCGAGCTCTTCGCGTATTGAATTTATAGACAGTACAGATCCCACCTTTTCAGGCAACAGCGCCACAAGAACCTGCAAAGCGGAAAGGTCCCTTATATTCTCAATATCCCGTATGTCTTCCTTTACAAGCAAATCAGCCCTTTCATTGTGCCATCTGCGCAGATGCTTCGCGCTGCCTTTCAGATAAATCTCAGGAAACCCGCCTAGTTTCATCAACGCTTCCAGAATTCCGCGATTTTTCTCATCCGGGCCGTGAAACTCAAGCGCGTCAAAAGGCTTGCCGGCAAAGCTAAACCCGGAAAGCTCCGCCAATGAAAAAGGATGGAGGCGGTAATGATGATATCGGCCTAAAAGAGAATCTCCGCCTTTTCGATACACATTCAGCCTGGCGCTTCCCGTTACAAGTATTTTTAAATCTGCCTTGTTTTTATCATAAACGCCTTTAAGATAATTTTTCCATTTCTTGTATTTATGGATCTCATCAAAAATCAGCAGTTCTTTTTCGGGCTCAAAACGTCCGGCAAGGATGTTGCGCCTGTCTTCGCCGCTATCCCAGTTTAAATACTGCGTCTTTGAGGGATAAAATCGTTTGCCTAGACCTTCAGCCAGCGTGGTCTTACCCACCTGCCTTGGTCCGGATATAAAAACCATCTTTCCCTTCAAATCGGAGAGTATTTCCCGCTCAAGATATCGTCCACGCATTAAATCCTCCATTTTGCACCATTATACAAATTATACTACAGATTATTGCATTACGGGAGAATTACTAGGATTGTTATTGCTTCAGCTAACCTGAAATTTGAAGTTAACCTTTCCGCCCCTAACCCCGGCTCTTGAATCGCCAAATAGAAACTTGCCGCCTTATCCGCCCGGGCAGCGGCAGCAAGATGAGCAGGATCGTCAGGAACGCCAAAACCACGGTCTTAAGATGATAAACGCTGCAAAAGGCTGTGGAGAGGCTTCCCGGGCGGAATACACCGGCAAGCAATGCCTTGGCTTCGGCCGGTTTACTCATGGCCGCAAAATTAAATGCCCGGTTAACATTGTCGTTCATTACAAGCCTGGCGTAATCGGCTTTTTCTTTAGGCCCCATTAAATCCCGCGCGTATTCAGCCATATAAGTTTCGAAAACGCGCAGCATATTGTGTGGGTCGGTCTTGGTGCGGACCGCAGTATAACTATAACTACTCATTGCCGCCCCACGGTAGAATAATAGTGGTTCGGGCAAGATTCCAACCGGGTGCAACTTCAGTATTCTAAGCCATACATCCAAATCCGCGGAATTGCCGAAATTTCCGGAGTCCCAAATCTTAATGCAATCACGATAAACTGAAGTTTTAGCCATTGCACTGGGACAAAAAATAAAGTTTCCATATTTGAGCATAACGCGGAATATTTCAGGAAATTCATATAGCGTGCTCTCTGCGTGGATAAGTTCAGAAGGTAATGTATATGTCCTGCCAGGTTTTCCTTCCTCATCAATACTCTGGGCCATTGTAAACACGGCTCCAGCTTGCGGATGTTTTTCAAGAAAAGCTACCTGCTCTTTCACTATTTCAGGGCTATATATATCATCGGAGTGGAAGATAGCGGTATAGTCACCTTCGGCCAGTTGAAGACAGCGCGTAAAGTTGCCTTCGGCCCCGATATTATCTCCATTTCGGATGACGCTAACCCTAAGGTCTTTTGAGGCATAAACGTCGGCGATTTGGAGTGTATTATCCGTAGAGGCGTTATCTACAACTTTAACAAGGAGATTGCTGTAGGTCTGCCCTAATATTGAATCAAGCGTCGCGGAAAGAGTTTTGCCGGCGTTATAGGTGGGCACGCAAATACAAACGAGGGGAGTTGAAGGATTTTTCACACCCCCCCCTTTGCGCACGCGGGGCGGCGGTAAAGCAGATACTGCGCGAACAGGAAATAAGATCCCAGGGCGAGTAAGACCGCGCAGGATATTAAGATCGAAGATTCATTGTTTTTAACCAGCAACCCGAGCGGGAAGGGCAGTGCCAGTAATACGGCCATTTTTATGGCCTTAAAGTTCACAGTGAACTTCATTATGCGGCGCATACCGGCAATCATAAATAAAAGCGTGACAAAACCAGACAGCACCAGAACGGCAGGGATCAAGAACGCGTGAGCAGCGGAAAACGAGACTAAATAAACACCGACAGCGGTCAAGATGCCCCCCAAGGCATAAGGTTTTGCCAAAGGCCCAGTGCGCATTTCCGAATGCGCCACCGTGGAGAAGATATTTGTGACGATCCGACCAAATTCAA
The DNA here is from genome assembly GCA_903867985.1 of uncultured Elusimicrobia bacterium. GTDB lineage: Bacteria > Elusimicrobiota > Elusimicrobia > Elusimicrobiales > UBA9959 > YA12-FULL-51-18. The sequence goes on along the minus strand of CAIPTO010000121.1, from coordinate 4,389 downwards.
CCCAAGCCCCGAAAACAGTGAAGATCCAGACTTCACGGAACTTAACGTCCACCAATACCGTCACTAAATGCCAGGCGAGAAAAGAAACGAACAAAGTGGTAAGCAGATACAGCGGAATAATAACGCCGGCCATTTTATTCCAGGCTGATCTCCGGATCTCGCCGTCGGAAGTGTTTATCTCGGTATAATAAATGGGATAGTATATCTGTTGCACAAGCGATTCCGCTGCTGAAATTATCGCCGCCGCTATCCCCAACCCAACAGCCATCTGACCCAGAAAATCAAGGCTGATGTTTTTCTCAACTATAAGACGGTAAGACTGGTTTTGCAGCCACATAAAAAATGTCATCACCAACAGCGGAAAGCTGAATTTAGCTATCCCCTGCAGGCGTGGTTTTTTAATGATCTTCCAGACTCTGGCGAAACTTACGACATAACTTACCTTACGCCTTAAATACAACAAAGAAACGGCCGCAGCAACCGTAAAACCCAATATCTGCCCCGCTATCCACATCGCGGAGGACGAGCCATACAGCTTTACAAGTGAGACGGAAAAAAATAGGGATAGCAAAAGAGTTGCAGTGGAAAAAACCACAAAACTGAGCCTGTGGTGCAGCATATTCAAAGCGAAGATAATTGTTGAATTCCAGGTCCCTGCATAAATATACCCGAAAGCGAGCGAGCAAAGACCTAAAGTGCTGATACCAGCTGCTATGCCAAAAGCGCCTTTCACAAGAAATAATACCGGGAAAACAGACAGTGAAACCCCTAAGACATAAATATTATAACAAGCGAAACGATCAAGAAGGATTCCCCCTTTATGCCAGTCATTCAACCGTCGCGTAATATACAAACCGACCGGGCTCACCAACACCAGAGAAAAATATGAGATTATTGAAAGGACCAAATAAACATTCCCCACCTCGCTGCTTGAAAGAAGGTGTGTCAAAAGCCGCATAGCCGCCAGCGCGATAATTATCTGGAGGGCGCGGCCCGCGCCGATTATCATATAGTTCCGGTTCATTAGTTAAAAATGAGCTGTCTAAGCTTGCGCATCCTGGACGCAGTTTTTTTAAAAGTCTGGGCCGGATGCAGTAAATCTATAAAAACACGTTTTATCCATTGCCGCCACGGCATGCAGGCAAGAGTTATCCTGGTAGTCATGCGTTCCAAATCCTCGGCGGTATGCTCAAGCGTGAAGAAGGGCACATCCTTGTCCGTAAGCCAGTAACTATCATCTATACAACCGCTGGCCCGCATAACCTCGTAAACCTCGGTGTTCGGATAAACCCAGAGGCGGGCGACGCCGGCGAATTCGAAATACTTGATCTTTTGCAGCTTTTTTATCAGGTCAATGGTTTCAGCCACGGTGTCAGTGTTCTCACCCGGAAAGCCGACCATCAGGTAAGTGGATATGCGTATATTTATACCCTTCAGCATTTCAAAGGTTTTAAGAACATCCTCACGCGTAATGCTTTTGTGTATAGATAACAGGAGCTTCTCACTCCCGGTTTCAAGGCCGAAACCTATTGATTCGAACCCTGCTTCTTCCATGATCTTAAACAGTTCCAAGCTGGCCGGTTTTATGCGCGCCGAACATAAAAACCGCATTTTTATCCCGCGCCGGATTATCTCGCGGCATATTCCAATGGCCCGGAGCTGATCAAGCGTAAAGGTATCATCAGCTATCTGCAGGACCTTTATCTGCGGAAAGTGTTCTACGATATAGGCTATTTCATCTACAACATTTGTTATTGAGCGTTTACGAAATTTGCGTCTGGAAATTGTGTGGAGGCAGCAGAAGCTGCACCGATACGGGCAGCCGCGGCTTGTTAATATGCAACCCATCTCGCGAAGCGGTTCATCTTTTATGAAAAGTTCATGGCTTGGGAATGGAAGAGCGTCCAGATCCTCGATCAGCGGCCTTTGCGGAGTAAGGACAACGGCGCCGTCTTTACGGTAGGCTATCCCTTTTACGGTGCCTAAATTCCCACTTGAAGATATGGTCCGTAGAAGTTCAACTATAGTGGCTTCTCCTTCGCCTATAACCACATAGTCCAATGGAAAATTATCCAACAATTGCGCTGAGTATATAGAAGCGTGTACCCCTCCGGCGATTATGCACGCATCGGGTAGCAATTCACGGGCTTTTTTTATGACTTTAAAACTCTCCACCCGGTTCATCGTAAAAATCTGCACCAGAAAAAAATCGGGCTTAAAACCGCTTAGCTCCGCTTCCAGGGCGGCCGCTGCCGCAGCCGGAGCCCAATTATTGTAGCTTTGCGTACGAATTTCATATCCCTCCTTCTCCAACACGGCGTGAAGATACGCAAGGCCGAGTCCGTAAGAATTGTCCTTGGAATGGGCCTGGGCATTTACCTGGAGAGGCTGGCTTACTAACAGAATTTTTTTCATATTTTTCCTATAAGCGTTTTTACTATGGTGTCAGCAAAGTACTTGTCGCTGAATTGAAAGGCGGCCGGACTGGCGAGATATGCGCGAGCGGCCTCGATATACTTTAATAAATCGCTATCGGAACGACCTTTCATATAAGCATAAAGCTGCTCATGGCTGGCAAAATCCCTACGGTCTATAAAACAATCCCGCGGTATGTATTTTTCTATGTCCGGCGCGCCCCAATAAACCGGAATATTCCCGGCAAAAAAACAATCAAAGATCTTCTCCGTGATATATCCGGGGACATCCCTGGCGTTCTCATAACATATCGAGAACCTGTATTTTTCTATCACCGGCCTTTTTTCCGTTATAACTCCCCGATAGGACATATATTTAGGGGCGGTCAAGCGTGCCAGGGCGGAGAAACGATTGAGAGCCCTCACCGGTTTCGGGCCGGTGAATATGCGGCGATCCCAGCCCATGCCGTACAAGTCGAACTCACCCGGATGGCTGCGCTCAAACCATCTGACAGTCTTCTCCCGCTCGGAGTAAAGTTCGAGAGAGTGACGGCTCTTTTTATTTGCCGTGATCATCACACAGAACCCGGAACGGTTTAATGGATTTGCCGTTATACCATCCGGGAACGGGTTCGGGAAATTAATCTTAAAATATTTGCGGTCATCAATATATTTTTCATCCCAGGTAAAAACAGCGTCAAAACCGTCATGACTGCCGGGAAGCCAATTCCCCGGCTTTATTACAGCGCACTCCAACAATAACGCAAGTTTGCGGACGCGCCCGCTCCAGTCCCCCAGAAGCGCATCAGGACGGGCTTTGGGCATGTCCGTGAATAATACCGCGTCAGGAGTGATCCCACCAGCCTTATACACGTCGTGTGTCCGGCATTCCCAACCTCCGGCCTGAAGCTTGTCCCTCAACAGCCTGTAGGCCGAAAGGCAGTTATCCCGGTTCAACGGGCTTAGGGGGTCGAACAAAGCGTCGTTACTGTACGCGGCATCAACCCATATAGCGAGGCGTTTTATGGCCATATTTCGGCAAAAACCTTTTCCAGACGATGAAGATAGGTATGCTCAGCGGCGGCCCTGATATAACCGGCCGCGGTAACAGAAGCGCGCTCAGCCTCATTCTGCATATAATACTTTATCTGCTGTACGCACTCATCGGGAGAGGAAAAAACCGCCACCTCTTCACCTATTTTAAGATACCGCTCTATTCCTGCCACATAGTTGGTAAGTTGGAAGCCGCCCGACAACGGAATTTCAAAATTCCTGGCCTTTATCTGTTCGAAAGTCTTATCCGCTATCATATAACTGATCAAATTCCTGGGGCTTGCCAGCAAATACCGGAAATCCGGGGTCGCGCTGTTGGACAGATTCAGGTTTACTTTGCTTTCTCTGAAAATCCTGACCATTTCGTCGCGAGAAATCTGGCCGTTGGGCCAATCGTGCCCGAAACATTCCACGGAAATCCCGCTGTCACGCAAGACGTTAACGAACCAATTCCGCACGCTATTTCGCGCGCCGACGAAGGAAACATTATACCGATGTTTTTCTCCGGCCTGCAGCGGAGCAGCCGGGGTGGCAAGCGGCTGTGCCGCCCACTGCGTAATGATGGGTTTCACGCCTATCTTTCTGTATTTTTCCACGCTGAATATATCAGTGGTACAGACATGGGTAAAATGAGGGGCCAGTTTTGACGAAAAGGCCGAAAACCGCCAGGTGTCGTCACCGAACCAGGCGCAGGTTGGCCATTTTGATTTTAGAAGATCCAGAGTTATGGCGTCAAACTGACCGGTATACGGCAGGAAGAATATTAAGTCCGGGTTAAAGATCCGCGCTTTTTCTATAAGAGCTTTGCGTAAGCCGGGAATGTCATTAACATAGGCATCATACCAGAAAGGCTCGACCCTCTTTGATAGTTTGGAAAAATTATCATAAAACCAGACCTTATCGTTAGAAGGCCCGCGCTTAG
>CAIPTO010000120.1 GCA_903867985.1 uncultured Elusimicrobia bacterium | reverse complement strand
TGTGGTTTTAAGCGGGGGACGGGGTTCAGCCACGGAGAAGCGAGGCCGGGATGTAAATATTCCGTCATTTGTGATTGGCATTCCTGCGATTTTTTGGCGGGGATCCAATCAACTTTTATGGATCCCCCCACTACACAACCAGTGGGGCAGGCGGTCTTGTTTGCCGGGATGACAATGTTTCTTATGGGGAGCGTGGGGATGGGGAGCCCCCACCCCTGGTTGAGCGTGTTCATCGGGGCAACACCTCCCAATGCCCGCCTTTGTCGGGACCTACTCTGCGGAGCAGCGCTTTCTTTTTTAATCCAGCCACTATTTTCTTGACGGCCGGCAAGGAAAGATCAATCTTGCGGGCTATTTCCTCGCGCGTAATATTCGGCGCGACGCTGGCCAGCTTTAACACGGCAACTCCAGATTTGGAAATATTCTCAGGATACTTTTCAGGATACTTTTCAGGATACTTTTTAGGATACTTTTCAGGATTTTTTGAGCGAACCACTATTCTTGTGCCGGAGGATAATGCCTCCATGAACGGCAGGGGCAGGCCCGCACCCGTTAAAAGCCGGCAGACTTTCTGCAGGCCGCTGCCGAGGTTCTCAATAAGGCCTAGCTCTTTAAAAACGCGGGTGAGCAGCGGGTTTCTTGCACTGGGTTCGTAATCGCCGGATTGGAGTTTGGCCAGGGACAGGCCTTTGGGCATCTCGCCGGCGTTCCACATTTCTATGCGGTCATCAAAGATAAACAGGCAGGATGGTGAAGCGTTTTTATAATCCCGGTGAATAACAAGGTTTACAACCAGCTCGCGCATAGCATCCGGGGGATACTGCCATACCGTCTCGTGCGTTAGCTGCTTGAGGGCGGACACCTTACGGACGCCTTTTCTTATACTCCTGTGGATGAATTCCATCAGCAGATCGGTTTCGGAAACCAGGTCTTCCTGGATATAGATATCCTCAGTAGACTCGTCCTTTGTAGTTCCCTTAAACCGCACCGCGTGTATTGCCGTATTGATTGGCGGCTTGGCGGAAAAAAGGAGCGAGGCGGCAAAGGTTGTCTCCCGGTCGTTCTTTAGGAGGGAAAATTTCTTTAAAAGCGTAAATGAATCTTCAGGCACGGTAACAGAGGCTTGTTTTTCCAACAGTTCCCGGAACCGCTCAACCTTTTTAGGGCTCAGGTCGGCAGGCGTTTTATCGGGGTCAATAAGGCTGTCCCAGGAAAGATTGTAGGTCTTCAGGTACATATCCGCAATTTCCGGGATGCTCATCAGGTGGTTGCTGCTGCCGCGCCTGATGAAGCACTTGCCCTTAGTGGCAACCGGCTTGATGGGGACATCTTTTATTGAGAATACGGCAATAGTATTCCCCTGTATGCCTGCTACTTCTATGTCCGGGAAGAGCGCCGGGGAGGTTTTCATTTTAATATCGTTTATCCAAGAGGCGACAGGCTTGTTCGCCCCTATGCCGCAGACTGCACCATTGTCCCTGACGCCTATAATTATTCTCCCACCGCCGGCATTGGCCATGGCGACTAAAGACTCTATCACAGCCTCACCAAATGACTCTTTGAATTCCATGTGGGCGGATTCGCCGGCGGCTATCAGTTTTTTAAGGTCTTTGGGAGTCATAAGCAAACTGCCGGGCAATTGGGTTACTGGGCAACCGGAAGAATTTTAAAGACGCGTTTCATTTATATTTTATCAATTCCCGCTTTTTTAAAATCGTCGTAGAACTTTACGCCTATATAGAGCTTGGGGATGGTTCTTAATATCTTAATAAATTTTCCGGCTTGTGGTTTTAAGCGGGGGACGGGGTTCAGCCACGGAGAAGCGAGGCCGGGATGTAAATATTCCGTCATTTGTGATTGGCATTCCTGCGATTTTTTGGCGGGGATCCAATCAACTTTTA
>CAIPTO010000119.1 GCA_903867985.1 uncultured Elusimicrobia bacterium | reverse complement strand
CGGCCAGCGCGCGAAAGGCCTGTTGGATATGACCGCCTGGCACAGAAGCCGGAGGGGAAAAGACCCCGCCACGGATAAGGCCGGTATTCTTGCCGACTGGGTCGCCAGGCTTGCCAAATTCGTGGTAAACGAGGTCGAAAATCTTAAGAACGCCATCAAAGAGCGGACGGCCTGGTCCAAAGCCGCGGAGTTCTCGATCGAGGCCGAGCAGGAGCGCAATGGCGAGCTCGGTGGGCGTAACGAGGCTCTCCGGTGGCAGAACGCGCTCAAAAGGGCCACCGAGCGCAGCGCGACCGTTTCCAAGCAGGAACTGGTCTACGAATACCTGAAAGACGTGATGCGCGGCGGTGAGTGGCAGCCTGTCACCTATAATGAAGTGGAAGCCCGGCTTGAGGCCCAGAAAAAGCAGGGGTTTGTCATACCGGTTAAAGACAGGGGGGCGGAGCGGTATACTTCCCTGGAACTGATAGCCACAGAGCGCGACTACATGCGATTTGCCGGAGTGGATGGCGGGTTTAGTTACCACCCTGATAGCGGCGCGGCGTCCAAATACCTGCAGGATTTTAATGAGACGAACAAAAATCTCGGCCGCAAATCCCTTTCGGGAATACAGGGCCAAGCCGTGGTTGATCTCCTGACCTCCCAAAATATGATAAACGTGGTGCAGGGCGACGCCGGGGCCGGTAAAACGTCCACCCTTAAAGCCGTGGCGGAACATTACCGGCAGAAGGGCTACGATGTGCTTGGCTTGGCAATGCAGGGTGTCGCCGCCAAGAAGCTTTCCGATGAGGGGGGGATCGAGACCATGACGCTCAGGTCCTACTTTGGCAGTAAAGACCAGAATAAACAACGGGTGTTGATCTTTGACGAAGCCAGTATGCTGGACAGCCGTAACGCCGCCAGGCTTTTTAAACTGGTGGAGGCGAACGAGGACAAGCTTATCCTGGTTGGCGACATGAATCAGCTGGAATCGATCAGCGCCGGGCGCGTGTTCGAACGGTATGTGGATTATTATGGCCGAATGTCCAAGAAAACAACTGCCGTCAAACTTGTGGCAATGAGCGAGAATTACCGCCAGCGCAATCCCGTCCTTCGGGAAGCCGTGGACTTCGCCAAACAAGGCAGGATGGGGGACAGCTTAGAACTGCTCAACAAAAATGGGCACATAGAGGAAATCCCCGCCGCCGAAGATCGCCGTAGCCGGGTGGCGGACCTTTATAACCGGGACACCCTGATAATAGTCGGCACCGCCGCCGCCAGGGACGAAATAAATCTCAAAATTCGTGAGACCTTAAAACAGGAACGGAAACTGGGTGAAGAGAAGTCCTACGTAATGACCAAGCCCGACGGCGAAGGCTTGGGGCGCGATATAGAGATAGCTTTAGCCAAAGGCGACACCATTTGTTTCACCCGGAATGAGTACAAGGAATACGACATTCGCAACGGGGAAAAGGCTGAAGTTTTGGATTGCGGCGAAAACGCCATCAAGGTCCGCACCGAGGACAACCGCGTTTTAGCGATAGACTCCAGGAAGTACCGGAACATAGACTATGGCTATGCCCTGACCACCTATAAGAGCCAGGGGCAAACGTACAACAGCGTTGTAGTGGAATCCGATACCCGAATCCCCGCGTTGATCGATATGCGCAACCAGTACGTCAATATCACCCGCGCCCGCGACGAAATAAAGATTTTCACCGACGATATCGCAGAGCTGAAAGACCTGGCCGGAATCAAAGCCCATGCCAGGGACACCCTTGATATCTCGATGACCGACGACACTCTTAAGCAAAAGATGAAAGAACTGTCCGCGCAAGCGGAAGACCGGACGGTTGTGGTCAACGCCCCTCCGGCTAAATTAGAAATCTATAACAAATATCTGCTCGAAGAAGTCTCCGGGCTCGATGACTATACGCAGAAGTACAAAGGCTATATGGGAGCCCTTACCGCTGATCTTAATGCAGCCAAGGAGATAGAGCCCGAAGTTAAGCGGAATATCGCCGAAGTCTTGAATGGCAAAGCCGGGACAGAATTGATAGCGAAATACGGAGATGAGCCGGCTGTAGTGATTTATGCCACAATTTGCCTTTCACAAAACGGCGATCCTGCGGCGCTTGATAAATACCAGCTCGAAGAAGATGTGAAAAAGCGAGTCGCAGCACTCGGAAAGGCTTTTTCTAAGGAAAATACCGGAGGTCGAGAAATGGAAATGTAGGTCAGGCACTATTTTAAAATCGTGGCCGGGAGGGGATGTGTGAAAAATACGAACGAAGTCGCCATGAGCGAAGAAATAATCATTTTGGGCGTAGTTGTAATAAAATCTGATAAACCCGAGATTTTCCGGTTGGCTACCGCCAATAAAGCGGTGCTTGAGAAGACCGTTAAATCCGTGATGGCGGCCCAGGGTTACACCAGCCCCGGCAGCGTAATAGCGATGTTAGAGAGTGATCTTGGGTGATAAGTCAGCGCGAGATCCGGTATTTAGCGGTCCCTTGCGACATTGCTGGGTCGCGTTGGGGTTTTAATGGCAATTTGCCACGCAAAGCAATATAATTAATTATTAGGGGTATTTATAGATTCGCACCAAAATATGATTTCAAATTCGTAAAAGAGGGTTTTAAAATGTTCGAACAGGTTTTTAAAAATATCGATGATATTCTCCACAAGGACGCCGGCTGTTCAAGTGAACTGGATTATGTGGAGCAAACCTCTTGGATCCTTTTCTTGAAATACCTGGAAGACCTTGAGAAAGACAAGAAAACCTCTGCGGAGCTGGCTGGAAAGTCCCATTCCGTTATCATCAGTCGCGAGTTTAAGTGGGAAACCTGGGCCGCGCCCAAGGGCAAGGATGGGCAAATCGACCACCACAAGGCTTTGACCGGGGACGACCTGAAAGATTTTGTGGATCATAAGCTGTTTCCCTACCTGAAGAAATTTAAAACTGACGCCGTAAGCCCCGACACTATTGAGTATAAAATAGGGGAAATATTCAGCGAGCTTAAAAATAAGATCCAGAGCGGCTACAATATGCGTGAAGTCATCAACCTGATTGATGGCCTCCGCTTCCGTTCCCATACTGAAAAGCATGAGATGTCGCATCTCTACGAGGGGAAAATTCAGAACATGGGCAATGCAGGCAGGAATGGTGGCGAGTATTATACGCCCAGGCCGCTTATTAAAACCATAGTAAAAGTGGTTGCCCCTGCCATCGGCGAGAAGATATATGACGGCGCCGTGGGGTCAGCGGGCTTCTTGTGTGAAGCTTTTGAATATTTAAAGGCCAGCAAGAACCTGACTACCAAAGAAGCCGAGACGCTCCAAAAAAAGACTTTCTACGGCAAGGAAAAGAAGGGGTTGGCTTATATCATAGGTATCATGAACATGATATTGCACGGCGTGGAAGCCCCCAATATTGTGCATACAAATACCCTGGCCGAGAATCTTGCCGACATACAGGAGGAAGACCGCTACGACATCGTGCTTGCCAATCCGCCGTTCGGCGGCAAAGAGCGGGCCGAAGTTCAGCAGAACTTCCCGATAAAAACCGGCGAAACAGCATTTCTGTTTCTCCAGCATTTTATCAAGATACTGAAGGCCGGCGGTCGGGCTGGTGTGGTTATAAAAAACACCTTTCTTTCCAATACCGATAATGCCTCTGTCAGTCTGCGCCGGTTGCTGCTGGAAAGTTGCAATCTGCACACGGTGCTGGATTTACCCGGAGGCACATTCACCGGTGCGGGTGTTAAAACCGTGGTTTTGTTCTTTGAAAAGGGTTCTGCCACTCGCAAAGTCTGGTATTACCACTTAGATTTGGACCGTAACCTCGGGAAGACAAATCCTCTGAATGAAAATGATTTGGCCGAGTTTGTTAAATTGCAGAAGACTAAAGCTAACTCTGAAAATTCATGGTCGGTTAATATCGCTGATGTGAACGCCGATACTTGTGACCTCTCCGTGAAGAACCCGAACGGAGACAAAGAAGTTGCCTATCGAAACCCTAAAGACATCTTGGCGGAAATATCAAAGCTAGATAAAGAAAGCGACAAGGTCGTTAAAAAAATTCTGGCACTAATTGATGGAAAATAAATTGGAGAAGCAAAAACTCCACTGGGAGATATACCGGCAGGCCCACAATAATGCGGCGGCCTTGCTAACAGAAGCCAAGCTTCTTTTTGAGAATGCCCACTACTCGCGCGCGTATTTCTTAGCTTACACGGCTTTAGAGGAGATTTCGAAGTCTCAGTATGCTGCGGATGTGTATACCGGTTATTCCAATGAGGCTGATTTCGCGAAGTCTTTTGCGGACCACAAGCTAAAGATTCTTCGGGTAGGTTGGGCCTATTACGAGGCGGAGGACCACCCCACCTCATGGGTTGGCCCGGACTTGCATGATGTCGAACAGGTTGTAGTCGAAGAGCCTCTGTGGAAGAAGCGGCAAGATTCGCTATATGTCGGGGTTTTGAATTCCAAAGTCATTACGCCAAAGTCCTCGATTACAAAAACGGACGCTCGGGGCATTATTCACATCCTTGAGACCGCTTTGGAGCAGATTGTTCAGATGACAGAGTATTGGGGACATCAAATCGGCTCGAAAGGGTTGTTTAAATAATATGGCTTTAAAGAAGTTAAAATTAAGAGATGTTTGTGAAATTGATGGGGCAAGAAACCTCCATAGTAATATCCCCTATGTCGGGATGGAGGATATTGAATCCAATACTGGCCGCTTTTTAGGGCAACTAACCCCGCGCGGAGTTAAAAGCATTACTTTTTATTTTACGCCTGAGCATTTACTCTATGGCCGTTTACGTCCGTATCTAAACAAAGTCCTTTTGCCCGGCTTTAGTGGCCATTGCTCCACGGAAATATTCCCGCTAAAGCCCAAGGGGCTTATAGACAAGACATTTCTGTTTTACTGGATTACTTCCGAGTCTGTCGTTGCGAAAATTAACAAAACATGCACCGGTGCAAGAATGCCTCGCGCCAATATGGAACAAGTTTTTAATTTCGGAATACCGGTTCCATCCTTGCAAGAACAAAAACGCATTGTGGCTATTTTGGATGAGGCTTTTGGCGCGATTGCCAAGGCAAAAGAGAAGGCTGAAAAGAATTTCGCCAATGCCCGCGAACTTTTTGATTCATATTTGCATAGTGTCTTTGCTACTCCTGGCAACGATTGGGAAGTGAAGACTCTGCCCCAAATCTCTGAGAACCTTGATGGTAGGCGGATTCCTATTACTAGAAGCAAGCGCAAGAGTGGAAAATATCCCTATTACGGAGCTTCCGGTATTGTTGATCACGTGGCTGAGTATATATTTGATGAGGATTTGCTTTTGATTTCAGAAGATGGTGCAAATCTACTTGCAAGAGTGACTCCTATCGCATTCTCGGTTTCTGGAAAGTTATGGGTAAACAATCACGCACATATTCTGAAATTTAAAAACCTTGAAACTCAAAAATATGTGGAAAGATATTTTGCCTCAATAAAACTCGATGCATATATTACTGGTGCAGCACAGCCTAAATTAAACCAATCAGCTTTAAATTCGATAGTCATTCCAGTCCCACCTCTTTCCGAGCAACGCTATATAGTCGCGAAGTTGGACACTCTTTCTGCAGAAACAAAAAAGCTTGAGGCTATATATCAAGAAAAACTTTCAGATTTTGAAGAACTAAAAAAATCCATACTACAAAAAGCCTTTAGCGGCGAACTTGCAGGGGCACACTCATGAATGAAGCCGAAACCAGGGCGGAACTTATTGACCCCAAGCTGAAAGCCAGCGGCTGGGGCGCGGCGGAAGGCGCAAAAGTTCACCGCGAATATCATATTACCGCTGGCAAAATTCAAGTGGGCGGAAAACGCGCCAAGCCGCTTGTCGCCGATTATGTGCTGTCTTATAAAGGCCGCAAACTGGCCGCTGTCGAGGCCAAAAGCGATGAGCTTCCAGTAGCAGAAGGCGTAGCCCAAGCAAAGAACTACGCCGATAAAATGCACCTGGATACCACTTTTGCCTCCAACGGCAAAGAAATCTACCAGATAGATATGCAAACCGGCAAAGAAGGCCTAATCCCCGCCTTCCCCACACCGGATGAACTCTGGAATAAATCGTTTGCAAAGACAGACAATTGGCGGGATTTGTTTAACAATCTGCCGCTGGAAGATATTGGCGGTACTAAGATTGTCCGGTATTATCAGGAAATTGCCATCAACAATACCATGGCCGCTATTGCGGACGGTAAGCCGCGCATTTTGCTGACGCTTGCCACCGGCACAGGCAAAACATTTATCGCCTTTCAGATTGCGTGGAAACTTTTCCAAACCCGCTGGAACCTTAAAAAAGACGGCACACGCAGGCCCCGCATACTATTCCTGGCGGATCGCAATATTCTGGCAGACCAGGCCTTTAACGCTTTTACCGCATTCCCCGAAGACGCCCTGGTGCGTATCAGCCCTGACGAAATCCGCAAAAAAGGCAAAGTCCCGACCAACGGCAGTATTTTCTTTACCATTTTCCAAACCTTCATGAGCGGCCCGGATAATACGCCCTACTTCGGCGACTATCCCAAAGACTATTTTGACTTCATCATAATAGACGAGTGCCATCGTGGCGGAGCCAACGATGAAAGCAACTGGCGCGGCATTATGGAGTATTTCTCGCCTGCGGTGCAGCTCGGCCTGACCGCCACGCCCAGGCGTGAGGATAACCGCGACACCTACGAATACTTCGGCGACCCGGTGTACATCTATTCGCTCAAGGAAGGCATTAACGACGGTTTCCTCACCCCTTTCCGCCTAAAGCGCGTAGGCACAACGCTGGACCAGTACAGCTTCGCCTCTGACGACCATGTGATGGAAGGCGAAATAGAGACCGACAAGATATATACCGAGAAAGATTTTAACCGCACCATCGAGATAAAAGAGCGGGAAAATAAGCGCGTGCAGATCTTCTTGGGCGAGATCAACCAGAAAGAGAAAACGCTGGTGTTCTGCGCCACCCAGGAGCACGCCGCGCTGGTACGCGACTTGGTAAACCAGTACAAGACCAGCATCGAGCCAAATTACTGTGTGCGCGTTACCGCCAACGACGGCGAGCTGGGCGAGCAGTACCTGCGCGAATTCCAGGATAACGAGAAAATCATCCCAACCATTCTAACCACCTCGCAGAAGCTTTCCACCGGAGTTGACGCCCGCAATATCCGAAATATCATCCTGATGCGCCCTATCAAATCGATGATAGAGTTTAAACAGATAATAGGCCGTGGTACCCGCCTTTTTGATGGCAAGGAATATTTCACTATTTACGACTTCGTAGACGCGTATCATCATTTCTCCGATACGGATTGGGATGGCGAACCCGTTGCAGATGTTTGCGGACGTTGTGGGGAGAAGCCCTGCGTCTGCGAAAGAAAGCCATCAGAGCCATGCGCGGTCTGCGGCCAACGCCCCTGCGAATGCCCCTGCCCCAAATGTGGCAAGCGCCCCTGCGTTTGCACCAAGAAGGTCAAAGTAAAACTTGCTGACGGTAAAGAGCGCCAGATCCAGTATACCGTACTCACTTCTTTCTACAGCGCAGAGGGAAAACCGATTTCTGCCGAGGACTTTGTTCTCGGTTTATTTGGCGCGTTGCCGGACTTCTTCAAAAACGAAGACGAACTGCGCAAAGTCTGGTCCAACCCCATAACTCGTAAAGCCATGCTGGACAAACTTGCCGCCGCCGGCTACACTAGGGAAGACCTTTCCACCTTGCAAAAGCTTGTGGATGCTGAGAAAAGCGATCTTTTTGATGTGCTGGAATATATCGCCTATTCCGTTAAGCCAATTACCCGCGAGGAACGCGTAACCAAGGCAAAAGCCCAAATATACTCCGGGCTGAGTTCCCGCCAGCAGGAATTTTTGGACTTCGTTCTGTCCAAATATATAGAAACCGGAGTTGAAGAGTTGGACCAGGAGAAACTGCCAGACCTCCTCACCCTGAAATACCACGCCATAGACGACGCCACCACCCAATTGGGCAGCGTGCAGGAGATACGCAACACCTTCATTGATTTTCAGAAGTACCTATATGTGAGGTAAGCGATTTGCGGAATATGAATAGTCCGATTATAATAATAAATTCTGTTTTAGAAGAAAACACGAAATGAGCACGAAACTTACTAAACTTAACCCCCCTAAAGCATTTATTAAATGGGCAGGCGGAAAAAGTTTATTTGTAGACAAAATTCTTGAATATCTTCCGCCTCTTGAATTAATCAAGACTTATTATGAACCCTTTTTAGGCGCGGGATCGGTGTATATCTCTTATAAACCTGGACGCGCGGTTTTGTCTGACTCGAATTTGAGGTTAATAGAAACTTTTAAGAATATACAGATATCTCCACGAAAAGTGTTTGCTTATCTTAAGAAGTCTCAACGCCTCAACTCTAAAAAGTATTACTACAAACAGCGCGACTTGTTTAATAGGAAATCCTCAAAGTATTCAGTCGCTCAGGCGGCAAGATTTGTTTATCTGAATAAAGCATGCTTTAATGGAATTTACCGTGTTAATGCCAAAGGAGAATTCAATGTCCCTTTCGGACATAGAAATCCAATTTGTATTCCGTCTTTAGCAGAACTTGTCGAAATATCAAAGATGCTTGGGAAAGCGACTTTGCGAACCTCGGACTATACAAAGATCATTAAGGGTGGGAAAAAGAAAGACGTATTTTACTTCGATCCTCCGTATCCCCCGTTAAATAAATCATCCTATTTCACACATTACACCAAGGACAGATTCGGCAAGGACGATCAGATATCGTTGGCAAGAGTGGCGAAGAAGTTGGCGAAAAAAGGATGTTTTGTCTTGATTACAAATGCTGACACGAAAGAAATAAAAGTGCTTTATAGTGGTTGGTATATTAAACGGATTAAGAGAGCTCGGGTCCTTACTTGTTTGAAAAAAGTCCGTCGTGTTCAAGAATTGATCATAACTAATTATCTGCCTGGCGCGTGGGAGGTTTCTGATGATATTGGCCTATAGGTGCTTACGTAAGACCAAGAAAAAGGATTGGTGGGATGGATTAAGTTGGATGATTTGGGCAATTTTAGGTGGGTTGTTGTTGCCTTTAATTCTCACTCTTTTTGTGTTGCTATTGTTTAAGGGGCACCTAGGGCTAGGAACATTTACAGATAATGGTGAATTCGGATTGTATGCAGCCTCTTTTTTGGCAAGTGCCATGTACCTTGTTGTAAATGATTCGCGTTCCTTCCCAAGCAGAAGTGCTTTATCTTGGATTATATCAATCTCCGCAATACTTTCTTCGGTAATGTATGTTGTTATGACTCTTTTGAGAACTTTAGGACAAAGCGAAAGCAATGGTGGAAATATAAGCAGCCTTGTGATAGAAATTGTGAAAGGTGTGGATTTCGGTTTTGTTCGTGGCTTCAGTGTTTTCATGTTGGTAGGGGCATGTGTATTGTCGTATCTGGTGGTTGTAATCGATAATTATCAAATGGATCTGCAAAAATCTTCGAAAGATGAATTTAAGTCTTTGGAGGCGGGGTTTGATGCTTTGGGGTCTGACACTAAGCAAGGAGCTGAATAATATGGATAAAATTAAATTCCCGTGCTTGTCTGTGACTCAACCAATTGGCATATTTTATATTGGGGTTATTAAGTCTGCCGACTTGGGGGCAATCTCTTATGCTGATGTTCGTAGGACCGAAGGGCGTGATATTGAAAAATACATCGGCACTCAACGTGATTTGTCTGAAGGTAGAGTGGCCGAAATTAAGCAATATGTCACCACGGTTGATGCATGTTTCCCGACGAGTATTATTCTCTCTATAAGCGCAGAGCATGCGGAATATGATGAGGAAAAGCGGGTGCTAACAATAGATAAGGGCCCCAACATTGCCAAGATTATTGATGGACAGCATCGGATTGCGGGGCTGGAGGGTTATGGCCGGCCTTTTGAAGTGAATGTAACAATATTTATTGACATGGATATTGAAGATCAGGCAATGGTTTTTGCGACAATTAATTTAAAGCAGACAAAAGTGACCAAATCATTAGCATATGATTTGTTCGAGTATACAGAAACAAGAAGTCCGCAAAAAACATGCCATAACATCGCAAAACTATTAAACTTTAAGCAGGGCAGCCCATTTTATGGCAGAGTTAAAATATTGGGGAAAGCATCTGAAACCTCATCGGAGGTAATTACGCAGGCAACTTTTGTGGATCGCTTGCTGAAATTAATCACGAACGATCCCATGGGAGTGCGTGATCAAATTAAGCGGGACAAGGAAAAACTCAAGCACCTCAAGTCTCCCGAAGCGGATAAGTACGTCTTCTGGAACAGGTTTGTTGACGAGAAGGATGCTGAAATTGCGAAAATTATATGGAATTATTTTAAAGCAGTTAACTCCAGATGGGGTACTGCATGGAATAATTTCGAAAAGGGAAAGATCCTTTCTAAAACGACAGGATTCGCTGCCCTAATACGATTATTGCCGCTTGTTTTAAATAAGCTGAATCGTGGTGAGATGATCCCTGCTGAGGCTGATTTCCTTGTGCTCTTAAAAAAGGCGGATCTTAAAGATGCGGATTTTACTTCTGATACATTTAAGCCTGGATCATCAGGTGAGGGTGATTTATTTAAGATGTTGTCAGAGAAGATCCTGAAGTAGGACACCAGGGGCGATGTTGAAGTGAGCGGGTTGAAATAAAGGCACAGGCGATCCCGTTTATTGCGATCTTTGAAACAAAGACTTGTCGGAAGTTCTAGCTTATAAGAAGGAAGTAACATGGCAAATAAAAATGAGATAACAGTTTGGGGTATTCACGCGGGAGTAGGAGGGGATGCTCGCTCTATATTTATCAATAAAAAACAAATCGCTTTGGGCTGGGACGATATGGGGGATTTGGCAAAAATACCAGGATCCAGAGATGGGTTTAAGACTAAGTTGATGGAAGCCTATCCCAATAAGAAGAAAGGATGGTATCCAATGGCCACTGGCCAGCTTTTTCGTTTCGTTCATGAGGTGAGAACCGGAGATATTGTTGTTTATCCCTCTAAACCGGATAGGATTGTGCATATTGGAGAAGTTGTTGGCGACTATAAACACGTGGAAGATGAGGAGGATTACTCCCAGCGGCGTGCGGTTAAATGGCTTAAATCTTTGCCTCGAACTAACTTTTCACAGGGGGCTTTATACGAAATCGGCTCTGCTATGAGTTTTTTTAAAGTTAAAAGTTTTTCGGATGAATTTATTGCCGTTTTAGAAGGTAAAGAGGAGGTTCAGCCTGCCAAGAGCGATGAGTCGATTGAGTATGTTGCAGATGATATTGAGCAAACGACACATGATTTTATCTTAAAGACATTGGCGCAAGATCTAAAAGGCCATGGGTTTTCGCATTTTGTTGGGCATCTCTTGGGAACAATGGGTTATAAAACAAGAGTCTCGCCGGAAGGTCCTGATGGCGGTATTGACATCCTAGCGCATAAGGATGAGTTGGGCTTTGAGCCGCCAATTATTAAAGTCCAAGTAAAGAGTACTGAAGGCAGCATTGGAGACCCGATAGTCTCTCAGCTTTATGGGAAAGTTGAAAAATCAGAATATGGAATGTTTGTTACCCTGGGAACATTCACGAATCAGGCTAAGAGTTTTGCACGGAATAAAAGCAATCTTAGATTAATAGACGGCGAAGAGTTTGTGGAATTAATTTTACGGCATTACGAGAAGTTTGACTCCAAATATAAGGCTCTTTTGCCCCTAAAACAGATCTATATCCCTGAACTTCCTGCTGAATCGGAATAATTGGGAACAAAAACATATTCGCTGATTGTAACTGCAAAAGACTTTAGCTGGCACCCTGGATGCCGCCAACCTGGATGGAGACGGTCATGGACCACATAGTAAAATGAAGAACGGGTTTATTTGACGGCTACTGGACTGTTTTCTGGAATTAGTATGATTTAAGTATATGTTATAAGAACTTTTTTATTTGATGGCTATTTGACGGGAATCACCGGCAGTCCGACAAAAGGAAGAAAGAAGAAGGCTTTATGCAATCAGCGCTGTTTCCGGTAGTGGAGATCATATGACACAGATTGATGAATTCAATAAATGGCTTAAAAATCCGGAAGGTTTGCATCTGGAGTTTAAAGCGGCAAGAAACAGCTTTAGCTGGGATAAGGCTTTGCCGGACTATTGCGCGGCGCTGGCCAACGAGGGTGGCGGGAAGCTCATTCTTGGGGTGGAAGATAAAACGCATAAGATCATCGGCTCAAAAGCTTTTGAGGGTACACATAATACGCTTTCGCACGATTTACTCAACAATCTCAAAGTTCGCATTGATGTGGAGGAGCTTCACCATCCCGACGGGAGAGTTTTGATTTTTCACGTGCCCGCGCGACCATTCGGGCAGCCGATACAATCTTCAGGCCAATATAAATATCCCATGAGAGCCGGAGAGTCTCTCGTTGAGATGGACCCCGGCACACTGCGGCGTATTCTTAACGAGGTGGAGTCTGACTTTTCGGCAAAAATAGTTCCCGGATTGACCATAACGGATTTGGATGATTCCGCTTTAAATAATTTCCGGCAAAAATGGTCGCAAAAATCGGGCAGAGAAGCCTATCTGAAGTTCCCGTCGGAAAAGTTGCTCCAGGCAATCGGCATTTTAACGGATCTAGGCATTAATTATGCAGGTCTTGTTTTGTTCGGAAAGAAAGAAAAGCTGGACCAGCTATTGCCCACCAGCGAAATAATTTTTGAATGGCGTACCGCAAAGAAAATCCCGCACGACTTCCGGCAAACCTGGCGCGACCCGTTTTTTAAGATTTACGACGAGGTCTGGAATACTATAAATGCCAGGAATTTGCGATTCCCATTCCAGGAGGGCTTGTTCCAGCGGGAAGTTTTCGCCTTCAACGAAAAAGCCATCAGAGAGGCCTTGCTTAATGCGGTAGCGCACAGGGACTATACGCTGGGCGGACGTTCAATTTTCATAACGGCCAGCCCGGAAGATTTCACTATAGAGAGTCCCGGCGGATTCCTGCCCGGCATAACTCCGGATAATATTTTGGTGCAGCGGGCTTGGCGAAACCGCGTTATAGCTGAAACCTTAGAAAAATCCGGCTTGGTAGAGAGAGCCGGACAGGGCATGGATGATATCTTCGCCAGCACAATAAAAGAAGGTAAAGGCATGCCGGATTTTTCAGGCAGCGACAATTATTGAGGGGAGCGCCGGTAAGTTCCCCAAATCTCGGCGGTTAAAGAATCCCCACATCAGCGGCGGCGTAAGTTCCCCTACCTCCAGTTGCAGCGCATAATCCATATATTCCGTTTATTTTTGCTTTACCTTTCGGTATTGTGT
>CAIPTO010000118.1 GCA_903867985.1 uncultured Elusimicrobia bacterium | reverse complement strand
GTAAAATTTACTGGATAGACGGTGTTTTCCTGGACATTTTTGTCTTTGCAGGACAGTCGGCGCACGGGTGGGTTTAATAAGTGAGGAATCGGGACCGCCGAAAACTGGGGAGTCTTAGACCGCCGCCTTCACATGCTATAGAAGAATTGCAAGCGCCGGTTTTATGCAAAATTGGCGCTTAAAAAGCGGACAAAAACAGTCTGACACCAGTCTGACACAATGAGGTCCAAACCATACAATTTGATGAAATTTGGTAGTAGCTCTTACCAATAGCGTTTTCAAATAATGCTTGTATTATAAGGGTTTTTTAGGCTTTGCAGACTTCCGCCTTACCACTTGGCCACCGCGCCGTTAAATACATCTTATCAAACTTTGTCCGGGATTCTCAATCATCTGATTCTCGTAAAGGATACATGATGATGAACTTAAGGCCTGAAAGTTCCCGTCTTTTCCTTATATTATAGATCCGCATTGGGGAAGTCGGGCGCGCTGTTTACGCCGGCCATATTTAGTTGCGGATGCCAATAAAATTGTAAAGTATCCCGATGGAACCCTACGATATTCTAAACGCCTCCGCCACCCTTCACGCTCCCCATGGGGCCTTGTTCGGGATGAGCCTGTGGGGCATGATAGCCTCGCTCTTCTTTTCAATGATCGGGGTTTATTATCTCAAGCGCGGCAAGTCCGAAACCGACGTCCCAATGCTGATCAGCGGCTTGGCATTAATAACCTACTGCTTCTTTGTTTCAGACACCGTCTACATTTTACTTCTCGGCATTGTCCTGATGTCCGCACCCTATATTATAGACAGAATATAATTAATCCCAATAAAAAGGGCTTGCAACGCGGTTTAACAGGACATTTATATGCCCTCAGGTTCGAACCGTGCCACTGGCGGCGTTTTTTTGTATAATAGCAGTGGGTTGATTTTTGCAAGCTTTCGCGCCGGCACATATATAAACTTCAGTAAACTCTGAGATATTTGCTCTTATGGCTTCTAAATCCAGCCAATCCCCCCGCTCTTATTCCTTAGGTATTGATTACGGAACCAACTCGGTCCGGGCCCTCGTCGTAGATTGCGGCAACGGCGCCGAGGTCGGCTCCTGCGTCGTGCCCTACCCCAGCGGACACCAGGGTGTGCTGACGGACAAGACGGACCACAATCTCGCCCGGCAGAACCCCGCAGATTATCTCTACGGCCTGGAGGCCAGCGTTAAAGGCGCGCTGCGCCAAGCCGGACGGAACCACGGTTTTTCGGCGGGACGTATCATCGGCATAGGCGTGGACACCACCGGCTCAAGCCCGATCCCGGTGGACGAAAACAATATCCCTCTCGCCCTGAATAAGAAATGGCGCGACAATCTAGCCGCCCACTGCTGGCTTTGGAAGGACCATACCGGCTACCGCGAGGCGGCCGAGATCACGCGGCTCGCCGCCAAATACCGTCCCGAATATATCGCCAAATGCGGCAACACATACTCTTCGGAATGGTGGTGGTCAAAAATATGGCATTGTCTCAAAACCGCACCGGAGGTTTTTGACGCCGCTTTCAGCTGGGTGGAATTGTGCGATTACGTCCCGGCCGTGCTGGCCGGGGAAACCGACCCGAGACGCATCAAGCGCGGCATCTGCGCTGCCGGGCACAAAGCCCTTTACTGCAGCGAGTGGGGCGGCCTGCCGGATAAAAAATTCCTCAGCCGGCTGGACCCGAAGCTCGCCGCGCTGCGCGACCGGCTCTATGACAAGGCTCATGACGCCACGGTCGCGGCCGGAACGCTCTGCTCACATTGGGCCGACAAATTGGGACTGCCCGCCGGGATACCCATCGCCATCGGCGAGTTCGATGTTCACTATGGCGCTATCGGCAGCGGCGTGACCGATGGCGTCCTGGTCAAAGTCATAGGCACTTCCACCTGCGACTGCACGGTCGTTTCCGCCCGCAAAAAGGTAGCCGACGTCCCGGGCATCTGCGGCATCGTCAAAGGCGCGATCCTTCCGGATTTTTACGGCATCGAAGCCGGCCAGTCCGCGGTGGGCGACATATTTAAATGGTTCGTTGAGGTGGTCTGCCTCGGAGACGGCGCGCTGCACGCGCGCCTGGTCCGGGAAGTCGAGAAAAACAAGCCCGGCCAAAGCGGGCTGCTGGCGCTTGACTGGAACAACGGCAACAGGACTATCCTCGTCGACCCCCTGCTCACCGGCCTGCTGGTGGGACAGACTCTGCACACCACTCGCGCTGAAATATACCGGGCCCTGATCGAAGCTACCGCCTTCGGAGCCCGCGCCATCCTTGAACGGCTTCAGAAATACGACATCCCGGTACGGCGCATCGTCTGCTGCGGCGGCATCGCCGAAAAAAATCCTTTCCTTATGCAGATCTACGCGGACGTTACCGGCTGCGAGATGCGGGTCTCGGGCTCAAGCCAGGCCTGCGCCCTCGGCGCGGCCCTCTCGGCCGCGGTCCTGGCCGGCAAAGCAAGGGGCGGGCACGACACCTTCCCTGAGGCGCAGCGCCGCATGACCTCTCTTAAGGATGTGGTTTATCGGCCGCAGGCCGGACAAAAGCGTGTTTACGACGAGCTTTACGCTTTATACCGCAAGCTTCACGACTCTTTCGGCGGGGTAAAGCCTGCGCCGGACCTCTCGCTGGTGATGAAAGACCTCATAGCCATCAAGCAGCGGGCGCAGAAATCCTGACACGGAGATTCCTAATAAAAACATATGAAAAACCTTAAAAACATGGAAATTTGGCAGGTCACCGGAAGCCAGCATCTCTACGGAGAGTCGGCGATAAAGAAGGTCGCGGCAAACTCAAAAAAGATCGTCGCCGCCCTTAACGGCTCCAAGCGCCTGCCGGTCAAACTGGTCTGCAAGCCGGTCATGACCACGCCGGACGACATCCGCCAACTCTGCCTGGAAGCCAACCACGCGCCGCAGTGCGCCGGCCTGATACTCTGGATGCACACCTTCTCCCCCGCCAAGATGTGGATCGGCGGCCTCTCCCTCCTGAACAAACCGATGATGCATCTCCACACGCAGTTCAACCGCGACCTGCCCTGGGGCGATATTGACATGGATTTTATGAACCTCAATCAGGCCGCCCACGGCGACCGCGAGGCGGGATTTCTCCACACGCGCCTGCGCCTGAACCGCAAGGTTGTGGTGGGCCACTGGTCTGATACTGAAGTGCAGGACCGCATCGCGGCCTGGATGCGCGCGGCGCGGGCGTGGCACGATATGCAGGGCGCGCGGTTCGCCCGCTTCGGAGACAATATGCGACAGGTAGCGGTCACGGAGGGCGACAAGGTGTCGGCTCAGGCCCGCTTCGGCTTCTCGGTAGACGGTTACGGCATAGAGGACCTGACGCGCTGCGTAGATTCGGTGGGCGACGCCGCTGTCAGCCGGCTCTGCGCGCAATACGAGCAACGCTACGACGTAGCCAAGGCTCTGCGCAAAGGAGCGGAACGCCACGCATCGCTGCGCGACGGCGCACGCATAGAGTTAGGCATGCGCCGGTTCCTGGAAGACGGCGGATTTAACGGATTTACCACAACTTTTGAAAGCCTGCACGGCTTGAAGCAGTTGCCCGGCCTCGCGGTGCAGCGCCTGATGGCGGACGGCTACGGCTTCGGCGCGGAGGGCGACTGGAAAACCTGCGCGCTGCTGCGCGCCATGAAGGCCATGGCCTGCGATCTGCCGGGCGGCACCTCGTTCATGGAGGACTACACTTACCACATGAGCCCGGACGGCCACCTGGTCCTTGGCGCGCATATGCTGGAAGTCTGCGAGTCCATCGCGGCCGGCAAGCCCTCACTGGAGATCCACCCTCTCGGCATCGGCGGCAAAGAAGCCCCGGTACGGCTCGTGTTCGACGCGCCTGCCGGCGCCGCGCTAAACGCCTCGCTCATCGACCTTGGTAACCGCTTTCGCCTGATCGTCAATGAAGTCGACGTGGTTAAGCCGCCGCGGCCTCTGCCCAAGCTCCCTGTCGCCCGCGCCGTGTGGCGCTGCCGGCCCGACTTTAAGACCGCCTGCGCGGCATGGATCTACGCCGGAGGCGCGCATCACACGTCCTTCAGCTACGCCGTCACAACCGAGCACCTGGAAGATTTCGCCGGCATGGCCGGCATCGAACTGGCGCTCATAGCAAAGGGCACCGAGCTGCGCTCCTTCAAACAGCAATTGCGCAACGACGAAGTTTATTACCATGTCGCGCCCGGTCTGGGGCGCCTCTAAGGATGAAATGAAACGCTACGACGCGATACGACGGGAGTGCTGCGAGGCCAACCTCCTCCTGCCCGCCCACCGGCTAATCGACCTGACTTTCGGAAATGTCAGCGTTATTGACCGCGCGTCCGGCATATTCGCCATCAAGCCCAGCGGGGTGCCATACCGGGACCTGACCCCAAAAGACATGGTTCTGGTGGACTTGGACGGCAACCAGATCGGGGGACGCCTTAAACCCTCATCGGACGCGCCGACTCACCGGCGGCTTTATAAGGCTTTCGCGGCCGCGCGCGCTGTGGTCCACACCCATTCACGCAACGCAACCGCCTTCGCCCAGGCGGGCAGGCCCATCCCGTGCCTGGGAACAACCCACGCGGATTATTTTTACGGAGAAGTTCCAGTGACGCGCCCGCTGACCGGCAAAGAGACGCGGGGAGCCTATGAATGGGAGACGGGCAACGCTATAGCTGAACGCTTCTCAGGGTTAGACGCGGCCGCTATGCGCGCGGTTCTGGTACACGGGCACGGAGTCTTCGCCTGGGGCTCGTCCGGCGCCCAGGCCGTGGAAAACGCGCTGGCTCTTGAAATAGTAGCGGAGATGACGCTTAAAACCTTGCAGCTCGTCCCCCGCGCCAAGCCTCTGCCTCGATATCTTTTAGACAGGCATTTCCGGCGCAAGCACGGGGCCGGATCGTATTACGGCCAATCAAAGGGCTCACATAAATGACAGCGATGACCACTAAAACGAAGATCAAAACCGCGCCTTTCGGGATCACTCCCGA
The DNA here is from genome assembly GCA_903867985.1 of uncultured Elusimicrobia bacterium. GTDB lineage: Bacteria > Elusimicrobiota > Elusimicrobia > Elusimicrobiales > UBA9959 > YA12-FULL-51-18. Next base: position 9,316 of record CAIPTO010000118.1, on the reverse strand, counting down.
CGGCGAACCCGTGGAGCTCCACACTCTCACCAATAATAGCGGCATGCAATTAAGCCTTTCCTCATATGGCGCCACGATCACCCGCCTCCTGGTTCCCGACCGCGACGGAAAGCTTGCAGATGTGGCGCTGGGTTTTGACAGCCTCTCCCCCTATTTGACCTCCAAGATATACCTCGGCTGCACCGTTGGGCGCTTTGCCAACCGCATCGCGCAGGGCCGCTTCACGCTGAACGGAAAGACATTCCGGCTGGCGCGTAACGACGGCACTAATTCCCTGCACGGAGGATTAAAGGGGTTCGACAAGCGCGTCTGGAAGACGCGGGTCATGCCCGGACAAACCTCGGTGCGCTTCTCGCTGCGCAGCCCCGACGGTGAGGAAGGCTACCCTGGAAACCTGGACGCATCCGTCACCTTCACCCTGACCGACAGCAACGAGGTCCGCATCTCCTATCAGGCCAAAACCGACCGCCCCACCGTCGTCAGCCTGACTAACCATACCTATTTTAACCTCACCGGCGCCGGTCGTGGAGACATTTTAAATCATGTGCTCTGTGTCCGTGCCGACCGCTACACCCCGGCCGATGAGCGGCTTATCCCCACCGGGAAAATCCTGCCGGTCGCGGGCAGCGCTCTGGATTTCCGCAAGCCCGCGCCCGTGGGCGCTCGTCTCAGGCAGGCCGGCGGCGACCCGGCCGGCTACGACCACAATTTCGTTCTTAAGACATCCGCTTCCGGCAAGCCGTCTCTAGCTGCCACGCTTACCGAACCCGGAAGCGGACGGGTTATGAAGGTTTTTACGGATCAGCCGGGCATGCAGTTTTATTCCGGGAACTTTCTGGACGGCAAGACAGTCGGCAAAGGCGCAAAAGCCTACCAGCGTCACGCCGGACTCTGCCTGGAGACGCAGCGCTTTCCGGACGCCCCTAATCAGAGCCGGTTCCCCTCCGCCGTCCTGAGGCCGGGCGAAACATACCGAACGACGACTATTTTTAAGTTTTTATCATTACCCCAAGCAAGGAATAATAAAAATAAAAGGAGAAATGACTAATGACGACAGACACTGTTGCAACGGCTGTGGCGCTCGTTCCCACATCCGTGCTGACATCACTCGACTGGATAATGATCGCGGCCTACTTCAGCGTACTACTGGGCGTGGCCTGGTGGGTTATCAGCAAACGCAAGGATACAGCGGACGACTACTTCCTGGCGGGCCGCAACCTCAGCTGGTGGGTCGTAGGCGCTTCCATCTTCGCTTCGAACATCGGCTCTGAACACGTAGTCGGCCTTGCCGGATCGGGAGCCGCCGACGGCGTGGCTATGGCTCACTATGAGCTGCACGCCTGGTGTCTGCTGGTGCTGGCCTGGGTGTTCGTTCCCTTCTACGCCCGCTCGCTGGTGTTCACCATGCCGGAGTTCCTGGAGAAGCGCTTCTCCGTAGGCTCCCGCTACATGCTCTCTATCGTGTCACTGATCACCTTCGTGGTGTCAAAGATCGCGGTGGGAATATTCGCCGGCGGCGTAGTGTTCGCCACCTTGCTGCCCGAGGTTCACCTCACCCTGGCCGGTCACTACATTAACAGCTTCTGGATAGGCTCTGTGGCTGTGATCGTTATGACAGGCCTCTACACAATGCTCGGCGGTATGCGGGCTGTGGCCTACAACGACGCGATCCAATGTGTAGTCCTTATCACCGGATCCGGGCTGCTGACCGCCTACGGCTTGAAGCAGCTGGGCGGCTGGCATGAACTGCGCGTTCTCTGCGGCTCGGAAATGTTCAACCTTTGGAAGCCTCTTATCCCGGCCGGAGTTACGGGAACCTGGCTGCCGGTCAAGGAGACCGGCCGGATGGCCTGGTACTTCAACGACTACTTCCCATGGCTGGGCATGCTTTTCTGCGCGCCCATCATCGGATTGTGGTATTGGTGTACCGACCAGTACATCGTGCAGCGCGCGCTGGGAGCCCCTAACGAGGCCACCGCCCGCCGCGGCAGCATATTCGCCGCGTTCCTTAAACTGTTCCCCGTCTATCTCTTCATCATCCCGGGCATGATAGCCTTCGCCCTGGCCAAGAGCGGCAAGGTGCCGGGCCTGGCGCCCATGGTCTCACCGAACGGACTGCCCGTTCCGCATGAAGCCCAGGCCGCCTTCCCGATGATGGTCAAGTACCTGCTGCCGGAAGGCGTGAGGGGCATCGTAGTCGCAGGGTTGCTCTCAGCCCTTATGGGCTCGCTGGCCGGCGTCTTCAACGCCTGCTCCACCCTGTTCACCGTGGACATCTACGAAAAATGGCGCCCCAAAGCCACCCAGCATCAGCTGGTGCGCATGGGCCGCATCGCCACCGCGGTAATGGTTCTCATCGCACTGGCCTGGATCCCCGTGATACAGGGCGCGCACGGGCTCTACAACTACCTGCAGTCCGTACAGGGTTATCTGGCCCCGCCGGTCTTTGTAGTGTTCTTCTTCGGCGTGTTCAATAAACGCCTCAACGCTAAGGGCTGCCTGTGGGCCATGATCGTCGGGTTCGCGATGGGCATCTTCCGGATGGCGGTAGATACCCCTGTCACCCTCGGTCTGGCCGGCTTTGAGCACGGCTACACGCCGGGCTCTGTGTTGTGGATCATCAATAACATCTACTTCCAGTACTTCAGCGTGCTGATAACGATCGTCTCAGCGGCGGTCATGATCGTGGTAAGCCGTATGACCCAGGAGCCTGATTATCTGAAGATCTCCGGCCTCACCTTCGAGACGGCGAGCGCCGAGGACATACAGCGCACCCGGGCCAGCTGGCATTGGACCGAAGTGGCAGCTTCAGGATTAGTGCTGTTCTGCATCAGCTGGGCTTACGTATATTTCAGAGGATAGCCCCTTCCTTCGCGCTGCGCTAGTGTGGTCCCCACCGCATTAGCGCAGCGTATTTTTCCACTCAGGAGAAGCCTATGAAATTATTACTTTTCGCCTTATTGGCACTGGCGCCGATGGCGGACCAAGCGGCCGCCGACGGCGGACGCGAGCGGTCCTTCGACGAGGGCTGGCGGTTTCATCGCGGCGACGCGGCCGGGGCTGAGCGTCCCGGATTCCAGGATTCCGCCTGGCGGCTCCTGGACCTGCCTCATGATTGGAGTATAGAAGCTCTTCCACCGCGCGAGCAGGACGACATCGCGGTCCTGTCCGCACGCGACGGAGAATGGCTGTTTAAACAAGGCGACGACCTCTCCTGGAAGAAGGCCTCCCTTGACGACGCCGGCTGGCAGAAAGTCGTACTCCCGGCCAAATGGAAGGACCATTCAGGCTACGATCAATCTAAAAATTTCGGCTGGTACCGGCGGCATATCAGCGTCTCACCCGCACAACGCGGCAAGGACCTTCAAATTGATCTCGGAACCGTGATGGGCGCCGACGAGGTTTTCTTCAACGGCGTGCGCGTCGGCGGCGTCGGCGGTTTCCCACCAAACTTTGAGGATTTTTGGTCCAATGTCTATCAATCCTACCGCAGCTATCCCGTCCCCGCGCGGCTGATCCGCCAAGAAAATAATGTGGTGGCGGTGCGCGTTTATTCCCCTACCCCCGGCATCGCGGGCCTTTATGACCCGCTCGGCCCGGGAAAGCGGGTCGGTCCTTTCGACCCCGGCGCCAGCCCGGGCGGAGCCGCGACCGGCCACACCGTGGGTGGCGTCGGATGGTACCGCAAAAGTTTTGTTATTCCGGCAGCCGACCAGGGTCGCCGCGTGGAACTGCGCTTCGACGGCGTGTATATGGACGCGGATGTGTGGATCAACGGACGGCACCTGGGCAATCACCCTTACGGCTACACCACTTTCGCCTACGATATAAGCTCCGGACTCAAGCCAGCCGGAGAAACCAATGTCGTGGCCGTGCGCGTGCGCAATCTGGGCGCGAACAGCCGCTGGTACAGCGGCTCCGGCATCTACCGGCACACCTGGTTGACCGTCACCGGGCCCGTGCATATCCCGCTATGGGGCGTGTCCGTCACCACTCCACGCGTGAGCCCGGATAGCGCTACGGTCAGCGTGTCAGTTTCACTGGGTAACACCGGCGCCCGGACCGATGCGCGGTTACGGGTCAGCCTGATAGCTCCGGACGGTTCAACCTCAGGCGTTACCGAAGCCCCGGTCACTATCCCCCACAAGAACAGCGGACCGGTCGCACTTAATATCATAGTGACCAAACCCAACCTGTGGTCTACCGCGCAACCCAATCTCTACCTGGCCCGGGTCGAGATTACATCAGAAGATAAAACATTGGATAGCACCGAAACCAGATTCGGAATACGCTCCGTGGAAGTGGACGCCGAGAAAGGCCTGCGCATCAACGGCGAACCGGTAAAACTTAAGGGCGCCTGTATGCACCATGACAACGGTCCGCTCGGCTCAAGAGCCGTAGACCGCGCTGAGGAACGCCGCGTTGAGCTGCTCAAGGGGGCAGGTTTCAACGCTATCCGCACCAGCCATAACCCCCCATCACCGGCCCTGCTCGACGCGTGCGACCGCCTGGGCATGCTGGTAATGGACGAGTCCTTTGACAATTGGGAAACCGGTAAAAACCCGATGGACTACCACCGCTTCTTCACGGATTGGTGGCGGCAAGATATCACAAGCATGGTGCTGCGCGACCGCAACCACCCCAGCGTTATAATGTGGAGCATAGGCAACGAAATCGCCGAGCGCAAAACGGAGAAGGGAGCCAGGCTCGCGAAGCGTTTAGCCGATTATGTCCGTCAGCTCGACCCCACCAGACCTGTGACCGCGGCGTATAACGAGGTGGATGACGGGGCCGATCCCTACTTTGCCGCGCTGGACGTGGCCGGCTATAATTACAATTCAAACCGCTACGCCATTGACCACCAGCGTCAGCCTAAACGCATTATGGTGGGCACGGAATCACTGCCGGCCCGCATCTATGAATACTGGAAGCAGGTGGAGGAGATGCCCTGGGTCATCGGCGATTTCGTATGGACAGGCTTCGACTACATCGGCGAGTCCGGCATCGGGCACACTGAACTGGATAGCGACCTGCACAGCTACCTGAAGCCCTGGCCCTGGAACCTCGCCAACTGCGGAGATATAGATATCTGCGGCTTCAGGCAGCCCCAGTCTTATTACCGCGATGTGGTCTGGGGCCGCAGCAAATTGGAACTGGCCGTGCGCCGCCCCCTGCCGGAAGGCCGCGGAGAGGCCGTCGGACAATGGGGCTGGCCGGACGAGGAGCGCAGCTGGAATTGGGCCGGACAGGAAGGCCGAACTATGCAGGTCAAAGTTTATTCCACCTATCCCGAGGTTAAACTACTGCTCAACGGCAAAGAGGTGGGAACCAAGCCCATCTCGCGCGACACCAGTTTCAACGGAAGGTTTGTGACTCCTGATCTGGGGGCGGAAACCGCTCTCACCGCGGTGTTCGAGGTGCCGTACGCGACAGGGGAACTTCGGGCCGTGGGTCTGGTCGATGGCAAAGAGGCGTCTTCCGCGGTGCTACGCACCTCCGGCAAGCCCTATAGCCTGCGCCTGACCGCAGACCGTACGATCATACGCGCCGACCGCAACGATCTGGCATATGTGACCGTCGATGTCCTCGACGAGAACGGTGGGCCGGTCCCGGACGCCGCCGGCGCCGTCCGCTTCTCAGTAACCGGCCAGGGAGAACTGTCCGGGGTCTGCAGCGGCGACCCCCTGAATACGGCCGGCTTCCAAACCGACATCCGGCAACTGTTCCGCGGACGAGCCCTGGCTATCCTGCGCCCCGAGGCCGCGGGCGGAGAAATAATTCTTTCGGCCGAGACGGACGGGCTTAAACCCGCCAAGATTCTGGTCCGCGCCGAATAAACCGCGCGGCTGCAAGCATGATAAATATAACCTTGAGAAAAGCCGGCCTTTCAGCCGCCCTCTTACCCGCCCTGCTGCTTCTCGCGTCTTGCGATTTGCACCCCGCACGGTCGTCGGGCAAAAAGGGGGTCGGCGACTACCTGCCCGGGGCGGCGGCGCGCGTTAATGGGCTCAAGGTCAGTTGGTATTATAATTGGGGGATTGAGCCCTACCCCGGTGAGACACGGGCTGAATTCGTACCTATGATCTGGAGCGGTTTTTTTGCCACCGATAACGCTCTGGCCGCCATCAAGGCCAACCCGAAATACACTAACCTGCTCGGCTTTAACGAGCCCGACTTCGCCGAGCAGTCAGCCATGTCAGTGGATAAAGCAATCGAATTATGGCCAAAACTGATGGCCACTGGAAAACGCCTGGGCAGTCCCGCAGTGACGCAGAGCGCGGCTGGCGCGCGCTGGCTGGAAAATTTCATGTCAAAGGCTAAATCCCGGGGGTACCGCGTGGACTTTCTCTGCGTGCACTGGTATGACGACGTCACTGACCCGCAAGGCCCCGCCATGATGGCCAGTTACCTTCTGGACCTTCACGATAAATACCGCCTGCCTATCTGGTTGACGGAATTCTCCGGGGGCGACTGGAAATTCCTTAAAAACAAACCGCTCACCGATAAACATAACGCCGATTTCATCGCCAAAGCCCTGCCTCTGCTTGAGGAGCTGCCGTTCGTAGAACGTTATGCGTGGTTCGCCTCGGTGTGCGACCTCAAACCACATAAAATCTTCTATGAAAAGGCTTCTCTTTATAAGGGTGTCTCAGGAGAGCTGACCGCCGTGGGCGCGGCGTATCGCGATTTCAAGCCGGAGCCAGGAGACGGCGCGAGTTCCTTCCGCAGGGTCCCTTATCCCGTCCGTCAGCCCTAAAAATAAGCCCCGATGTCAGGCCTGCGCGCCGTCCGGCCACGCATATTTTATCAAAAGACGACACCTCTTTGCCTTTTAATGCAGAAGCCGCCTGGAAAACCCGGCGGCTTCTCTTTAGTCCAAGAGCTGTCTGTTAGACTTATCAAATATACAGCGTGACCCCGACCGCAAAATAATCGGCTTTATACAGCGTGTTGGGCATCTCGACCATTTCATTGGCGCCAAATCGGTTGTTGCTGGTGTCCGGTGTCGGTCCAAAGATGGTAACGTACTGAAGGAATAGATTACACCGTTTAAAGAGCAGTATGCCAGTTCCTAATACTAATTCGGGGCGATAAACCGTGTAGATAAAGGTTTCTTTTTCCGGGACGAATTCCGGCTGCCTGGCCGTAAGCAGTCCATACTGGGTATATACGCCGTGCAGACGCGCGACCCCGCCCTTTAAAAAAATGTTGAAGCCGTTCTCCCAGGAAAGAGACGACGTGAGAAGCAGGTCCGTGGCATTTTCATTTATGGAGCGATAGCCTGTACTTGAAGTTGTTGTCTCATAATAGTGCGCTTTTATAATATATTCGCCCAGATCGACATATCCGACCTGCGCCCCGAGCTGCAGCATCCCTTTGCCTAAAATATTAGTTTCAGTTCCGGCGAAATTATATCCGACGAACGCGGCGGGAGCCGTATTCTTTTCCTTAGTGCTCTGTCGGATGTTCAGAGCGGGCTGCCGGGAATTATTATCAATGGAGTATATTGAGAGGTCGTTGTTAAGCGAACTTTTTCCGTAGCCGCCGCCAAGGAAAAACCCCTTTTCGGGGGGGAACGCGCTTACGGGAACTGATGTGGAGATAAATGACAGAAGAGCGAGCGGCAAAAGTAAATATTTATTCATCGTGGGATCCTTTTCTATGTTGTAAAATTTTGCAGATATAAACTTTTGATATATTTTAGCTTATTGAACAGGCAGACAAAGGCGGCCACCGGAAATATTATCAATGGTTTTTGTTTTTTACGCCGCCGCGAGAAGGATTAGCCATTACAGCTTTCCTTTCATTATATCCTCCGCCAGGATTCTATCGTTATTCTATAGCTTCGCGCCCTTCAAGTCAATAAACTCCGGGGGCCGGATTTTAATTAAATGATATGTATTTTGCTAGAATTTAAACCATAAGGATAAAGCGCCCTGATATCAGGGTCGGGAGGAAAGTGTGAAAATAATTTTTTCATTGCTGGTAACGGGTTTGAGCCTGACCGCTTACGCCGATATTATTACGCTTAAGGACGGAACGCGCCTTGACGGCGTTATAGAAGGCGAGATGGACGGCGTTGCCATGGTAAAAACCAAATACGGGGTACTCAATATTAAAAAAACAGATATCGCCTCACAAAACCGTCAGGAAGATATTGCGCCCTCAACGGCAGCTATCGCCGCCGAACCACCTTTGGCAGAACTACCGGCTGAACCGCCGCCGGCGCCCAAATATATCTTTACGACCGTGACCCCGAGCACCTTTTCTTTTGAGCGGATATATGCGGAAAACGGCGTGATCGTGGCCACAGAGACCTTTAACTCCAAGGGAGAACTTCTGGGATTACAGGGGTTCATAAAGGATGGCAGCTATAAGGAGTACTACGAAAGCGGCAATCTCAAAACCGAAAAAACTGTCATCAACGCAAAAACCTCCGGCACGCTGCGGGCGTATTATCCCACCGGCGTTGTTCAAAGTGAGGCGTATTATACGGCCGGCGCCCTGAATGGTTCCGTGCGCATTTACAACGAAAACTCGAAACTACTGCTGGAACAAAACTTCAAGGACGGTGTACCCAACGGCTGGTTTAAGGAATTCGACGAGTCCGGCGGCCTTAAATCGGAGCTTTTCTATACCGACGGCCATGTTGCCGAGACGCCCAAAGCCGCGGAACCTCCAAAAGCGGGGCCAGCGGCCGCTCAGGAAACGCCGGAATCCATGGTCACGGTAAAAACAATGGCACTTGCGCGCGGCGAACGCTTCACTTTCTACCTTAACAATAAATATGTGGCCAAGATACATCTGGATAAAGCGTTCAATATGATCTCAAAGGAAGGCAAAGTGCCCGACGGCGCTGTCAAAGTTTACAATAAAGACGGTAAACTTGAAAAAGAGTTCGTGTTCATAAAAAACGAAATCAATCTGTTGAAGGTCTACAATGAATCCGGCGCCCTCACGGGCGAATACGCTTACAAAGAAAGCCAGGCTGTAAAGAAATAACGTAGCTGGAATTTATAAAAGAAGGCAATTTATAATCTTTTGCCTCAAAAACCGGATTAACAAAAAGGGCTGCCTTAATTATAAGGCAACCCTTTTAAATTACTGGGCCCGGTAGGACTTGAACCTACGACCCGACGATTATGAGTCGTCTGCTCTAACCAACTGAGCTACGGGCCCGTCAAATCTGTTAGCCCGAATCCTGCAGTTCAGAATGATTCCCCTAGAGAAATCAAGGGAACAAAATTATTCTGCAGGATTCCCCGCACAACGGGCGGAGGGCCAAGCGCTATGCGCGACAGGCCCGACGGGGTGT
>CAIPTO010000117.1 GCA_903867985.1 uncultured Elusimicrobia bacterium | reverse complement strand
AGTCGGCCGTCATCTTCACCCGCACCCGCTCCCGGGCCGACCAGGTCGCGCGCTACCTGGAGGTAGCCGTAAGGCAGGGGATATAAAATTCAGTAAAGGACAAGTCCTGCAGGTTCAGACACAGTCTAACTGCCGCACTGTCTTGCTGTCTCGCTGCCGCGCTGTTGTGAGTTGAAATGACGCCGCGATTTTAGTTATAGTAAATATGTCATATGAATCCTTTAAGCCTGTTGCGCCAGTTTATAAGCGGCCTGACCTCGGACACTGATCCGGGCCAGATAGGCTGGGGCATAGCCCTCGGTTTCCTTATCGGCCTACTGCCCAAAGCCACGCTCACCGCCCAGCTGCTGCTGATCCTATTAATGGCGCTGCGGATCAATATCCCCATGGCGCTCATAACCGTTCTGCTGACAACCTTTGTGAATCCGCTGATGGATAAACTCACCGATCCTGTGGGGTACTGCCTGCTCACAAGCCCGGCGCTCTACCCGCTTTGGACAAAACTTTACAATATGCCCGTACTCCCTTGGACCGGCTTCAACAACACGGTCCTGACTGGGGGACTTGTAGTCGGACTTGTCCTGATCTTCCCTGTCTATTTAGCGGGCAGACGCTTCGGCGTGTTTTATAACGCTAAATTCAGAGACAAGCTGATGAATTCTAAATTAGTAAAGGGCCTTAAAGCGTCTTGGCTGTTCGATTGGTACTTTAAAACTAGTGTATAGTGATTAGTTGGTTAGTGCTCAGCACAGACACTCTCCGACCAACCACTAGCCGCTTATCACTAACCACTGATTATTTATGCGCTGGTCATACATACTGCCGCGGTTTATATTCCTGGCCCTTATCTGGGTGTTCTTTTTCTTTGCCTTCGACCCGATACTCAAGTGGTCGCTGAGGAAAGGAATTGAAAAAGCTGCCGGCGCCAGGGTGGAGATAGCCGGCGTCAAGACCTCTTTCCTGCATCCCTCGTTTGATATGACCGGCGTCACGATAGGGAACGCTAAAGAAGAATACTCAAATCTTGTTGAATTTTCAGAAGTAAAGTTCAATATCGCCGGCGCGCCGCTGCTTGAGAAGAAATTCGTGATAAACGAGGCCTCCCTAAGCGGGCTGAAGTTCGGCACGCCGCGCAAGACTTCCGCGAAACTCCTGCTCGCGAAAAAAGAAGAGACGCCCCAGTTCGTTAAAGACCTGAAAAAAGAATCCGGCGACATGGCCGCGGACCGCATGGGCGACATTAAAACCGGCGCGGCCAAAGATCTGACTGTATCGGCCGATTCGCTCTCTTCGGTAAAGGTATACGGCGAACTGCAGAAAAAATACGAAGAGCAGTTTGCCGCGCTTAAAGAAAAAGCCGATTTCAAGCCCTACCAGGCCAGAATGGACGAGATAAAAAAGAAATATGAAGAGGCCCGGGCGGAAAAAAACCCGCTTAAACAGGTAAAGAGCTACGCCGCCCTGCAAAAAGACGTCAAAAAACTTACCGATGATTTTCAAAAGGACCGCAAGCTGATAGAAGAAACGGCCGCCGGCTTGAAAGAAGGCGTTAAAGCCGCCGAAGAAGCCCGCAAGAACGACATTGACGCGTTGATGGGCAAAATGAAGATGCCGGCTCTGGACACAAAATCTTTGGCCGGGATGCTGGCCGGGCCCGCCATCGCGGACAAGACCCAGACGGCGTTTAAATGGCTGGCCATGGCTCGCAAGTACATGCCCGACAATTCTCAGAAGCAGATACTCAAAGCGGACGCCAAACGCGGACGCGTAGTGCACTTCCCGAAGCTGAACGCTTATCCTTCTTTCCTTATAAAGAGAATGGCGGTCTCCGGCGAGCTGGGCCTGGACGCGCCGCTTGATTATTCCGGCTCGATAGAAGGCATCACCACGCAGCCGCAGATATACGGCAAACCGCTGACAGCCTCGATAAAAGGGGCGAAGGGCAACCGGGCGCTGGACTTTAAAGCGCTTTTAGATAATACCGGGACCTCCATGAAAGGAGATTTGTCACTCAAATATTCGGGCATGGCGGTAACCGGCCTTACCCTGGGCAAACCCGGATCCTTTGGAGCCTCCGTAACCGGCGGGACAGGAGCGTTTAACGGGAACCTGGCGCTGGCGGGGGAAAACATAAAAGGCGAAGCCCTTTTCAACATAGCGGGGGCAAAAGTAGCGCCAGACACTGAAAGCATAAAATTTGCCCCGCTTAAGACCGCTGTAATGAATTCCATGTCGGGCCTTTCCTCAGTCTCGATAGGGGTGAAGATCGCCGGGACCCTGAAAGCCCCGATCCTGGCGTTGACCACTGATCTGGCCGATAAACTGAGCGGCGCGTTTAAGAACGCTTTCGGCGCCGAACTGGAAAAAGCCAAAGCTGAAGCCCAGGCCAAAGTGGACGCCGCGCTCAAGCCGTACAAGGCTAAACTGGACGCCCTTACTTCCTCAAAGCAGCAGGAACTCAAAGACAAGCTCGACGCCGGACAGAAAAGCCTTTCCGGCTCCGGAGAAGGCCTCCTTAAAAATCTCAAAGACCAGGCCGCACCCGGAAAAATCAAGCTACCAAAATTCAAGTTCTGACACTCCCTTCCTTATTTGAACCGCTCACCGCTTCTGTTCCGGCAATCCTTTGTTCACACTCAGCGGGCACTGATAACCCAAGGGGGGCATCGTTACCTGCCGCTACAGCGTCAGCCGGCTGAGCCAGCCCGGATGGCGCGCAGCGCGCTTTTCACCCGGCGCGCAGTGATGCAATACCGGTCTGTTTTTTACGACGAGGAACTCTAAAATATTAAAAGACCCTGTTGCAAGCAAGTTAAAATGTCATGGTTTAAGTTTTTTAGAAATGTCATGATGGCTGACTGCTTAATACTGGCT
>CAIPTO010000116.1 GCA_903867985.1 uncultured Elusimicrobia bacterium | reverse complement strand
GAGACGATGGTGGCGATGGAATTGGCCGCATCGTGGAAACCGTTCAGGAAGTCGAAAAGCAGCGCCAGACCAACCAGAAAAATTATTGCTATAAGCGTGCTATCCATTTTTCACCAGTATAGACTCGATAACTTTCGCCACGTGCTCGCAGTTATCCAGCGTGCCTTCGGCCGTCTCGTATATTTCCTTCCACTTTATCACCATGATGGGGTCCTTCTCGGTTTCAAAAAGATGGCTTATCGCCTTTTCCCGTACCGAGTCGCCGAGATTCTCGATGCGGTTGACCTCTATGCAGTGATCAAGAACTCTGCGCTGGCGCTTGGTGTCGTGCATATGCTTTACGGCGTTCGCGAGCGCGGCGGCAGCCTGGTCTATAAGATCTATGAACTGGGCGAAATATTCGTCGCGCGCGTCCAATTTATAAAGCTTCACGCGTCCGGCCATCGCGTTGATAAGGTCCAGCACGTCGTCCAGGCTGTTGGCGAGGCTGTAGATATCTTCCCGGTCTATTGGGGTTATGAAAGTGCGGTTGAGCATGTCGGTTATCTCGTGAGCGAGCGTGTCGCCCTCATGCTCCAGGTCATGGATCTTTTGCACCTCTGCCTCGTCCAGAACACCGTCCTTCAGAGCCGCTTTAAAGAAGCCGGCGGCCTTCATCAGATTCTCGGCCTGCAGAGTAAGGAAATCGAAGAACTTTAATTCTTTCGGTACGAAATTAATGGCCATGGTTTCTCCTTGTATGGGATTTTACTCCTATACTTTAGAAAAAACGCATTAAGGGTATTTAAAGCCCGTGTAAAATGTGTGTAAATGATACTGGGGGCGGCTAATCGTGCTGTCGCACTGTCTCGCTGCCGTACTGCCGCGCTGTCCCGCTATTTCGGAATGGTGAACCAGAATGTTGAGCCCCGGCCTTCGGCGCTTTCTACGCCGGCCGTGCCGCCGTGCAGTTCAACCAGGTGTTTCACTATGGAAAGTCCCAGGCCGGTTCCGCCAAGCTCGCGGGAGCGGGCTTTGTCCACGCGGTAGAACCGCTCAAAGATCCTGGGCAGATGCTCTGGCGGTATGCCGTGGCCGGTATCTTCAACCAGTATCCTGGTCCCACCGGCGTCCGCGGCGGCGGAAATTTTTATCTCGCCATTATCCCGGTTGTACTTGGCCGCGTTATCCAGCAGGTTGATAAGCACCTGGGAAAGTTTATCCCTGTCGGCGTTAACGCTCAGTCCCGGCGCGACCAGATTTATAATGACGACCTTTTTTTTAACCAGTATGGCGGCCAGACCCTGCGCGGTGTCGTCCACCAGCGCTTTAAGATCAACCGGGACTTTTTCAACGGAGGCGCGCCCGGATTCGGCGTATGAAATTTTGAGCAGATCGTTAACCAGATTATCCAGGCGCACCGCCTGCTCGTGTATGCTGCGGGCAAAAACGGGGCCATGCTCTCGGTCTTCAAGCGCCCCGCTAAGCAGCGTCTCGGCGCAGCCGATAATCGCGGTGAGCGGGGTCTTAAGCTCATGCGAAACATTGGCTACAAAATCCCGCCGCATGGCTTCAAGCTTGCGCGGCCCGGTTATGTCCCTGGCGACCAGCACGCAGCCGCGCACTGTCCCCTCCTCGATTATAGGTGAAGCGCTGACAGCCAGCACGGTGCCGGGTGCGGCCGCGGGTTCGATCTCAAAGGAGACGGGTTGGCCGCTGGAAAGAGCCTTAATGGCCGCGGAAGACAGCTCTGGCCCGGCCGGCATAGCGGACAGCCGCATTCCCTCGGGTTCAAAGCCCCTCACGCCCATAAGGCGTCGCGCGCGCGGGTTTATGCGCGTTATAATTCCCGCGCCGTCGGTCACCAATATGGCCTCGGACATGTCGCGGAAAGCCGCCTCCAGTTCCAGGCGGCGCAATTCGGCTTCGCGCATTTTAACGCTTATCTCGCCAGCCATGTAATTAAGAGTTTCTGAAAGTTTTCTCAATTCGCCTGAAGAGCCGACAGGGATGCGGTAGCCGAAGTCACCGGCGGCGAAGCGTTTTGAACCCGCTATTATCTCCCCGAACTGTCCGCCGATAAATAATTTGAGAGTTGAAATTAAATTCATTTGTTTTCCGATTCAAACCTGTAGCCGTAATTTTTTACCGTCACTATGCGGCGGCCCTGGGTCCCCAGTTTTTTGCGCAGCGTGCCTATATGCACGTCCACGGTGCGGGTCTCCACCTCAAGGGCCGCGTCCATCCCCCACGCCTTTTCCAGGAGGGCCTCGCGAGACAGCATTTTCCCCCCGGCTGTCATCAGCGCCTTTAAAAGTTCAAATTCACGCGCGGTCAGGTCAGCCGGCTTGCCTTTTATAAGCGCCAGTACGCGTGAGCAGTCCAGCTCTAGATCGCCCGCGCGGTATATTTCAAGTGCTTCTCCGCATACGGCCGCGCGCCGCAGCACGGCCTTAACCCGCGATATAAGCTCCCTGATGCTGAAAGGTTTGGTTACATAATCGTCGGCGCCCATTTCAAGGCCCACAACTTTATCCGACACTTCGCCCTTGGCCGTAAGCATTATTACAGGTATGGAGGCGGTTTTCGCGTCTGCTTTAAGGCGGCGGCAGACCTCGAGTCCGTCCAGGCCCGGCAGCATCAGGTCCAGTATTATCAGATGCGGGCGCTCTTTGGCGGCCAGCAGCGCGGAGGCGGATCCCTCGTGTGAAAGCACGGTGCGGTAGCCCTCTTTTTTAAGGTTATAGTCCAGCAGTTTGGCTATATCCTTTTCATCCTCTATGATAAGTATTTTTTCTTCCATCGCAGATATGATATCAAAAAGTCGGGCGCGTCATAATATGGCCGTACGGCTACTGTTCCGTCGCCGACATTTCCGCCTGGCTCTTAATGTGGCGGCTGCCTTTAAAGAAGAGCACAAAGGGGGCGGATATTATAGCGGCGTAAGCCAGCCACCTGAAACAGTCCATGAAAGATAAAAGTACCGCCTGCGCCATCACCGATTTGTATGCCAGCCCGTAGATAGCCATGGGGCTGGAGATAATTTTGCCCACCCTGGAGGACCATTCCAGGAACTGTTCACCGTAGGGCGAGATGTTCGCCGCCAGCGCCGTCTGGTGTACCTGCGCCATGCGCGCCTGCATGGTGAACATTATGGATATGCCCACGCTGGCTCCTATGTTCCTGAGAAGGGCGAATATTCCGCTGGCCTGCTGTATGTCGGCCTGGCGCAGGTTCGCCATGGTCAGGGTCGTCAGCGGTACGAAGATGAAGCCCATCATCAGCCCGTTGAAAAATAAAGGCGCCATTATGTTGGAACGGGCTATGCCCAGATTAAGGCCGGAAAATACTATAAGCGTTATGGCAATACCGAGGAAGCCGAAGATCATCATCAGCCTGTTGCCTAATTTTGAGACCAGCTTGCTGATGGTAAGCATCGCCAGCAGGGAGCCTATGCCGCGCGGCATCATCGCCATGCCGCTTTGGAAAGCCGGATAGCGGAGCAACTGCTGCATAAAGATAGGCAGAAGGGCCGTGGAACCCATCAGCACCGCTCCCAGAACGGCGGACATGGCGGTTCCCATGGCCAGATTGCGGTTCTTCAGCAGGCGCAGATTCATGAGTGGATGCGACCGTCTCAGTTCCCACCAGGCGAAGGCCGGCAGCGCCAAAGCGAACAGCAGGGTCCCGAATCGTATCCAGGCATCTTCGAGCCAGCCCACTTCCTGTCCTTTATCTATCACCAGCTGGAATGCGCCGAGGCCTATTATCATCAACACCAGGCCCGTATAGTCAACCTTAACCGACCTGTCTCTTTTCAGGTAGGGCGGGTCCTCAAGGAACATATCCTGCAGAATAAGACCGAGTATGCCTATCGGAACGTTGATATAGAATATCCACCGCCAGGAATAGTTGTCAGTTATCCAGCCGCCGAGTATGGGCCCGATTATCGGTGCCACCACTATGCCCAGCCCGTAAGCCGCCATGGCGGAACCGCGTTTTTCCTGGGGGAAGCTTTCGAGCAGTATCGCCTGAGCGAGCGGCTGAAGTCCTCCGCCGGCCAGGCCCTGCAAGATGCGGGCGAATATAAGCTGGGGCAGGCTCTGGGCCATGCCGCAGAATATTGAAGAAACCGTGAACAGGGCAACAGAGATGGCCATGTAGCGCTTGCGGCCTATAAACACGCTCAGCCAGCCCGAAGCGGCCAGCATTATGGCGCCGGCCACCAGGTAACTGGTTAGCACCCATGAGACCTCATGCGTGGAAGCGGAAAGCCCTCCGGCGATGTGCGGCAGCGAGACATTCGCCACCGAGGTGTCCAGCACCTGCATAAATGTCGTAAGCAGCACGGAGAAGGTGACCAGCCACGGGGAATGGCTGGGCTTCCAGAATTCGTGCTGCGGAACTTTCTGTGACATTATTTAAGATGTACTGTCGGCTCTACGGACATGCCCGCGACCAGCATCAGATCTGCGACGGGCTCGTCAAAAACTATTTTTACCGGCACGCGCTGGACTACTTTCACGAAATTGCCGGTGGCGTTCTCGGCCGGCAGGAGGCTGAATCTGGCCCCTGTGCCGGACTGTATGCTGTCGATATGACCGTTTAAAGTCCTGCCCGGGAACGCGTCCACCTTTATGGTGACATTCTGTCCGGGGCGCATGCGGGTAAGCTGGGTTTCCTTGAAGTTGGCTAATACCCAGACCTCGTCCGTTACTATAGCCAGCAGCGGCTGGCCCACCTGAACATAGGATCGGATCTCGGCGTTTTTTCTTGTAACTTTGCCGGCTTCGGGCGTAGTTATGCGGGTGTATGAGAGGTCCAGCTCCGCGGCGGCGGCTTTCTTTTCGGCCAGAAGCGCGCGGGCCTTCAGCACTTCCGCGTCGGCCACGGCTTTTTCATAAGCCTGGCGGGACAGGTCGTCCCTGTCAAAAAGCTGCCTGGCGCGTTCGGCGTCGGAAACCGCGCGCTGCGCTTCGGCCCTGCCCGCCGAAAATTCAGCGCGGGCCTGGTCCAGTTTGACCTGGTAGTCGCGCGGATCTATCTCTATGAGCGCCGCTCCTTTTTCCACGTGCTGGTTGTCTTTCACGCTGACGGTCTGGATCTGGCCGGAAACTTTCGCGCTTATCGGTATTACATGCGTCTCAATGGAAGCGTCGTCGGTGCTTTCATGGGCCTCGGCGTAATGCAGATAGGCGGCCGCGGCGGCCAGCATAATTGCGCCGGCCGCGACCAGCACGCTCCAGTGCGGTTTTTTAACTCTTGTTTTTGGGGAAACGGTGTTGGTGCCAGCGGTATTTTCGGTCATAGGTTCCTTATTTTAAAACTTCAGATTTTTCATCCGGCCCAGGGCCAGCGTCAGCCGTATATTGGATTCCTTGTGTCTGGAAAGAGCGTCCACGCGCAGGTCCCTCGCGCGGGACAGAGAGGTCTGGGCGTTTACCAGTTCCATGTTATCCCCCACCCCGGCCGCAAAGCGGTTGCGGGCCATATCAAGTTCCTGCTCCGCCAGAGTTACGGTCATGGACGCGGTTTCAACTTCCTCCGCCGAGGCCGTGATCCGGTATAGGGCGGTCCTGACCTCCTCCTCCACCTGTATAGAGGCGTCATATAAGCGATTTTCGGCCTGCGTCTTCACGGCCGAAGCACCGTCTATCCCGGCGTCTATCCCACCTCCGGAGAAAAGCGGCAGTCTTGCCGATATTCCCATGCCCCCCACCAGTTTTGCGTCATGGTCAGGCAGCTCTCCGCTCATCGCGGCCGATCCGGACACGGAGACCGAGGGGAGGCGCGCCCCTTTTGCCGCTGCCAGGGCGTATTTGCCGGCTGAAAGTCCGGCTCCGGCTATCGCTATTTCAAGCCTCGCCGCTAAGGCGGCGTTTACGGCCTCTGCTGCGGCCGGCGGCTTGTCCGTTGAGGAGGATAGCTTTTCAGTAAGATTTATTTCCACGGCCAGCGGCAGGCCCAGTATATGTTTAAGGCGCAGGCGGGTTTCCTCCAGCGCTGTTCTTGCGCGGATCACCCTCAGGCTTTCTTCCGCCTCTCTGGTTTTAGCTCTTACGACATCCAGGCCGGTAGCGGTCCCGGCCGCGTGTTTGTTCTCCGCAAGCGCTTTAAGGCTGGAAGCCAGTTCCATGCCGGCGGCGGCTGAATTCTCGGCGGCCGCGCAGCGCAGCACATCCAGGTAGGCTAGAGCCGCGGCGGCCGTAACCTGTTCCTTTACCAGTTCCAGGCGGAGGGCTGACATCTTCTCGTCTTCCTTTTTGGACCTGGCCAGGTCCCGCGAAGAAAGATCCAGCACGCTTACCACCAGCCGCAGTCGCGCGTCAAAAGTGTTGAACGGGCCGATCATGTACGCCCCGCCGCCGGGCGCGTAGCCGAAGCCCATCGCCGTAAGATTTTCCCTGAAAGTGCGTTCCTGGGATACCGAGAATTCCACCTGGGGGAGCAGCCTGGCCGCCGCTATAAGCGCCTCGGCTCTTTGAGCCTCGCCTGAAGCGGAGGCCAGCTTTACGTAAAGGTTGTTCTTCAGCGCCAGGTCTACGCTGCGCGGGATATCCAGCCCATCTGCGGCGCGCGCCGGCGCGCAGAAAAATATCGGCATAAGGAGGAATCTGATCAGTGTGTTTTTCATATTTTTCTGAAGGCGGGGATGTTGGAGTTGATCCTGTCCAGGAGGCTTGTCAGCGTCTTCCGCTCGGTCGCCGACAGGCAGGACATCAGTTCAGCTATGCGGCGCAGACGTCCCGGGGCCAGGGAATCTATGAATCGCGTTCCCTTCGGAGTCAGAAGGATCATAATGGAACGGCGGTCGCCCTCGAAAGGCAAACGTTTCGCCAGACCTTCACGCTCTATCCCGTCCACCAGGCCGGTGACCGAGGCCCGTCCTATGCCGAGGTTTTCCGCCAGTTCGTGCGGATGAAGACCTCTCCGCCCGGCCCGGCGCAGGCGCAGCAGCAGGCGGAAGCGGGCTTGTGATGTGCCGTGCCGCGCCAGCGATGAATTTATAGCGGACAGAAATTCAGCTGAAATCCCCAGGAGCGCGCTAAATACTTCCATGGCCGAAATGTCCGTTTCGGGATACACGGCCGCTAAGCCGTCAAAGCCCGATCCTCGGGGTAGATTTTTAAGCAGGAATTTGTTTGGCGCCATATATAGTTAGGAACCATATTATATATTTTATGACCATCCGTGAGCAAACGCCGCCTTCCGGCCTTTTACGGTTGTGATCCAAATCCGAGTGGTTCCAACTTGAGGAATAACGCTGAGAAAAAATGGCCGCTCATCCGCCATTAGTATGCTCGCGATCGCAAGCGCGGTCCGGCCTTGCGCCGAGAACAGCGCAGGCGTATGGCGTCGCGCCGGATAGGGCGGCCATGCCGATATTATTGCTGAAAGTGTATGTAAAAGAAAGCCGGGGTTATTATGGCAGTAAACTTAAATTCACGGTTATCGGTGGTAGGAATACAACCGCAGTTCGTGGCGGAGCGTCAACATGGCCGCCGCGAAAAGCGTCACGCCGAAAAAGGGAGCCGAGAATCTGATAATTTTCCATCATTTAAGGAGTTATGCAGCCCTAAGGGTCCCGGATACTTCTCCAAAGGATGAAACCCGAAAAAGACACTGAGGATCACTTTCCCCCGTCCTCGTAGAAAACCGGAAGCGTGAAACTGATTTTTGTGCCTTTTCCTTTTTCGCTTTCGATCTTCAGCGAACTGCCGTGAGCCTGTATTATCTCCCGGCATAAATTAAGGCCTATGCCGAAGCCTTTGGCGTGTTTTTTGCCCTCTTCGCTCCGGTAGTATGGGGTCGCTATTTGTTTTAGTTCGTCTTCGCCTATTCCTATACCGGTGTCTTCGATTTCAAATAAAACCTTTCTGTTTTCAAGGATTAATCGTATGTTGACTTTCCCATTCTTTGGGGTATACTTGACGGCGTTTCCCGCCAGATTCATTATCGTCAGCAGTAAAGCGTCAGGATCTGCCAGAACGAATACCGCAGTGTCGTACTTGCTTATGGTCAGATCCAGCGCTTTGTCCATAATCAGTGGCTTGATCAAAGCGGCGGTGTCGGATACTATTTTCAGGGGATCTGTCATCTTTTTATCCATGACAAGTTTCCCCTCCTGCATGCGGGCCAGGTTAAGAAAATTAGCGGACGTTTGTCTTACAATAGAATAAACGCCGTCAAGGATCCTGTACATGTCATTTCGTCTTTCCGGGGAAGACGTTAAATTTTCTTCGTGAAGCAACGCGAGCACCAAATTCATGCTTGTCAGTGAGTTGCTTATTTCATGGCTTACATAGGACACCATTCTGGTTTTTATTTCGGAAACGGCTTTTTGCAGTTTCATGGTTTTACTAAGATGTGAAACAAGGACCGAGACCGTCACAAAGAAAGCGCAGCCTACCAGCGAGTTCCAGTATGAAACCTGAGAATAACCGTATTTCTGATGATCGATGACAAAATCTACGCCGATCCACACTGCGGTGTTCGCAAGCGAGATCGCAACCCCGGTCTTCACGCCCATACTCCAGGCTGCAAATGAGATGGGCAGCAGATAAAAGATAGAAAAACTGTATTCCTCTCCGGTCACATAATCCAGAAATCCCACGCAGAACATGGAAATCAGTATGAAAATTATCGATATCCGCCTGTTGTCCGCCAAAAAGGTGTAAAAGTCCCTCAATGGCAGAATGGGTTTGGCATAAGTTCTATTTTGATCCATATGGTTCTGGCCTCGCGATTGCCGTTCAGCGCTTTAGCGCTATGCAGTCGTACATTATGCGGTCCGGTTTGTATAAGGTGCGGGACCGTACGAAAACTTTGTAGCTCCCGGCATCGAGATCCTGCTTTTCCCCCAACTGCGCCAAGTCCGCCGCCTCGATGGCGCGGAGCAGTTCCTCGTCCTGGGCCAGGGCTATGTTCTTCAGCCCGGCGCCGGCTATTATGTAAAAAGGCACCAGCCGTTCCAGGCCTTCGGGTTTGACGCAGGCGGCGCCCTCCGCCATGGCGTGCTTGGCTTCCAGTTTTATCATCCTGGCTTTCGCGTCGGGCATGGCGGTGTCTATCGAGGAAGAAACCCAGTTAAGAAGTTCGTTGCGGACTTCGTTAAGGCCGGCGGCGTTCTCTATGTTGGTTATGCCTTTGCCCTGCTGTATCGCTTTTGCCAGGCCGGAAAGCTCCTT
>CAIPTO010000115.1 GCA_903867985.1 uncultured Elusimicrobia bacterium | reverse complement strand
TAGCGCTAAAAGACATGAGTGTTGAGGAAAAAATGCTGTTCCTTGCAGATTTAGAAGAGCAAGAGCACCGTATGCACCTAAATAAAGCGCAAAACCTGCCTCTGGAGTTTGCTAAAGCGGTCTATCCGGGTTTCAAAATCGGTCCGCAGCACCGCAAACTAGCTAAAATCTTCCAGGATGTGGTCGAGGGTCGAAAAAAGCGCGTAATTATTAATATTGCACCACGTATGGGCAAATCAGAGTTTTCAAGCTACCTGTTCCCTGCATACTTTCTAGGTCAATACCCCGAGAAGAAAATCATTATGGCCACGCATACCGCGGGGCTCTCGGAAGACTTTGGACGGAGAGTGAGGAACTTAATTGACTCAGATGATTACAAAAGCGTTTTCCCCAACACAGTCGTTGCCGACGACCAAAAGGCTGCGGGTAAGTGGAGCACATCTGCTGGGGGGCAGTATTATGCTGCTGGTGTCGGGGGTGCCTTGGCAGGACGAGGCGCTGACTTGTTTGTTATTGATGACCCTCATTCTGAACAGGACATGAAAGCGAATTCAAGGCTAGCGTTTGATAATGCCTGGTCTTGGTTCCAAACTGGCCCACTACAACGTTTAATGCCGGGGGGTGCGATCATAGTAATTATGACTCGCTGGTCTTTGCTCGATTTAACTGGGCGGATCATTGACTACAACATAAAAAACCCGCACACGACCCCTTGGGAGATTGTAGAACTGCCCGCTATTCTTAACGAAGATACAGACGCAGAAAAATCCCTTTGGCCAGAACAATGGCCACTTGAAACACTGAAAGCTACAAAGGCAGTACTAGATCCTCGTTATTGGAATGCCCAGTATATGCAGAACCCGACTAGCGATATGAGCGCTGTTGTTGGAAGAAAAGACTGGATGATATGGGAAAAAGATGACCCGCCTACTGTAGAGTATATTATTCAAAGCTGGGATACGGCGTTTGAAACTAAGACAACATCTGACTACTCCGCATGCACAACATGGGGGGTTTGGTATAACGAGGAGGATGGGAACTCACCCAATTTAATCTTACTCGACGCCTTTAAAGACCGAATGGCATTTCCAGAACTAAAACAAGTAGCGTTAAAGCACTACAAGGAATGGAAGCCCGATGCGTTTATTGTGGAGAAAAAAGCTTCAGGTGCCCCGTTGATCCAGGAACTTAGGATGATGGGGATACCAGTACAGGAGACCAACCCTTCCCGTGGAAATGACAAGATGGTTCGCTTGAATGCCGTAGCTGATCTTTTTACTAGCGGGAAGGTTTGGGCGCCCGATAGGCGGTGGGCCCGGGATGTAATAGAAGAATTGGCATCGTTTCCAGTTGGCGAGCATGATGACTTTGTGGATACGACAACCCAGGCTCTTTTGCGCTACCGCCAGGGCGGGTTCATTAGCTTGGACACCGACGAGAAAGATGATTTGCAGTACAAGTACCGCCGAAAAGCGGCATATTATTAAAGGAGGATACTATGTTTATGACGAGTAAAGTACAATTGCTATGGCGAGATGTTGAACGAGCTCGCAGGATTGCGGCTATTCAAGGTGATATGGACCCAAAAGATGTGTGGGCTAAAATTCCTATTCACCCATCTGTAAAAATAGCTGAAGAAGCATTTTGTAGAGAGCTGTTATTTATTTTTCCTGATTTGCTTGAATACTGTTATTCGATGGAAAAAATAGCTTTGGAGTCTGGAAAAGAAATTTCTGGCCTGAAGCACGAGTTAAACATGTTAAAAGAAGTGCCGAAGAAAGTTCGGAAACCAAGGGCTAAGAAAGTTAAGGAATAGATATGCCAGTAGATAAAGGTTTATACCAAGCGCCGAAAGGCCTAGAG
>CAIPTO010000114.1 GCA_903867985.1 uncultured Elusimicrobia bacterium | reverse complement strand
TGCGACTTATCTTCAAAATAATATCAAATTGAAAACTCTGTTGAACTAACCAGAAAAAATTAGAAGCTCCCTCATTTATTAAATTTATACGGTCTACTCCGGAACCGAACAGTTCAATATATTCATTCCATATAACATGAAGCCGTGTGACTTCACACCATAGGCCATAATAAATTGGGCCAAGGTCTGTGCCCATCTTTTCAATATATTCAGTTTTGACCATAAGATTCAGGTCTCCCCTTTTCGTCGTCTACGCCCGACAGGCCTGTGCCATTCAAACCCAATAACAGTTAGCCGCCGCACCCGCTCCTTTGCTAATTGTCCCTTGATTTTATCTCCTCGCTGCTTCCCGACCCACCGATTCAAACTCGGATTTTCAGGCCAGCCACTTGGCACGTTGCAATCGCCATGTTTAGCTTTATACTGCTCAAGTGCGTGAAAATTTTCTTCCCAAGCTGAAGCAAACGGATCCCATTCAAACCCAATAGCAGTTAGCCTACCTACTCGCTCCTTTGATAGTTGCCCTTTAATCTTGCGATTTCGTTGCGCCGAAACCCAACCAGCCAAACCCGGATTTTTAGGCCAGCCACTTGGCACAATATAATCCCCATGTTCAGCTTTATACTGTGTAAGGACACGAAAACTTTCTTCCCAAGCTGAGGTAAAAGGATCCCAATCAAACCCAAGTGCAGTTAACCGGTCCGCATACATCTTTGATAGTTGCCCCTTACGACTAAGTTGTCGCTGCATAGAAACCCAGTGTCCCAAACTCGGGTTTTTGGACCATCTATTTGGCACATTACAATCACCATGTGCAGCTTTATACTGCTCAAGTGTGTGAAAACTTTCTTCCCAAGCTGACGCTATCGGATCCCAGTCAAACCCAAGTGCAACTAGCCTATTTATTCGCCCCTTTGATAACTTATCTATAAGTTTACGACTTCGTTGCATTATAACCCAATTACCCAAACTTGGATTTTCAGGCCACTTGCCTGGGACGTTGCAATCACCATATTCCGCTTTATATGCAACCAACTCCCCAAAGTGTTCATCCCAACTAGCGGCAAGCCTATCAATACAGGAAATTGTGATTGACTTTTTTAAGTCTTCCAGTAAAATCCTTGGACCAAGGATTTCCACCTGTTCACGGAAGCGGGCGTCGTTGTAGCCTTTGGTTTGGCCTTTTTCCTGACGCATTTGGCGGATTATGTCGGCTAGGACTTCGTCCTGCTCTTGGAGAGCGGCGAGGACGTCCCAGACTTCCTCAAACTTGCCCCGGCGGACGGCTTCTTCTATGGACTCGTTCTTTTTGATTTCTAGGTAGAGCGGGACCAGGATGTAACCGAATTCTTTATTGTGGGCTTTGCGCATGGCGCGGCCGGTGGCCTGCACGATGTCTACCGTGCTGCGCTTGGGGCTTAGGAAGGCGACCATGTCAACGGCGGGTACGTCTACACCCTCGGTTAAGCATTTGGCGTTAGAGACCAGACCATGTTTAGAGGTTTTAAACTCGCCCATCAGCTTTTCGCGCTCAGCTGACGGCATTGAGCCGTTTACATGGAAAACAGAGAAGCCTTTCAGATGATTGGCTATCCCCTCAGAACCGTCGGCGGTAAAAGACTGCGCGGATTTGATGTTTTTGTGGAAGGTTATTATTTTGCCGACGCCGTGCTTCTCCACTGCGGCGGCCAGGGCTAACTGGTTTGCTACCTGCTGGGCATGAATTTCATCGCCCGCCACAAGAACTTTGCCGCGTCTTAAAAGTTCCTGACCTACCATCTCAGAGGTTACGACCGAAATTACTACTTTATAGCGGCATATAATCCCGGCACGGGCGGCTTCGGCAAAAGGGAGCTTATGGACTACGGAACCATAGGATTCCGGAGCATCCATTGAATAGACCAGTTTCGCATCGCCTTCTTTATCCCGCTTCAAAGTATTGTAGTGTCTGGGAGTGGCGGTCATAAAGACGCGCTTTTTCAGCGGTAGGTTTTTATCCAAGAGGGCAAACGCGGAGGTTTTCCCCTCACGGCCGGCGGTTTTATGCGCCTCGTCAAATATTCCCAAATCAAAGATGTCCCGACCCTCAAGCGCTTTCCCTACCACGCTGGCGGACATATAGGTTGAGAAAACCACCTTTACCCCGCTAAATTCGCTGTCAAGAAATCGTTTAACTTCGGCAGGAGCGGTCGTTACTTCAAAATCAAGGTCGGATTTTTTAACGACCAGTTCATCCATGCCGCTGGTCACGGTGGGGTCGGAACAAACACAGAGGTAAGCCAGGTTGTCCCAGCCCGTGGCGGCCAGCCAGCCGTGCAGGGTCTGTTGTATAAGCGCGAGCGATGGCACCAGCACCAGAACATTTTTAGCCTTCAGCCTCTCAGCCGCCCAGAGGGATAAAAGAGTTTTACCCGTGCCGCAGGCCATTATTACCGTAGCCCTGTCCGAGGATTTCAACGCCGGCAACAGGTCACTTAACGCCTTCTCCTGGTGCGGGCGCGGCTTTGAGATTACCCTGGTTGCCGGTGTGCCTTTGAGCCACTTTTCAATGGCCGAAAAATCAGCGGGGGTAAGGCGGTCCAAATCTACCCCGCGGATGGCGACAAAATTATGCCGCTCCTCTATAGTGGAAGCAAGAGTATCTGAATTTGTGAAAATTATAGTGTGAGCCACCCGGTCGGAGATGGCGAAAAATGTGGACAGCACCCCCCAGTTAAGGCTTGGGCGGCCGGTATAAAATTTGGCCTGGTATGAGGCCATGCACCCGTCTTTCAGTCCTATAAGCCCATCCGTTCCCATATCGCGGGAAACCGGCAGGCCGAGTTTTTTCAGCAAGGCGCTGGGCGCACTGTTCTGCGGCCAAACTTCCTTTGCCTGACAGATAGGCTGCGTGGCAAGGTAAGCTTCGGCAAAAACCTCAAAAGCGTCACCCCGTTCTTTTTCCAAGGGCAAAGCGGAAATCCTGGCCTCAAGTTCCTTAAAACTTTTCAAGCCGTTAAATATACCTGTCGCCGTAAATTTTGCAGATTGTGAATGTTTTGCCATGTTTATCCCAACCAAAATCCCTCTTTTAATTATAACACTTTGCGATAATCCGCCCTTTGAAAAAACATCAGCCTGCTGCCCAGCTTGAAACCCGGATTTTCTTGAGGTAAAAAGGCCCAGCCTCCTTTTCAACTTTCAGTTTCGTATATCATTGGCTTTTCCTTAGCTGTGAACCCTATTCTCTTTGTTTTCCTGGCGGGCCCGGCTATCAGGCTTTTTATGGCGTCAAAAACCACTTTAAACTGGTAATCGTATTTCTTTTCCATCTCTTCAAGTTTTTGCGCTAAATCCTTGTGCGAGGCCATCAGTGAGCGCAACCGCACAAAAGCCCGCATTATAAGGATATTCACTTCTATAGCCCGTTCACTGCTAAGAACACTTGAGAGCATGGCAACGCCCTGCTCAGTAAATGCGTGAGGCAAGTGACCACCAAAATATTTCATATGTGGTATCACACCCTGTGATACCAGCAAGGCCGACTCCTTCTTCGTCAGCATGATCATAAAATCCTTAGGGAATCTTTTTAAATTTCTAGCTGCTGCCTGGTTCAGCATCCGGGTTTCAACGCCATAAATATAAGCTAAATCACGATCAAGCATGACCTTATATCCGCGTATTATTAATATTTTCTTCTCAATTAACTCAAGCGGCATCAATGCCTTCATAATCCCCCCTCTAATTTCCCGAACTCTCACCCCAATATCATACCAGCCCACCCCGACAGCGTTCTGTCGGGCAAAAATGGGTGGGGAATTACACTGTATTATGAATTGGCGGGGCAGAGGTTATATTAATAAGGAAGCGCCTGGGCAAAACGCCGCGCAATCATCAAGTGCGTAAGTAAAATAAGGGGTGCCAGGGTGAGGCCTTTTCGACCCCGCAGTCGGATGAGGGAACGCGAAAAGGCCTCACCCTGGCAGGACCCCGGTTTTGCTATCCTGCGGAGCAATACCTAAAGTCGACCAGCCGCGCGTTTGTTGTGAGTATTATCCGAGTTTGTCTAGGATGACTACCGAGGCGGCCAGGGCGGCCGTCTCAGCACGAAGGGTGTACTTGCCCAGAGAAAAACTTTTTACGCCCTTTTCGGCCGCGTATTCCATCTCGCCTTTTGTAAAACCGCCTTCGGGGCCGATGAAAACTTTTATCGCCGGCGAACCCGCGAACCCGGCGGAAATAGCGCCGAAATTCTGGTCCGTGCAGCCGGAAGCGATAACGGCCGGGGCCGGTTCGCCCAATAGATCATCAAATTCCCGCGGCTTTAAAAGTTCCGGGAGCGACGCCCGTCCGCTTTGCTTGCAGGCGGCTATCATCAGAGTTTTAAACCTTATTGCCTTCTCCGGCCAGGACTCAGCCCAATCAAACTGCGAGCGCTCGGCCATGACAGGTTGAAAAGCTGCCACGCCCGCCTCAGTGCAATGCTCTATTATGGCCTCGGCGGCGGTCCGCGACACAGGGGCAAAGCACATTACCAGACGCGTTTTATATACGGCGAAATCCAGTTTTTTGATTATTTTCCCGGAGACGATGTCGCCGGCATCCCCGATAACCGCCAGGTAGCGGTTCCCCATACCGTCGAATATCTCTATTTCGTCTCCGACGCGCTTACGAGCCGCGCGCGTGATATGGCGGGACTCATCCTCGGCGGCCGAAAACATCCCGGCGCGTATTCTGTCAGGCGTGATGAAATATTGAGGCATAATAGAGGCGCAGCAACCTTGAGGTAAAGCAATTTAGCCGGCTTTCCACCTAGAATTCCTTGCTTCTGGCCGGCTTTGCGTCTAGATTGCTTTGCATCTAAGTCGCTAAGTTGCTTTGCCTCTAAACGGCTTTGCGGCTTTCCCTACCCAAGAATTTTTTTCAAAAAGCCCTTATCCTCTTCCTTTTCTCTTGGCGGAACTTCGTGACCGAAAGTTTTACCCAGTTCCTGCAGCAATTCTATCTGCCTCGGAGTGAGATCGGTCGGAACTTCTATCTGCGCTTTGACCAACAGATCTCCACGCTGTCTGGAAGTGGTGTGCGGCATCCCTTTGTCGTGGATCCGGAACACCTTACCGTACTGTGTGCCGGCCGGTATTTTAATGGTCATCTTCACGCCCTCGATGGTCGGCACCTGAATATCCCCGCCGAGCGCGGCCTGGGCCACCGTCAGATGAGAATTGTAGAGAAGGTCCGCGCCTTCGCGCGAAAAATGGGGATGATGTTTAAGATGCACTTCTACATAGAGGTCGCCTGAGCCCCCGCCTTTGAGGCCGGCGTCGCCCGCGCCGGAAACGCGCAGAGTAGTCCCGTCGTCCGCGCCGGCCGGTATCTTAATATTAAGGCTGATAGCTTTTTTTTCCTGACCGGAACCGCCGCATTCCTTGCACGGAGCGGTAACCACTTCACCCTGACCGCCGCAGTCCGGGCAGGTCTGGCTGAACGAAAAGAAGCCCTGGGCGTACTGGACGCGCCCAGCGCCGCGGCATGTGGGACATTGCTTCAGACCGGTTTTGGGTTTAGCGCCGGTGCCGCCGCAGACGCCGCACACTTCGGTTCTGTCAAAATTCACCGGCACTTTCACTCCGGCGAAGGCTTCCTCAAGCGTTATCTCGGCCGCGTATTTAAGGTCGGCCCCGCGCCTTGAGCGCGGCCGCCTGTGACCGCCGCCGGAGTCGGTAAAAAGGTTGTCAAAGATATCGCCGAAGATTCCGCCCATGTCGGCGTTCTGGAAGCCGCCGAAACCGCCGGGTCCGCGACCGCCGCCGGCTTTAAGTCCTTCAGCGCCGAACTGATCGTAGATGCGCCGCTTTTCAGGAGTGGAGAGCACCTCGTAAGCCTCTCCAACCTCCTTAAACTGGGCTTCGGAATCTTTATTGCCCTGATTGCGGTCGGGATGATGCTTAAGCGCCAGTTTCCGGAATGCGGTTTTTATTTCCTGCTCGGAAGCGTTCCGCGCAACTCCCAAAGTCCTGTAGTAATCATTTGTAGCCATAAGATAAGGGTTCAGGTTAAAGAATAGAGCATGCACCTATAGGGTACAAAAAAATATAAGGCAGAGGTAAGGGCAGAGAGAAGAGGGTTTAGAAATAAGGAGCTCCTTACCCTAAACCCTCTGCCCTGAACCCTGCGCCCTATTTCTTGTTATCGTCCACGACTTCAGCGTCCACAACATCCTCTTTTTTGCCGGCGTGAGCGGGCTGAGGATTCTCCTGCTGGCCGCCTGAAGCCGGCCCGCCGGATGCGTCCGGGCCCGCTTTGGCCTGCGAAGCCTTGTAAACGGCTTCGCCAAGTTTCTGGGAAACCGTGACCAACTCGTCCTTGGCCTTCTTAATTTTTTCCACATCGTCGCCCTTAAGCGCGTCCTTAAGTTCAGTTATGGCGCGATCAACCGCAAGGCGCTCGTCCTGTGAGATCTTATCGCCGTGCTCTTTGAGGGCTTTCTCGGTCATATAAAGGACGGAGTCAGACTCGTTCTTGGCCTCCACCTTTTCTTTATTCTTCTTGTCCTGATCTGAAAACTGCTCAGCCTGCTTCATGAATTTATCAATGTCCTCTTTGGACAATTTGTTCGGGGCTGAGATAGTTATGTGCTGCGCCTTGCCCGTACCGAGGTCTTTGGCGTGGACCTGCAACAGACCGTTGGCGTCGATATCAAAAGCCACTTCTATCTGCGGCACGCCGCGCGGAGCCGGCGGGATGCCGTCCAGGTCGAATTTGCCCAGCGACACATTGTCTGACGCCATGGCGCGCTCGCCCTGGAGCACGTGAATAGTCACCGCGGGCTGTGAATCGGCGGCGGTCGAGAATACCTGCGTCTTCTTAACAGGTATGGTCGTATTCTTCTCTATGAGCGGGGTACGCACGCCGCCAAGAGTCTCGATGCCAAGGGTAAGCGGTGTAACATCAAGAAGAAGAACGTCTTTCACGTCGCCTGTAAGGACGGCGGCCTGCACTGAAGCGCCGGCGGCAACGCATTCCATCGGATCTATGCCGTGCTCGATCTTCTTGCCCACGTAATCTTCAACGAAGCGCTGGACTATGGGCATGCGGGTGGGACCGCCGACCAGAATGACGCGGTGGATATCGGAAGTTTTAAGCTTCGCGTCTGCAAGCGCCGTGTCTACGGATTTCTTGCAGCGTTTTACGATGGGATCCACCAAGGATTCCAGCTTCGCACGGGACAACTTGAGCGCGAGGTGCTTGGGGCCGCTGGCGTCCGCCGAAATGAACGGCAGATTGAGTTCGGTCTCCATGACGGTGGAAAGCTCTATCTTCGCTTTTTCCGCCGATTCCTTTATCCGCTGGCCGGAAGTCGGATCCTTTTTAAGATCTATTCCCGTGTCTTTGCGGAATTCATCGGCGATATAATCGATAAGCGCGTTATCCATATCGGTGCCGCCCAGCTGGGTGTCGCCCGAAGTGGAAATGACGTCGAAAGTCCCTTCCTTGCCCATCTCCATGATGGTCACATCCAGTGTTCCGCCGCCCAGATCGAACACCATGATCTTCTGGTCGCGGCCTTCTTTATCAAGGCCATAGGCCAGAGCCGCGGCAGTGGGTTCATTTACAAGGCGCACTACCTCAAGGCCCGCTATCGTGCCGGCGTCCTTGGTGGCCTGGCGCTGGTTATCGTTGAAGTAAGCCGGCACGGTGATAACGGCTTTCTCAATTTTTTCGCCCAGGAACGCCTCGGCGTCCCTTTTGACTTTCTGCAGCAGATAGGCCGAAAGCTGCTGGGGCGTGAATTCCTTGCCCGCTATCTTATATTTATAATCGGTCCCCATCTTTCTTTTGAAAGCGGAAACGGTAGCTTCAGGGTTCGCGACCGCCTGCCGTCTGGCGGGTTCCCCGACCAGCATCTGTCCGTCTTTGGTAAAAGCCACGTAAGACGGGAAAGCCTTTCCGCCGAGGGTAGTTCCCTCAGCCGAAGGGATAATGGTGGTCTTGCCGCCTTCCATCACGGCGGCCGCCGTATTTGAAGTGCCCAAGTCTATTCCTATAATTTTAGCCATATTAATATTCCTCCTGATAATTCTTTCTAAATTTCCCCTGCTCTTTTGCCGGGTTTACTTCCCCCTATTTTGTCTCGCCCTCTTTCCCTTTTTCCCCGGCCGGAACTTCAGCGGCCGGAGCCTTCTTCTTAGCTATCTTGACTCTCGCGGGCCTTAACACTTTGTCGCCGTAGTAAAAGCCTTTCTGAAACTCGGCGGTGACAAGACCGTCATTCTCTTCCGTGCCTTCGTCCATCCCGATTATTTCCGAGACCATGGGATCATAAAGCTTGCCGACAACGTCCATGGGCCTTATCCCTTCAGCTTCAAAAACTTTAGAGAACTCTTTAAATATCATTTCAAGGCCTTTTACTATATCCTGCGCGGCTGCCGGATCATCCCCTGCTCCATCCTTCAGTTTTACCATATGGAGGTGGGCCTGCATAAGCAGGTCGTAGAGCGGCAGAAGCCTCAGCAGTATCTCCGCCTTGCCGAACTTCACGAACTCAGGCCTTTCTTTCTCCACGCGCTTGCGATAATTCTCAAAATCGGCTTTCAGGCGCAGAAGTTGCTCGTAATAATTCGGAGCCTTTTTATCCGGAACGGTCCCGGGCGCCGGAACTTCCGGCTGGACCTCTTCACAGACGCAATCGTTATTTTTGTCGCACTTGCACTCGGCGTCAACCGGGCGCACCGGCTCTTCGCCCTTTTTTTCTTCGTGTTGTTTATGTTTTTTGTTTTCCATAAATTTAAGATACAGCTATTGCCATCAGCTATAGGCCATAGGCTATAAGCCGTAGGCGGAAACCTTATATCTGGCAGCCTTTCTGCTTAAAGCCTATGGCGGGCGCGGCGCCCATATGGCTTATGGCGAACATAGCGCAAGGCGCTATTGTCAGTCTTCCAGATCCACCTTTTCCCAATCCGAAAGTATCTGTTCCACCATGGAACTGACGGAATCCACTATAGAGATC
Source organism: uncultured Elusimicrobia bacterium (assembly GCA_903867985.1). GTDB lineage: Bacteria > Elusimicrobiota > Elusimicrobia > Elusimicrobiales > UBA9959 > YA12-FULL-51-18. The sequence goes on along the minus strand of CAIPTO010000114.1, from coordinate 1,258 downwards.
ATCTTCGGGTATTCCATGCGCTTATAACCCAGTATGCCGACCAGGCCCACCGCTTTGTCGTTCATGCAGTAGGAACTGGAAACCAGACTGAAATTCTTAAATTCCTTTATATTATTTTCGGAGCCGATGGTAACGTTCACGATGTGCTTTTTTGCCCCTGGCGCGGCCAGAGCCCTGCTGCCGCCGGCGCAATCCTTGAGGCGCTCGCGCAGCATATGGGAAAATTTTTCCTTCTCCTCCAGCACCCTGGAGATATTGCGCATATCTTCGATATCGCTTGACTCCATATTCTCGTATATACGGCTCATCCCCTCAAGGTAGACCTGGTCCGGATTCTTGGCCATGTCGGCGAAGTACTCCACCAGTTTCTTTAAAAGCTCCTGCTCCACGCCTTCGGCCTTATGCAAAAATTCTTTCCAGATGATCTTGGCCGCGTCGGAGACCGGCGCGTCCTTAAGCCTCTTGTTCAGCTTCAGCGAAAGGTTCCTTACCGCGCCCTTTTCCATGGTCTTATCCAGCGAAAAAGCGGCGTGCTTCATGATACCCGAATGCACGAATAAGACCGAAAGAACGCTTTTGGGGCCGAGACTAATGAGGTCAAGGCGCTTTACCGCGTCCTCCTGGATATCGGCCGAGATGACGAAGCCGGCGCAATTTGACAGATCGGATATTACCTTGGAAGTATGCTTAAGAAAGCCGTCTAACTGTTCTATGCGCCGCTCGTATTCGGATTCTACCCGCTCTTTTTCAACTGCGGCAAGCTTCTGCAGACGGGTAATATTGTCTACATAGACGCGGTAGCCCTTATCACTGGGGACGCGGCCGCCGGAAGTGTGAGCCTGGTGCAAATAGCCGGTCTCTTCCAGTTCCTTCAATATATTCCTTATAGTAGCGCTGGAAACATTGAAGCCGCCCTTGGACGCTATAACTTCGGAGCTGACCGGCTTGCCGGTGCTGACATAGTTATAGACGACCCAGTTCAAGATCTTCTCTTTTCTGTCCTGCGCTATCTCTGGTTTAAGCACACGCATGATAAACTGTCTCCGTTAAATTCTTAAAAACAAAACTAGCAATCAATGACCCTGAGTGCCAGAAATATTATATACCATGTGCGCTTAATTGTCAACACCCCTGATGGACTGTGTAGCGATTTTTTTAAAATGTCATGGTGGCGGCAAGTAGAAATGTCATGGTTTGAGGTAAACTAACCCTTCAGGCAACTAGCCAGGAGGGATTAAATGGAGCAACTAACCATGAG
>CAIPTO010000113.1 GCA_903867985.1 uncultured Elusimicrobia bacterium | reverse complement strand
TTTAAATAATTTGCGGGGGAGTAGTAAAAATAGATAGAGTAAATAGTACCCGAGCGTCGCTTCGCTCCGACCCGGCTACTTTCACCGGAACGCTGGCACACATTCCAGCGGAATCGTGGCAACTTTCAGCGGATTACGCATCAATGACCCGTACTTGGTGGTCAACCAAATCATCGAACTTCTTTGTAAGTAGTGAAATATCAAGCAATCTTTTTATTTTTTCAGTGTAAAACAGCCCTTGATAATTTACATAAGCATTGATCATAAAATACGCAGACATAAACTCGTCTGCATTGCCTTGATCAAGATAGTCCTTGCACAATCTTTTGGTGAGTTCGTAGTTCTTGTTTTTTACGGTGCATTCTTTAAGGATTGCCCTATATGCAAAGAGAAAATGCTGCTCTTTGTTGTTAATATCTAACGGGACATTTTCAATTAAATTAAAAGTCTCGGAGTCATGCTTCGCACAAAGTCCCAAAAATACTGAGGCTTCATTTACTCCGACTCTGTTCATGCTTGCCGTTGGTTGTCGGTTATGAGAAAAGGTGCTATTAAACATCAATACATGATGGGTCGCATCAGCTAATAATAAAATCAGTGCTTTTTGTATTGAGTGAGATCCTATAGGCTTGCCTGTGCACTCTTTAGGCCTTGGATGCAAACATCCAACGTTAGGGGTACGTTTGAATTCTTTATAGAACTTGCCGGTTATCTGGTTAATTTCATCTTTTGATTTTAATACAGAATCACCATACTTTGCCCTTATCTCATCTAAAGACAAGTCCGATCGCTTGCTAGACAGTTCCCGTAAAAGGTCATCAAACTTTGGGGGCATATTTGTTGTTTTCTTAAAAGTGACAAGCAATTTGGCGGCAAAAGCCAAAAGGATTAGGACAACGAGCGCAATAGTAATAAGCGTCATGCTCCCCCCGAACTACTTCTTCACAAAGCCTATGGATATGGTCGCCTTGGCCTTGTTCCCTGCAACTTTAGCCCTGTAAGGGCGTGTGCCGGCGTTGATATAAGCGGCAAAGGCCTTGGCGGTCACTATAGTGGCTATCACTTTCCCGCAGTCTTAGGTGTTCCAGTCTTTTGAATATGAATTGCCATCTGTAATTCGTCTGAAGTAATCCAGGGCGGACGATGGAGCATCCTATGGCAGTTTGAGCAAACCAGGGTAAGATCATCGACAGTGCAGTCTACGACGCTTTCAAGTTCAGAGATAGGCGTTTTGTGGTGTGCTTCAATGTAATCTTTGCCCCGCTGTCCATATTTGCGTTCAAAATCAAAGCTGCATACTTCGCAATAAAGCTTTCCGTGCTTCTTCTTGAATAATCGTTTGGATTCGCGTATTAATGCAGGGTTGCGAATTCTTTCTGTTCGGGCATGCTGTATTAGTCGTTTTCGCCCTTCTTGGAATTTACGACGAGGAAGCTGCCTTAAGTTCTCGACATCTTCTATGTCAAGTAGGCCTCCTGATATCTTTGCAGTGTTTATTTCCGCTTTATGGGCATCCGCATTTATTTCAGTTTGAGGACATCCAGCTCCAACTCCATTTTGAAAATAAGTTTTTAAATCCGGATAATTAGTTGCTACGGGAAGAGCTGATGATGTATTCCGCCATCCTGCCCACTGCTTGCTTATTGTGGATTCTGCAAGCTCATATCCAAATTGTGTTAATTCGAAAGCTTGCTCTTCTGTCCCATAATAATTCGCTTTTGTCGTTTCTAGTATTTCCCAGTCCAGGCTAAGATGCGACATGAAATATATTTTTAGATTTTCAGCGGTTCCTTTGTTGGCTGGTAAACTGGAGAGTTCCGGGAAAGGGGTCCCATTCTGACGTTGTTTGCGTATCCTTTCTTCAAGTTGTCTCAAACCAGCCATTTGCTTGAGCCCGAAAACCGCCCCTCGAAGTTCGCTTACAGTTAGTACTCCATCAAGTTTTAAAAGCAAGTAGTAACAAGCAAGGTAGGGTAATACATCAGAGGATTGTGCGCGAGGTGCTTGGCGGTTACCGCCGACAGGGAGAGGGTTGTTGAACTGATATCGCGTGAGTGCGTGGCTTAAGGTGAGTAAGATAGCGCGTTTATTCTTCTCACGCGCAGGCTTATCAGAAAGTAGGGTGTAAAGTTGTTTGCCTAGTGGTGTTAAAGTGATTGTGTCTGAACGAGGGATTACATATAAGAAACCATATTCCTGGAAGGCAGCTTTTTTTGTTTCAACTTGTGCCGGGTCAAGATTGGGAAAAAGTGTTTTTGCTTCAGTATAGGATTTCCCGTCAAAGGCAGCTTTTGCAAGCGTAATGAAAGCTTCTCCCAATTCATGGGAGTTTCCGGTCTTTTTAAGAAAATTTGGGTAGCCGATAAAACTTGTGAACCAGCAGAAATTCATAGTCATGCCTTAAAAATCAACACATAATCCTGTTTGATTTTACCGCTGTTATTCCGACGCGGAAACTTCATGTAATGACGGCGTATTTCATAAGTGTACTTTGCAACAAGTTTATACCCTGCATTGATGTGAATTCGCGTAACAAGGTCGTCTGTCGGTACGGTAATCCCCCTAATTAGGCTGTTCCCTACAATGCAAGCATATGTCCCGTTTTTTCGCTGTTTAGCGCTAACTTGCTCAATATGCCTCGCATAATCAAAAAAGAATGAGCGAACAGTAAGTTCTTCTTTAGGATTTGCCTCTCCAATCTTGCTGCAAATTGTTTCAAAGGACTCTTCCGCGCCGGTTAAATACTTCTTCAAAAAAATAGTCGCAATGTTCTTGGTGCAAGTCCGGAACCCCATCGGTTGCTTGCGCATTGCGAGATAATTTTTATGCGAATATATCCCTAATTCATCAAGAAGCCAAAAATACTCAAGCATTTGGTTGTAAACATAGTCGATTGAGTCTATATATGGAGGCGATGTTATTACATCATCAAACTCTAGTGCTGCAATATCGTTTGCTGCATCGCCTTGGCGAACAATGCCATTGGGTGAAGTGGGTAGGCGCGAGGCGTATTCTCTCATGCCTTTAATCGCGCGATTTAGAAATCTTGGAAATAGCACTGATGGTGACGGGGGCGTCTTTGGTAGTGTATGCGAGACATATGTCTTTTGGGTCTGATCATCTGCGTTTGATACTCTACGCAATATTGAGGAAAACACAACTAAACTGAATAATTTAAGTTTAGGCGGGAGTGTTTTGCAGCGAAATTTTATTGAGGATAGTTCATCTAACGTCTTATCTGTAAACCAGTGGTTGATGTTTGGTACAGCCGGGATAACTTCAGGATGCCCCTTGCTAAAATCGTGTTGCGCCCAAAATTTCTCAAGAGTGCTTAATTGATTGTTGCTTAACAGTTGTGTCTTTGCAGATGAAATAAAAACAGACAGTGGATCGATATCCATGCCAATAAAAGGTTTCCCCTCTAACGCCGCCTCGACAAGAGTTGTCCCTGACCCACAAAAAGGATCTAGAATAACCCTAGTGCGCATTGGGGGCATTAATTCACGTAGTAAATACCTGGGCAGATTCGGAATGAACTTGCCAGCAAATCGGTGAATTCCGTGAGTGCAGGGAATTGTGGCTAGTCCCTCAGGAATAACTAAAGTGTTATTCTTCCGGGTAATAAGGGTCTCTAAATTGGTATTAGCGGCACCCGGGGATACTAACTCAGACAAAGGCATTAATTCCTCTCCAAAATCACTACGCTCTCTCTCATGAAATTCTTCAGGTGCGAAAGACTCGAACGTTGTTGTGAACTGACGTGAAGACTTCTCGCAACTTTTACCGCTTGGACATTGTACCCTTCTTCTTGGCCCAATTTAGCAATCAATAAATCAGTCGGTATTATAGATTTTGCATAGGCGGAATTCCCTACTACAATAACAACTCGCCCTTTCTTTGTTAGGACATCCTTTAGGTTATGTAGAAGAATACGCGTGTCATGAAAATAACCTTGAAGTGCTTGCTTTATCCCCATTCGTACACTGCTGGCGTTTTCATCCATACAGTCAAGAAATGGTGAAAGTTCTATCCAACACTTGTCGGAAGAAAACCGCTTGGCGGCTAAATTACTTCGCATGCTGTCTTTCCGTAGCAGTGAGATGTCTTTTGAGGAGGAAACAAAATTCCCCATCCATAATTCCATTTTGAATGCTTCAAAATAGTCAAAGCGATTCGCATAAGGCGGACTAAAAATAGCCAAATCCATAGGAACATCGAAATCAAGGTTCTCTTTTTTTAGAGAAGATCCTGTTCTTACTCTCGGAGTATACCCATCTGGAATTTTAAAAGTCGCCATGTCTTCTGCAACTTGGGAACATTTTTGATTCCAAAGATTTTTTATAAATGTCTGTATATCATCACCGAAATGTTTTGGAATCCATTCTTTATCTGAGACTGTAATGTATTTTCCGGGTTTGCGACGTTTGTTGCGATATTTTAGTCCGTTCCCTTCTTTAAACACATTTGAGGATTCTTCAAGTATGCTTAACCAAACTAGAAAAAGTAAATTCTTTACTTTTTCTTCTTTTACATTGGAAATACAATTGTTAATTCTGAGCAAGGTGTTAATGCTCTCAGGAAGAAACAACTTGTTTAACAATTCATAGGATGGAAGTGCCGTCGGAGGGCAATGTCTATATTCTTGGATAACTTCAGCGCTTAGTCTTATGAACGCCTGTCTGTCGGATGTTGTGTAATGGCGTGTCTTTGTCCTGGTTACAAAAGTTGCTAAAGGGTTTATGTCAATTCCATATGAATGCCTGCCACGCATTGACGATTCGAGAAGAGTCGTCCCGCAGCCGCAGAATGGATCAAGTCTGTGTTTTGCGTTAGCAAAATGCTCTAAGAGGTATGGGGAAAATCCTTCGCGATAACGAAACCACCTGTGAACTGGAAGATTCTCTGACGGCGTCCAGTGAACAGCCGCTCCCAATTCAGGCGCAGCTGAAACTGGCAATTTGTTGCCTGCCTTTTTCAGTGCCTCTATTAAGTTTAATCGTGCCATATCACTCTGCATATTTTACCTTTTTACGCACACTATATATATAAAGTATAGCAGGCCAACCCGACAACGGTGTGTCGGGTTGTAGTAATGCTTTTTTCGTGTTTTAATGCGGAAGGTTGGCGCGAAACCAGTTTAAACTTGTTAATTGCCGTATTGCGTTCAATCGATTTCGGAAGCTGCATGTTCCCAGACGTTTCCCGCAGCCACAGGGGCAGGGTTGCTTATTCGCCACGCGTTCTTTCACGCTCAACAATGAAAGCGCCTGTTTTGCTTCTAGAGGGGTTTTGAGCCCAAGCATCTCGATGTAGTCTTGTATCTCCCCTTCGGTACCATGTGCTAATTCTCCAAAGGCAAACGGTACTCCGTAGTTTAGATTTAACGACATCGCGTACAAGTACGGGATTAGGCACTTTTCCGCATAGCCAAGCAGGGTTGGTTTTTTGGATAGTTCCAGTAGTATGCGGATGCGCGCTCCCACGCAGAGGCTTTGGTCGTGATTGATATGGTGCTTCCTGTCGCAGGGGATACGCCCGGCTGTCTCAAGTGTTATCGGCAAGTCATGGGGAAAAGCTTCCGGGATCCGAATGGATAACTGGTATGAGTCGGTAATGCGTGGATGTCCTTTCCCCTCCGCGGTGAAATCAAAAGTTCCCTGAAAGGTGAGCATTGTTCCTGAATAAGGACGAACCTTCATCCCTGGATATTCAGCCAGGAACTCTTTCCAGTCAAGAGACGATAAATCCCCCACGGTCTAGCCTCGACTCCATGGCTTCGGAGGCGGTGAGGAAATTACATGCGGGCGCGGAGAGGGATTGCTGTTGCTTGTGGTAAGCCCGGGGATTTTATCGAGAGACGCATCCGAAAGCTCTAGCCCAAACACGGCGCTGGCTTGCCGTTTAATAACGGCTCTGGTATTCTGTAGCGCAAGGATATCGGCTTGTGCTTGCCCAACCCATAGACGGAGCTTTTGTTCTAAACGATGCTGCGCATACTCAGGCTTAGCCCATTTATCGGCAAAATCCTCTACGGGATTAACTGGGTTCGGGACGCGAGGTGCAGTGGTTCGCACCAGGTTCCCCATCCGTTGTAAAACCCCGGATAGAGTGTCATCAAGTTCCGTTTCCCCCTCGTAAGCCAAAGCCGCTAACGTAGTGATAATAATTGAGATCGGCTTGCCGTCCGAATCGTTCTTGAACATGATATCCCGGTGGCGTTTAAGGAGCTGTATGCATTTCTGTAGCGGGGATTTGCGCTTATTGAGTGGCAGTTTATCGATGCGCGCCGCCCTTGCCTCGGATGCCCATTTCTCCATCAATAGGCGCGAGCTCTCCATTCGAGACTCAAACCATAATGCATATCCTTCGGAGTTGCTGATGGCCCAATCGCTGGACACGCTGTTGTAGTTCGAACGAGTTTTATCTGTGATGGCGCCAGCCAGCGAGGAGGTTGCATCGGCGAGGTTGGCGGTTGCTCCCATGCGTACCATGCCCTCCCTAATTATTTTCTTTTGAGCGGCGTCTTCCGGGATGGAGGGCACGGCGTCCAGGTGAAAATTTACGCTGTCTGCGTATCTCAGCCTCCAGCACCTGTTCTTTTCCTCACGGGGATAGGTAAACCCCTGCGCGACACGATACGCTTCAACGTCGGCGCCAACCAGCTCCTTAAGCTGCTTCTGTGTAACGGTCTGCTTGGTAATGCCGGTGCGTAGTCTGCAACTCATGTCCAAATCATACTCGCCGTTGGCGTTTACTGGGCGAATAGCGGTGCCGAGGCGGAAAGAGCCTTGGACGTAAAGATGCGGATCGAAGTTGGAGCACTTGGATGATGGGTTCGCAAACCAAGCGCTGAGGGCTTGATACCTGCGTTCAACCAAGTCGTAGCTTGAATCTGGGATGTCAATCTCCTCGGCGAGAAGATTTAGGGTTTTATTTAACGTTATATCACTCATGATTTCCTCCAAGTTCAATCGCGCGGACGAACGAATTGCGTTTACTGTTCTGGTCGTAAATTATCCACGGCATCACAGCTTTGGGCATACGCACTCGCCCAAGTTCTACAGCGCAGGCTACTGGCATCGCCGGGAAGATGGATAACGGGGTGGTTAGACCATGTTTCTGCCCGATTTCCGCTATAACCTGCCGAATTGCTGTGCGATAGGTGGATAATTGGTCTTTTGACTTTAGGAAGTCGTTCCCGGGCTGGCCGATTGTGAGTTCCCAGATGGCGATGTCCTTACCGATCACGGACCAGACGCGGTCGTGGGCTATGGTATCGCTAAGTGAAACCACAAGCGCAGGAGGCTTGCTGAAGTCTGTTGGGCGATTTACAATTAAGTTCAGGGGATTCGGGCCAGTTGACCACTCCCAGGTTTTGCAGGGTTCTCTTCGTAACTGATACACGTCTGCCGCTATTTTGTCCGTAAAGAGGGCTCCCAATTGAACTAGCAGCGGAATTGGGGCCAGCGCAAAGATGGAAAAATGTTCAGTAAGTGAACCTTCAAGAAGCGGCCTTATCTGCCGGTTAAATGCGGCATTGAGGTTTTTAGATTCAGTCGTCCAATACTGTTCCTTATCATCTTTCCCCTCCCAACTCATAGATAATTTAACCGGGTGTTCCTCGGCGGGGTACATCTGGGGGAACAACGCTGCTTTCGCGTGTTCTGGTTGGAGTAAGGAAAGTTGCGCCCCAATGTTAGCACCATACAAGATGACGTTTGATCTTTTATCCGGATTGACCCCGCACGCAATGGCTATGCGCCTTTCGTGCTCATCTTTCCATTTAAGGAGCAAGTCTGCGGGGTAGCGGATTCCCTTCTTGTCGGCGTCTATGCTTTTATGGCAATCATGGCATAGGAGCATTAAGTTGGGTAAATCGTTGAGCAGTGCTTTTTGGGTTACGAAAGGTCCCCAGCCCCGCGGACCATTTTCCGAAAAGGACCAGATATGTGCAACTTCACTGATGTTGCCTTGCTCTTGTGTGACCGGGGATTTGTAAAGTGGGCGATTACACCCATTGAATTCACAGCGGCCTGCGGCTCGCCCCCAGAGTTGATGTCCTATTTTACTGACGCTGCTCCGACTAAGTTCTTTTCTCATAAGTGTTTCTTCGGCCTTTTGCTAGGGCCTTTTTGAGCCCTGGTCTCCAGCAACATATAAAAGTCTAGCAGATGAACCCGACAACGGTGTGTCGGGATGAAAATAGCTATTTTTGCCGATTTTACTGCTCCGGGTATGGTTCTGGCGCAGTAAACCAGCCACCGAAGGAGGTTGCGCCTCCTTCGGTGGCGGCAATTACGGCCTATTTCCCTTGCCTGTTGTACGGGGACTGATTCGTTGGGGCTAAGGAAATCCCGTTTGCTGCCGCTTGGGTATAGACAGCGTTCGGTGTCCGGCCTAGTTTAAGGCCAATTACACGGGTTGGCGTGTTTTGTTTCGCCAACTGGCGCAATTGGGTAACATCGTGACCAGACCAGGCTTTGCCACTATTGCGGGTAGACTTCGTCATGCTTCCTCCTGCCATTTTAGGCATTGGTTGGATCCGGATAAATCCGTAAGGGATTTTTCCGAATGCTTGACAGGAGGCTGGATTCAAATGGTAGGATATCCTCGCTATAAAGAAGTCCCGACATTGAAGCCGCTCTTATCAAGCGGTTTTCTACTGTCAAAAAAAGAGGCCTGTGTTACAAGCACAGGCCTCTTCGCTTTAACAGGGCATTCACGCTGAGTTACATGTTGTTCATGGCCTTAATTAGCAAACCTATGCTTCAATTGCTAGTTTAGCACGTTCGGCGTAGGCGTGTCAAATCTTCCCCGGGTTTTCATTGGGGAAATTAAGTGCGCGACAATTTTGTGTCGGGTTGGAAAATAGCTGTTTTCTGCGTTCCCGGGTGGGTAATTCTGCCGTACCTTAATTTGGGCGGGGGCATTTAAGGCGGGCCAGGGCCAGGGGCGGCGGCCATCACGAGGCAAGCCGCTACTGGCCCTGGCTTCTCCATATTTTCTTTGCAGGTTTCCCCCTCCCCACGGGGGCTACATGATATTAACAGAAAAGCCCGCCAGGGCGAGCGAACGCGAGCCGAGGCGGGTTTTTAATTAACCAAGGTGCCCCCGTTTAAATTCCCCTCTCCCGGTGGCCATAATTTAAAAATAATAAAAAAATTAAATTCTGCGCTGTACGGGCCGCCTTTGGCGGCCCGGGAGCGGCCCGGCCAAGGCCCTGTTGAGGGCCGGCTGGCCGCGCATAGGAGGTGTT
>CAIPTO010000112.1 GCA_903867985.1 uncultured Elusimicrobia bacterium | reverse complement strand
ATCCATGGAGGAGGTTTATTCCCGCAAAAAAAACGGTGCAACAGCCAGTATTAAGCAGTCAGCCATCATGACATTTCTAAAAAACTTAAACCATGACATTTTAACTTGCTTGCAACATTGCCGCGCAATTGCCATTCGACCATTTGATATAATCACTTCATGACTTCTGGAAAATCCTGCACTCTCCGGCTCTGGGATAAAATAAACTCAGGGGCCAGAAAATACGGACTGTTCAGGGAAAAAGACCTGATAGTGCTGGCCGTTTCCGGCGGGCCGGATTCAGTCATGATGCTGGATTATTTCGCCAAGCAGGCCAGGCGCCTCCGCCTTACGCTGATTATCGCCCACCTGAACCATAAGATCCGCGGCAAAGAGGCCGATAAAGACGAAGCCTTCGTAAAAAACCTGGGCCGGATCTACGGTCTTGAAACCATTACGAAAAGAACCGACGTCCCGGCCCTGGCAAAAAAATTAAAAACAAGCGTGGAACACGCCGCGAGACACGCGCGCTATGACTTTTTAACCAGACTCGCGCTGAAAAGAAAATTCCGCCTGATAGCCACCGCGCATCATGCCGATGATCACGCCGAAACTTTCCTGCTGAACCTCCTGCGCGGCACTGAACCCAAAGGCCTGCTGGGCATCCCGGTAAAGCGCGCGATGCACGGCACCGCCGGGATATCGGTCATAAGACCGCTGCTCCAGGTGACACGGACGGAAATAATGGAATATATGAAGGCCAACGACCTTTCCCACCGAAAGGACAAGTCCAACGAGGATGAAAAATACCGGCGAAACTGGCTGCGAAAAACTCTTATCCCCCTGATAGAGAAGAAACAGCCGCGCTTTAAAGCCCATCTGACGGAACTCTCAGCCAAACTCGCCAAGCGTCTAAAATAGCTGAATCCTAACCTTTTTTCAACTCCATTTATGCCGGTTGATTACATAGCCTTCGGCGGGAAGCAGACGCGCGTGGGCGATGCAATCCTCGTACTGCGTGGAGCCGTCGGAGTTTACGGCTATAAATTTATAGGTGATTTTCCGCCCGGCGCTTTCAACGATATCTATATCGCCCATCCACAGATTCTGGTTCACGTATTCCAGCGGGAAAGCCTTTTCCACGTCCCACGAGCCCAGCTCAGGACAATTGCCGATCACTTTTAAGCTGGTTCCGTAGGCGGTCTCAAGGCCGTTAAGCATGAAGCTGACGGTCAGCCCTCCGTGCCGCTTCACTTCGCCCAGGTATGAGAACACCATGGCCGCATCCGCGTCCAGCCGCAGATTTTCTATCATTCCCCCGCATACGCGGATAGCGCGGTCGGAAAGCGCATCTTTGTAAACGCCGTCCGGGAACTCTATATCATTCAGGGTGACCGTGGTTTTGGGACCTTTATTCAGAACGGTCAGGCACGCGCTGGAGCGGTATACCCGCGTAAAAGCGTAAAGGTCCTCGCTCAAATATTTAACACGCTGGCTGCCGCGCTGTACAGCCCGGTTCTCTTTACGCACACCGCTCAAAGCCTTTATAAGCCTGAAAGCGGGCGTGGCAGTATCCCAGTCCGCCATCATGGGCCGGTTATAGGGGTCGTTGCCGCCGGCGGTGGAATTATTAAGGTATTGTTCGGTGCCGTAGTAGATGCACGGCGTGCCGCGGCAGGTAAGTATAAGCGCCAGAGCCAGTTCCATCCTGCGCGGAGTGGCGCCGGCGGATAAAAAGCGCGGCATGTCATGGTTGTCTATAAAAGTAACCAGCCGGTGGCAATCGTCAAAAAGGCAGTCCTTTTTAAACACATCGTCCACCATAAAAAATCCGCGATACAAATTCCTGGCCAGACAATCTTCCAGCCCGCGCTGCAGTGAAAAATCCAGCATCCCCATGCCGCTCTTGTTGTTGAAGTGTACGGAAGCGGGATCGTTGCAGCCTCCCTGGAACCACTCCCCGAAAACAAAAAGGTCCGGCTTGTGGGTCAGCATGTCCGAGACGAATTCCTGCCAGAACCAGAGCGGCATGTGCTTAACCGTGTCCACGCGAAGGCCGTCCGCGCCCTTGTCCAGCCAGAGCTTCATGACATCCTTTATGTATGTCCTGTAACCTATCTGATGTTCGTCAAAATCGGCAAGGCCGCAGAACTCCCGGGTTTCCACCTGCGATACGGAGTTCCAGTCGGTCACATTTCCGTTGCGGTGATACCAGCCCAGCGTGTCGTTGTCGTAAGAAGTGAGGAGTTTACCGTCGTCGTAAAGTTCACCCTTGGAAACTTTGCCGGCCTCGTCCGGACAATGAGCGGGACTTGAATGATTACAGACAATATCAAAGATCAGTTTCATCTCCCTGGCATGAATAGCTTTGGAAAGGCGGTCCACGATGGTGTTATCGGAAGCGAAGACCCGCGCCTCCGCGGGGTCAGAGATGAGATGTTCGTCAAGGCGCTTAAAATCTCTGGCCCAATAGCCGTGATATGCCGCTATGCCGCGTCCTTCAGCGTCCACCAAACCGCGAGCCTGTTCGAAAAGCGGCGTCAGCCAGACGGCGCCGGCGCCGAGCTCTTTAAGGTAATCAAGTTTCGCCAGCACTCCGTCGAGATCACCACCCCAGTATTTGAACCAGTCTTTGTGCGAGGCATCGGTGGATTCAGGGTTATGGCCGTTGTCGTTGGCCGGATCGCTGTTGAAGAACCGGTCTACCACGATAAAATAGATCACACTGTCGTTGAAAGCTTTCACAATAAGCCTCCTATTGGATTATGCGCGGTTGGAATAGCGCGCAGGGTTTATCGGCGGGCACGGAACTGTTATGGCCTATGGCTTATGGCATCCTTATACTATCAGCCAGATCAGATAAATTATCGCGTATGTAAAAACCATGAAAAAGCCGGCAAGGATAGCGGCGTAAGGCATAGATATCGACAGCAGCGCTTTGCTCCGGGAAATAGCGTAAAGCCGCCTTATGACCGAGATCCTGGCTACGACAATCACAATAAAGCACAAAAGAAAGTCCGTCACGGGGCTCAGATAATCAAGTTTTGCCATAAAGCCCAGAGGGATCAGCACCGACCAGAAAAGTTCGGTAAGACCAAGCAGGAAAAAAAGCTTCAGGGCGTTCCCGCAGGCGCCGGTCATCTCAAGAAACAGATGAATGCCGGAAGCGAAAAAAAAGTTCACTCCGAGCACCAGTATCAGTATGCCGATGAACGAACATGCACCCGGGGGAACCGCGGAAAAAAATCGCAGGAAGGTAAATAAGCTGAAGGCACCCAGCAGATAGCCGAAAACCCCGGCCCAGCCGAGCTCTCTGGCGCTTGTCCGGTCAATGACTCTCTGAGGGTCGTCGATCAGGTCCGCGACGGTTGTAGTAAAATTCATAATGTCTCCTAAAAATTAAAGGTCAAATTCAGCGCGGCAGTACGGCAGCAAGACAGAAACAGAAGGGAATGATCAGTAATCCGCCACTAACCACTAACACTAGCCACTGCTGCAATTAAAACCCGTACCAGCGGTACTCCAGTTTAGGCGAGACGCCAACCACTTTTTCCAGAGAGACGCCGCTGAAAAAGCCCACTTTGGATTCAAGTATGGAAAAGAACTGATCTATCGGGTCCATCTCGCGATAAACGCGCGGATTTTTACCGATGTGCCCCATTTCACCGGCCATATCCAACGCGTCCTGCAGATCTCCCAGTTTATCAACCAACCCGACATCAAGGGCCTGACGCCCGGTGTAGATTCGGCCGTCGGAAAGAGTCTTAACTTCCGTGATCGGCATCTTGCGGCCCTCGGACACCACGGTTACGAACTGATCGTAAGAATCGTCTATAAGAGTCTGAAGAAGTTTGCGCTCTTCCGCGGTCATATCGCGCATCGGCGAACCGATATCCTTAAATTTACCGGACTTTATAACCTCGCTGCGCATCCCGACCTTATTCATGAGGCCGGCAAAGTTGCTGGCGCTTAAAATCACGCCGATGGAGCCTGTAATGGTGCCCGGCTCAGAAACTATTTTATCGCAGGCAGAAGCCACATAGTAGCCGCCGCTGGCCGACACGTCGCCGAAGCGGGCCACGAAAGGTTTCTTAGTCTCGGCTTTAGCGCGCAGAATTGCGGAATATATCTCCTGCACTGCGCCCACGCTTCCGCCGGGGGTGTTGATATCAAGGAGTATGGCTTTGACTTCTTTTTTATCGGCCGCGGCCTTTATGCGCTTGGCTATTTGCTGGCTGCCGCGCTCCCAGACTTTGGAGGAATCCGTCTGGTAGATGGCCCCGAATATCGGAATTACGGCCACGGCGTCTTTTTTGGCGGCGCCGATACCGGCAAGGTTGGACAGATCCATGTCTTTAGACCTGGATTTACTGGCGCCATCCACCTTGGATATTACCACGAACGAAGCCACCAGAGCAGCGGCGTAAAGCGCGGCGATAATCTTCAACCAAAACTTGGTCCGGGAAGGATTTGTCTGCGGTTGAGAAGGGTGAATTTGAGGCGCGGCCGGAGCGGGAACCGGGGTCTGAGCGGGAATATTCTGTTCTTCCATTGTTCCTCCAAAAATAAGGGTTAGGTTTTCCGCCGGAAGCGGGCCCACCGGGCTTTTTTGCCTAAGACTATAATACAATAAAGGCCGGGTAAATACTAAATTCAGGTATTGGAGCGGGCGCCGGGGGATCTGGGTTAGCGAAACCGTACCGGAAGGAGCCGCTTGCGTAGCGCGGCGACTGGGTGGAGCCTTGCGACACTGGGCCCGCTCCGGAAGTGCGGCCACGGTGTGGACGACGCATGCAGTGTCCGATAAACCAAGCAAACTGCGGCAAAGTCCACCCTGGTTTCGCGTTCCAGTCCCACGGCAGCCCTGCGAACCGGAAGATTATAACTGAAGTGATGCCTACTTCATAAATTTGGTGAAATCTGTTCAATTATGCAGCAGCATACCTAACGGAAGATTTGGGACTCCACAGGGATCCACAGGCCCTTGACAAATATCACCACGGAGGGTATAACATAGCGCGGAATACGACGGGTGTGAGGAACTTATGAAGAATTTATTGATTTGCGCGCTGATCATCCTCCCCTTAACTGCGGGGGCCAAGGAACAAAAAAGCATTTACGGCAGCGACAACAGACAGGAGTTATTCGCGTCTTCATCCGAAATGCAGAAACTCGCGGACTCTGTGGTTTCCCTCTGGGAATCCAAAAACGTAGCCGGAGACGGAAAAACTTTCCGCCTCAACACTATGAATTTCGGCCAGGCGCTAAATCTCTGCGCCACAGAACGGTTTCGCGACCAACCGATCGGAGCCTTCTGCTCCGGCACGCTGGTGGGCGAAGACATCGTCATGACCGCCGGCCACTGCATAACGAACGAGATAAGATGCGCCGACACTAAATTCGTGTTCGGTTTCGCGGTAAAGAGCACGGGAGGCCAAGCGGTGACCAGTATGCCGGTCAGCGAAGTCTACGGTTGCAAGAAGATAATCAAACGCGACCTTAGCACGCAGCCCACCGGCTTTGGAAGCGCCATCAGCGCTTTGATAGGCAGCATGATAAACGGCGGCACCGGTCCGGACTACGCTCTGGTGCAGCTGGACAGAAAGGTGACTGGCCATAAACCCCTGGCAATCAACCGCAAGCAGAGGCTCGCCAAAGGCGACCCGATGTTCGTTATCGGCCACCCGGTCGGACTGCCACTAAAAGTAGCGGGCGACGCCAAAGTGCGAGACGCCGGACCCAGGTATTTTTTTATGACGGACCTGGACACTTTCGGCGGGAACTCCGGCTCGGCGGTGTTTAACGCGCGCACCAACCTTATTGAAGGCATCCTGGTGCGCGGCGGCACCGACTTCGTACAGTCGCCCACTGGTGGGTGCACAGTGTCATACCAGGTGGGTCAGGAAGAAGGCAAGGGCGAAGCGGTGACCAAGATATCGGCCTTAGCCGAGTACATCCCTGCACTCAAAGGAGCCGCTATATCCGCCGGCAAGAACGCGGCGGCGCGGGGAGTGGAAGTAAAAGACAGCGCGCCGGGAAACGACCTGCTTAACAAAACCGGCGAGATAAAATTCCAGTAGACGTCATTGAATAAAAAAACCCTGGTCGCCTTTAGGCGCCCGGGGTTTTCATTTATCAGGGATTATCGGGGAACGCGATGTAAAAACTGTTTTTGTGATTTTTACAAATTTAAAAGCCGGCCTTCTTTCGAAAACCGGCTTTTAAATTTATGGAGGCGCCGGGATTCCTCCTCCCCCAGTCGCTCCCGCTCCTTCCTCCGGAGCCGGCCGCCCTCGCTTCATCGTCCACCGGACGCGCTCGGGTCGGCTGCGAATCCCGGAAATTTAAAAGCCGATTCCCTTTCGGAAACCGGCTTTTAAATTTATGGAGGCGCCGGGATTCGCACCCGGGTCCGACAATTACATGT
>CAIPTO010000111.1 GCA_903867985.1 uncultured Elusimicrobia bacterium | reverse complement strand
TCAAGACCTTTAATCACCCCATCAAAAACAGGGGTGGCTACTTTCACCGGAACGGTGGCTACTTTGTAACGGAATAGTGGCTACTTTACAGCGGAATGGTGGCTACTTTGCTCCGGAAAACGCACTTGTATTCAGGCTTAAAAATTTCACTCCTTTGCAGCCCTTTCATATCTGCACCCACTCCTGCCGATGAATTAGCATGAGCAAGTATCAAAATCGCGGCAGGATCAAACTTCTGCAATTCGTTTGCTACATCCATAACTGTTTTAGTGGTAATAAGATCTGGTTTCCCATTATGTTCATAAACGTTGAGTGTATTTAAGAACGCGGTGACATGGGCAGTATCTTTGTCAATATTGAAAATTACTACAACATGAACCCCCTCCTCGCCGCCAACAACCTTAAGCTCAACTCCTGGAAAAATACTCAAATCTGTTTTTTCAGCAGCTTTCTTTATGCTGTCAACCCAAGCCCCAGTTTGATGGTCAGTAATTGCAATCCCGGCCAACCCTTTATTTGTGGACGCGGCGACAATATCCTCTGCGGTGATACTTTTATTTTTGTGGTCATTTGACGCTGGCGTATGAACATGAAGGTCAAATTTTTCAAACTTCAAACCATTAGTGTTAGTCATATTAATCGCCCCATGAAGTGAAGCACTCATTGTGAAAAAGTCTGGTGTCTTTTTGTACTAAAGATGGCTCACTTCCTCATAATTTGTTCTTTTAATCCTGTACCCCAGATAAGCATGTTTGTTGTCGCTGAATTGAGGAGCATTTTCTTCTGAGCTTCAAAAGCTAATGTTGGCATGCTTTTACTGGTTCTTTTCCCTGCGTTTTTTAAGGCACAAATATCACGGTCATGGTATTTAATTGCCCCCAACTTGATAGTTTGACCTACAGCAGAACCGGATTGCTGGACCACAAGACTCATTATTTCTGTTCTCAGGGTGTTTGGAATAAAAAACACAGCCTCCGCAGTTGGAGATTTAAACAATATCCCTTCATTATGCCACCATGTTTTAGCCTTTTTTAAGACAAAATAAGTACGGGAAGTACATTTTGATAAATCACTAGGGTCTAGGACTTGAATTTGCCCCAATTTATTAACATCAATTTTGCCTTTTTTCCCTTTTATCGTGATAACCTTTGCCAAATCAGAAGGCTGAATAGGGAAAGACAGCAACTTCCGATCATGCAAATTTGGATTCAACATTGCGTTAATTTCTCTTTGAATAAGGCCATCCAGTCTAGTGCCCAAATTTGAAAGTGATTGCTCTGTTACCGGCAAAAACATTTTGGAAATATGCTTGTTACGCTTGGCATGGCCGGGCGGAAATCGTTCATCAGTTGAATGAATACCAAAAGCCCCGTCCTTGCCAATAAGGATAGATGCATGTTTTTTATTATCGTTTTTCAGGTTGGAATTTTTGACGCCGATGCCATCCCGCATTTGGAAAAAAGTTAACCCTTTTGAGCCAAGGGGTATGCTAATAGACTTTAGTTTCTTTAACGCATCAGTATCTTCCTTCCCATTTTCTCTCATAATAAATTTCCGTATCTAACTACTAACCAAGCAGAACTTTCAGCTGTTTCAAAACAGTGTCAATGTTTTTTGAAGGAAACGAGTCCCTACTGCTTTTTGTCACTCGCCATTTGCCAATTCCATTCTAATACCGACACTAGCCCCTGACAAAATACCAGCAACTTCTTTTAGGGATTCTTGACATTTACCTAGAACTGCTCTATCAAGAATATAAGCCTTTTCAATCTCATTTTTATCGTTTACCTCAACATAGGTGAATATTTTATTGCCCGACTCAACCATCCCCTGTAAATCCTTTGAATCAACTTCTTTCATTGAGGATTTCTCCAATTCCACTTGAGTGAGATCAAGTCCAGGATATCTAAAATATGTACTTCTGGAATCATAACTTTCAATATCCTCAATAAATGCTGAAAGTTCTCCGGGGATTTCAGACCACTTAGTTCTCTTCTCTATTTCTATTATTGCTTTATTGTCAACGACCAAGCCTCTAAAGTGTTGAAAAAGGCTCTTTATGCTATGCATATTTGAAATTAGTTGTTGCTTCTCGCCTATTCTGATATCACTTACTTTTATTGAACCGTTGTTAAGGTATCTGTGGATATTAATAATGCAGGATTTTAAATAGAGTTCAATACTATGCCTGTATAAATAGTTTACCGGAAACTGAGAATTCATCAACGGTTTGTTGTGGGCATCCAATGCAAGTCGTTCAGCAGACTCTTGAAACGACCGTGCAACCTCCCCAAACCCGAAGTCGCTGTGTTGTTCAAATGGCAAAAAAAGATATTTCATTTTTAAGCTGTGCGTCCGTTTTTCATTGGATTAATTTAGAGACCTTGCAAAACATCACTCGCCGACACCATGCTTCCCGTTTCCGCCAAGCACCGAATCTTTTCCCGCAAGCATGTCGGCAGGTCTAAAAAACGACCATTTTCCCCCGCTAGAATTACATGAAGGTCTAAACCATCAAGAATTATAAAATTCGCTGGATGGCCTTTTGAATAGGCCGCAAAAGAATCCCTGCTGAACCCTGTATAGCTTACAAAAAGACCTCTCGTCCATGCAGCTTTCCCCGAAATCTTCATATGGAAAGCATATAATTCTTTTGCATCTATCGGAGCATTTTGCCATTTGGCCTCAATCAAGTAAGTTTCACGATCCAGGTCAAGGCTCCCATCTATCTGTTCGCCCACCACCCGAAAGGGACGCTTAGGAGACATATGAAATGCTGCGAAAAGTTCCTGTAAAAACTTTTCAAAGGCATACCCACGTGGGTGCGGAGCCAAAGACGTCAAGCCAAGAAGCTTCTGACTCAACGAATTCAACACCTCCCTATTAGGTAGTACTGTAGGTGTCCCGCTTGGGGTTGCAGATTGTTTTAGCCCTAAAAGTTTCCCAGCAATATCAAGACACTCCTGATGCAATAGTGTTTCTTCTGAGGATAATGGTCGTCCAGACAGGCGACGTGTCTCCTGCAAGTATTTCAACAGTTCACAAAGCAACTTTCCAACCACAGCATCACTTTCAGCGCTAAAAAAAGCCCTCAATCTATTCGCTTTTGAGCCACTGTTATATTGGTATTTAGGGGATTCAATATCCAGCCCAACAGTGTCTTGAATAAATGCGCGGAATGTGAAATTAGAAAAATCCAACACATATCCACTTTTCATTCCAAAAGCATTTTCCAACCGCAATTTATCAACTGGACTTAAATTTGCCATATTTGTATTTTAAAGCCTCTAATAGTTATTATTCGTCAGATCAATAACTCACAACGAATTAGTAAACCCATCTAATCCTAGATTCATAATTATATTGCTTTGCACGTAGAATTGCCAATAATTCTTCTTTAATTTCACGCCAGCAGCAAAGTTATTAATTCAGAGAATTTTCCTCCACCGTATTGCCGGGAGACTCTGTGCGGTTGGAAGGCGAATAATGGATTTAAGCTAGAAATGCTTGAAGAATTTGCCGATTGAAATATTTAGCCCCTGGCAGATTTTCTCAATATTGAGCAAGGTAATACTCTTCTCTGCGCGTTCAATCATGCCAATATAGGTGCGATGCACCCCAGCACGCAGGGGCAATTCTTCTTGGGAAATGGATTGTCTCTGGCGCTCCTGACGGACCGCCTTTCCGAATTTGACAAGAATCGGACCATTCGTTCACTATAAGTATAATTTCTTGTCATATACAGCGGATAGAAGTAAACCCCGCAGAGAGGCTGCTGACTTTTCACTTCTACCACATACCGACGCCGCCAAATGAAAACGCCGTCTGGCGTTTGCCTAACGGCGTTCCAAGTAGAGACTTATCAATAAATCTGGTTGCGGGGGCACGCAATGACCTTTACAGTAATTCCGAAATTTACACAAAAGAACTCAAAATCCCCTCGTATACGATGAAAAAGCGGTTAAAACTGGAATAAGACATGGCATTTGTGCATTATTCATGGCACTTGCTGATACGGGTGTGACCAGCTATACGATACTTGCCCGCGGCAGTATCGCTGTCATTCGTAATCGTCTTCCTCGCGAACCTCTTCAAACCCTTTTACCCCGAGCGCCTGCAGGGAGGCAGGAGCGGCAGTAATCATGTCGCGAATGAGACCCAAAAGATTCTTGGACGATTTTTTACAGAGCCCGGCAACGAGTTTATCTACATCCACAAAGGATTCAGGCATTTTTAGGAATGTTTCCGCCAAGGCAACTGCATGCTTGCACGGCTGGTATTCCGAGGGGCAGGTGCAGGAAGCGTCTTTGAACTTTCTGTTGGGTTTCAGCGTGGCGCGGGTCTGGTATATTCCATACCGTCCGCGGATTACACAGCAGATTGTCCGTCCGACCTTTATGCGTTGAAGCATCAGGGGCGAATCGATATATTCGGCGGCTCGCTCAGAAAAAGTCTGCTTGTATCTTGCTGTTGTCATGTTACGCGGCGACACGTCCTTTCTTGGTGATTACATAGCGTTGCCGTGGACTATTCGGCGAACTTGGGTCTGTCATGGCGATGCGACCATTTTTGAGTAGCGGCCTGAGGTGCTGAATAACAAAACTTTTTCGATCCCTTAAATGCATGAAAGCAAGCATCTCCTTGATGGTACGAGGCTCATAACAAAATTCCAACAGCCCGGGGCTATCGTCTAGTTGGGGGCTACTTGGGGTGTGCTTGAGGCCTACTTGAGGCTTACTTGCGGGGTACTTGTACGGTGCTTGTACGGCTGCTTTATTAAATGTAACCCGAAATCCCTGCTCCTGCTCGAAGATAGGCTCCGGCAATCCGGCGGAAGCGCACTCATCAAGGATCAGTTTTGTTCCGCTTCCCCAAGCTTCGATTACTCCGGCATAGTAAAAGATCTCCGCGATTTGCTTATTGCGCGGAACGGATGGATGTTTCTTTCGTAATAACTCAACCGACAGTATGGAAGGCAGACCGCCATCATTCCAGACCATGAGTTCTTTATCGTATATGCGCACCTCCGTGTCCCGCGTACTCATATAATCCCTATGGCAGATGGCATTGATCACGGCCTCCCGCAAGGCCTTCAACGGATACTCCCAGATAACATCCCGTTGAGGCCGCCCTGTCATCTCAAAACGGGTATCCAGTTTCTCACGGAAATAGCCCATGGCTCCTTCCACCTGGTCAAATAGAGTTCCGTCAATGCGGCGGTCATCCACGATAAGGGTTTCACCCCGGAATCGACCGATTTTAAGCATTGCCTGGCTGTAAAACTGCTGAGGGTTCTTCCCGAAAAGCAGGATTGCCGCCCGTGTGGGTTTACCTTTGCTCACAAGCTCCAGCTTTTCCAGTAACTCGATCGGTGTGGTTCCGGTAGGAATAGGACGACGTTTTTCGCGCTTAGCCACTTCTATAAACGCCTTGACCTTAGGGATGGATATGTCGGATAAGCTGGCACGAACCTCCGGCAACGCATCCCATGTGACACCGGCGTTTGCCAATACGCAACGGGTGATCTCCTCAATAGTCATCTGGCGGGTCGTGGAGCCGGAGCGTATGAAGGCGCGGCCATGGCACATAACCGGTTTGATGCGGTTTTCGTCAACCTGTATCATGAGCACCTTCTTGCTTTTGACCGCAAATGCCTCGATAGAGGGATGAAGGCCGCCGGTCACCTGGGAAATCTGATTTGCCCAGTCTTTGAGAGCATTTTTTGTCGAATGAATTCCAACCACAGCGCCTTTATCGTTTACGCCGACAAGTAATATCCCGCCTTTTGTATTGGCAAAGGCAGAAATGGTTTCAACAGCTTCTCTGCCGAACGATTCTTTGAACTCCAACGTTTCGGATTCTTCCTTATGCAAAATATCCAAAATTCGGTTCATAAAAAGTATCCCCCTCTGATTATCGTGATCAAATCCCAATGTTTTATATGTTTGTCCAGCAGACCCAAAAATCCTTTTCGATCAGGGCGGGCAGCATGTCTCCGCGTATGCTGGATGCCGTACTAAACAGTTCGGAACGATCACTCTCGGAAAGACGCGCGATATCATCCATGGCGCACCTCTCCTAAACCTCCGACGTTCTTGCAGACTTTGCGTGCCACCTCGGCGATCCAGCCGGTGACATACAACAAGTCTTTGAGCAGCTTTCGTCGGTCTTCGGCGGCAAGCCTTTTGCGCAGATGGGTAATGGTATCTTCGTTGATGGATTCTTTGCCTATATGGCGAAGCGCCTGGAAGACCATGGCGCTTGTTGAACTGCCAAGGGGAAGGTCTCTGGGTGAGACGTGTTTCATGGTGAACACGGTGTTACCTACACGAATACTTCTGGATTTTCCGTCAGTCAGGTAGACCGGCTTCGCGGGAACCTGAGTAGACAATCCGAGCCAGTTTGCGGCCACCGCGCCGGAAGGAACGACACGGCTTCCTGTTTTTCTTGCAATGGCATGGGCTACCGTATCCATATCCGGGGCGAGCTCAATCCCTAAAGTCGGATTCATCCGAGGGATATGATACAGTCCCTGGCCGAGCCGCCTAATGGTCTTATGCTCGGTCAACCGCGATAGGGCTTGATCAACCGCCGCACGGGAACCGAGGTCGAGAAAATCCTTGCTGGCGTGGATCATCCCCACACCCAGTTTTCGCATACGGGCCAAAACGTTCTTTTGAATGGAGTTCATAATACTTATTGTGTCAGAAAAGGATACACTATTTCTGACAACAAATCAAGGGTGTTTCCGTAGGGACTCTCCACATTAACCGGTATTACCTGTTTCTAGTGCCCGATGGACACACAGGTGGACACCAAAACGACATAGAGGGGAAAAGAACTCCGACATAGCCCAGCTCAGCGGTAGAACCATCGCCTTACAAGCGGCAAGTAGTATTATAATAGCGTTTGTCTGTGCGATTGAAACAAGCGCATGTTTATACTACAGCCTAATTGGTTATCTACCTAAAGTTATCACACTTTTACGATTCCTTCTTTTATGGCGTAACGCACAAGATCGGTCTGCTTGTGGATGTTTAATTTGAGCGAGATATTATGCCTGTGGACTTTGACGGTATTTATGGATATTTTTAATTTATAGGCGATCTGCTTGTTTCCCGAACCTTCGGCTATCAACTGGATAAGCTCTTTTTCTTTGGAGGTTAGACCGGTATTTTGCATTTTCAAATCGCCGGACGACGCCGCTATCATTTCCGACATCTCCACATTGTGTATGGCTGGGCTTAAATAATACTGCCCTTTATAAACCGTGCGCAGCGCCTTTACGATATCCTCCGCCGCGCTTTCTTTGACTAAATAGCCGCGGGCGCCGGCCGAAAACGCCTTTCTTATCGTGGCGGCATCATCGTGCATGCTGAGAATTATTGTTTTCGCTTTTTTATCCTTCCGGAGCAGCCGCTCCATCGTCTCCAGACCGTTTAAGCCCGGCATAGTGATATCAATCACATAGATATCGGCCGGCGCTTTTTGCGCCATCTTCAGCGCCGACGCGCCGCAGGAAGCTTCCCCAACTATAAGAATATCCCGGGCGGTTTTTCCCAGCACGGCCCTGATGCCTTCTATCACAAGG
The DNA here is from genome assembly GCA_903867985.1 of uncultured Elusimicrobia bacterium. Classification (GTDB taxonomy): domain Bacteria; phylum Elusimicrobiota; class Elusimicrobia; order Elusimicrobiales; family UBA9959; genus YA12-FULL-51-18. The sequence continues at coordinate 27,387 of CAIPTO010000111.1, read as the reverse complement.
GCGTGATCATCGGCGATGATTATTTTAATGGGCATTTCTCATCCCCCCCCCCCGCTTTTCGCTTACGCGGGAATTCGGCCTTTATGACGGTGCCGCGTCCCGGTTTTGAATCTATCGTAAGGAGGCCGCCGACGGCTTCCACATCCTCAGCTATTATCTTCAGCCCGTAACTTTGTTTTTTTGATTTTACTTTAGCCACATTAAAGCCGCGGCCGTTATCACTGACGGTGAGGGTCACCTTATAATCGTCATAATCCATGACAAACTCCAGTTTTTTAGCCTTGGCGTATTTTGCCGCGTTGCTGAGCGCTTCCTGCGCCACACGGTAAACGACCATATCCATCTGCCCGGCGCGCTTTTCCCAGTCATCCGGCAGGTTGATCTTATGCAAAGTCTTTATTCCGGTGCGGTTATAGAACCGGGATACAAGTTCGGAGACGGCTCCCGTGAGCCCGGAGATTCCCAGCGCGGGGGGAATGATGTCCACGCAGAGCTGCTTCATCATTGCCGCCACTTCTTTAAGCAGCTTCCTTGTCTGCGTCAATTTCGCGGAGGCGCGGGAGGCGTTGCCGTGCCGGATCTCTTCCTGCACGATAAGGAGCGACGAAGAGAGCCCCACCACCATGGCGCCTATCGCGTCGTGGAGGGCGGACGCGAACCCCTTTTTCTCCTCTTCCCGCGCCTGCCTGATCCGATTGGAGACCTGTCTGCGCTCTTCCTCGATATTTTTAAGTTCGGTGATATCGGAAACAATCGCCTGAATCCGGGTGATGCCGCCGGCCTGGCCGCCGAAGGCAAAGTTGCTGTCACGGAACCAGCGGATCTCGCCTAATTTTGTTATCAGGCGATATTCCTGCACCCACTTTTTATCCCCTTGTTCAAGATGTTCGGCCACCTCCAGATCAAGCCGGGGATTATCATCGGGATGGGTGATATCCGGCCATGAAACCCGGCCCGATAAAAAATCCTCCCGCGCGTAGCCGAGTATTTTTTCGCAATTCTCTGAAATAAATTCAACCGGCCAGCGGTCCGGCTCCATCCGCCAGACAATGACCAGCGCGTTATTCTGATTAATCACATCTTCCAGTATCTCCTGTTGTCTCGCTTCCTCCGCCTTCCTGGTAATGTCGCGGGTTACGCCGCGCCAGCCCCGCAGTGTCCCGTCACCGGCCGGGATGGGCACCCCGCTTATTTCCAGCACAATGGGCCGGCCGCTTTTGTGCCGGCAGGGAAGCTCGAACTGGTGAAACGGCTGTCCGGTTTCGCGGACGGTACGGAACCCTTTGCGCAAAAAATGCGCTTCCTTCGCGAGCATAAAATCCAGCGGCACGGAGCCGATAACTTCCTCCGGAGTATAACCCGCCACATCCAGGATTTTCGGGTTGGAGTAGGTGCAGACGAAGTCCGCGTCCGTCTCCCATATCCAATCGCTGGTAGCTTCCACCAGGGCTCGAAAACGCTCTTCGCTTACGGACAAACGCTCCTCAAGCGTTTCAAGCTGCTGACGCGCAGAGTCGAGATCAAGGGCGCCGGAAACTATCTTTTGCAGGTCTTCAGGGCGCATAAGGGTTCACCGCCCCCCAATGAGGGCCTCTTTAACGCTGCCTATGATAGTGGCGTTCCTGAAAGGCTTGCTCGCGTATTCAAAAACGTCCAGATTCTCCGCCTCCCGTATGGACCCGGCCTCCCCGTAGCCGGTGAGTATTATTACCCGCACTTTCTTGTCCGTTTCCCGTATTTTTTTCAGGGTTTCCATCCCGCCCATATTAGGCATTTTAAGGTCCAGGATGATCACATCCGGATCGTGCTTTTTGTTTTGCCGTACGCCCTCCAATCCGTCGGCCGCGGTGATGACGGTGAACCCCTCGTCGCCAAGCACCGTTTTAAAGGCCGCGCGAAGGTCACTTTCATCGTCTATGACCAGGATCTTACTCTTTGCGTTTGCAGAATGCCCGGCATTTTCTCTGCTTTTACTCATAATTACCTCCTCCTGGGCGCATTGCGCCGTTTCCCGATATTTTCCAGACTGATCTCCAACACTCCTTTTTCCAGCAGCGCGCTGTCTATCAGGGCCTGATACTCCTCTTCTCTGCCCTGGCAGCAGATCCTGATCGTCTCTTTTACAACCAGCGCTTCGTTTATAATCTCCTCTGAAACAACTTTTTTAAATAAGCCGGAATACTTGCCGGAAATCAGATCCTGGATCGTAGCGCCGGGGGCCAGCCGGCCGTCTTTACCGACAAGGCCCCGTTCAAGCAATTCTTCCAGCAAAGCGGGGAGCTTGGGTTTGCCCAGCAGGGTTTTCATGAAACCTTCCATGGTCGCCCTGACTTTTTTTTCAAGTTCCTTCTCCAGGAAAGACAGCAGCAGAGCGTCCATTTTCTTCTGCAGCTCCGGGACGCATTGCGCCGGACGGCCAAGCGCGGAGTTTTTAAGCACCTCCGCCGGCGAGAGCGTGATGGGAAGCGACAGCATCTCTCTGCCGCCGTCCCTGATCGTGTAGCGCAGTTCCACGCTGACCCCCTCCAATTCCCGCGCCAGCCGGTCTCTTTCCGCGGGCTCTATGCCCGCGATGAGGCGGGAGGAATGCCCTTCCATGTCCATCAGCAGGCCGAGGACGGAAGGGCCCAGCTGCGGGAAGAAAATCCTTGAGAACTTCAGCAGAGCCGCCGCCTTGCCGTCCTGCAGCAAGTCGTCGTTTATATAAAGAGGCGAGAAACCGGCGGTCTGATTTTTTGGTTTCATGTGTTGTATATATCCCCTATTTTCCTGAACGGCAGTCTATAGATGATATAGGCCACTACAAAATCCGCCTCAAGCAGTTTTTCCAGCTTATGGCGCACGCCCATAAACACCAGCGGCGTCTCGCCCGGCTGGATGGTGGACCGGATCCGTTCGGCTATAAAAACGTCCCTCTTTTCCATCAACCGGTTGCTTTCAGCCCTGTACTGCGCTAAAGCGGCGGGATTGTCTTTTGGCCCTGAATTTTGAAGCAGTTTACTTAAGGAGTCGTATTCCTCCACCAGAAGATCCGGATGCTCCGTCCCTTCTAGCCGCGCTTCTTTATTCAGCAGCTCCAGGACCAGCCGGTGATTGGGGCTGCCTTTGGCGGCCAGCTTCTCCACGATAGACCGTTCCATGCCGCACACGGGCAGCGCGTCCTGGTATATCCGGAAAGCCCGGCATGGGATATTGGTCTCCTCAAGCTTCCTGGTTATGCCGCTCCACATATCAGCGACAGCTTCCTTACGCTCCGCCGGCGGGATGTTGCCGTCCCGCGCGGGCGCGCCGCCTTTTGCGGCGGCGGAGATAGCGGCGGCCTCGCGCTGGGTGTGCAGGACAGGCACATAGATTAATCCTTTAGTTTCAGCCATGTTTTACATCCTCCGTTGGAATGGGCAGGCTTACCGTAAAAGAGGCGCCTTTTCCCTTCCCCTTACTCGCCGCCGATATTTTGCCGTTGTGCGACCTTATAATACCGGAGGAAACAGAGAGCCCGAGCCCCGTGCCCTGCCCCGGCTCGCGCGTGGTGAAAAAAGGGTCAAAGACCTTGGATAGTTTGTCCGGGGCGATACCCTCGCCTGAATCCGTAAATACCGCGTGCACATTGTTGTCTCCGGTTTTTGTGTCAATCCTCAGCGTGCCGTGGCCATGCATGGATTGCGCGGCATTGCGTATGATATTGGTAAAAACCTGCGTCATTTGCTCTTTATTGCCAATAACCAGCGGCAAACTCGCCGAATAATGCGTGCGGATATCAATGCCCCCAAGGCTGCAGTAACCTTCGGCAAGAGTCATGGCCTTCTCTATCAGTTTATTAATGTCCATCGGCACGAATTGCGACACCTGCGTTTTGCCGTACGACATAAGGCTCGTCACGATTGCTTCGCAGCGGACGGCGTTGCGCAGCATGATCTCGGTCGATTCGCGCAGTTTCCCGGCATCCACCGTCGCGGCCTTCAATTTATTCCTCATCGTTTCCGCAAACGAGATGATGGTGGCCAGCGGATTATTGAGCTCATGCGCGGTGCCGGTGATAAAATAGCCTATGGCGTCAAGTTTTTCCGCCTCCACCAGCCGTTTTTCCATCTCCTTGCGCCTGGTGATGTCTGTTACTATTCCATTAAAAACTATTTCGTTTTTGCGCGGCGAAGGGACTGAACTGCCGGAAAACCATATTTTATCTCCGGAAGGCTTTTGAAGCATCCCTTCATAACTCCATTCGCCTGCTTCTTTAACCGACTTCTCAATTGATTTAATAAAGTCTTCCCTGTATTCGGGAATGATTAAAGACACGAAACGCTCCAAATACCCCTCCAGATCAGAAGACAGGCCCAGGACTTGTTCCGATTTTCTGCTTATATAATAAAATCCCCTTTTTCCGTTCGGCCTGGCATAGAACTGATAGACAACGCCGGGGACCCGGTTTGCCAGTTCATCCAACAGCGTTTCATTCTTTTTCAGCTCCGCCGCCGCCTTTACACGCTCAGAGATGTTTTCATGCATGCAGACAAATTTTTCCGCTTTGCCGCTCTCATTTTTTAAAGGGAAAACCATCGCGCGCAGCCAAACAGGATTATCTGGAACCTCGGGGGTGGCCTCATGCGGATTGTAATAAGTGTCGGGGAAATTAACAACTTCACCGTTTTTAACGCGCTGGATCAATTTTTCAAACTCCGGGGATCTACGCGAAAGATCGGCAAAAATTGAAAAACTTGCGGGGGGAACAGCGCCAAAAAGCATGGTGTGGGTAGGGTTTACCTGAAGCGTAAAACCCTCTTTATCCACAATTTGAATTGACATCGGATTTTGCCGGATGATGTCCGCCAACAGCGCCTCCACACGCTTGCGTTCGGTGATGTCGGTGGCGATTTCCATACGGACAGTACGGCCGTCAGGCCAATAAATAGCCCTGTCCCGGCAATCATACCACCGTTTATTGACAGTGTTCTGGAATTCCCAGACAACACCATCTGTCGGGGTCCCGTCCGGCCCGACAAGTTGGCTGTTTGTGCAAAACTCACAGGGGCCGGTGCGGTCCGTCTGGATCGTCTGCCAGCAGACTTTACCCTTTATATCGCCCCATATATTTTCCCCGTATGTGTTGATGAAAAGGACCTCATAGGTTTTTATATCAACCACGTAAACGAGGGCATTAAGACCGTTCAAAACTTGCGCAAATATCTTGTTTTGTATCCGCAGCGCTTCCTCCGCACGCTTGCGCTCGGTGATGTCTTTTATGGAGACAACGATCCGGGCTTCTTCTTCTTCTTCTTCTTCTTCTGCAAAAATGATTCTTGCCATGTCCAATTCAAGGACCAATTCCTCAATTCCATTAAACTTCTTCTCTTCGGTTTTCATCGGGTTCCGCCTCCCAGCATGTTCGCCACCGGCAATTCCCCGAAACAAGCTTTAAAATTCAGCAATAGTCGTTTTTCACAATCCCGGTAATTACCCGTCGGAAAATACCTAATATTGACTCCGGATTCTCTGATAACAAGAAGTAACGCTGTGTTTTTTATTTGTCCGCCTGTGTAATGCGTCAGCCGCCTGCGCAAACACTTTGTCGCCCCAAGGTACGCCGTTTTGCTCTTGCCGTGGCGGTAATTAACGCTTGAGGCGCCGCTTATTTCGTAGACGCCCGGGGTCTCGGGAATCAAGCTGATATTCTCTCTGTTTAATTGAAAATAACCGCTGAATTGAACTTCATCTTCATATCCGCTTCTGTCTCTCTGGGTATAGTTGGGAATATGCAGCAGGCCGCGGGCGTAGCAGACCGTTCTGCCGGTGACAGCGATTCCTTTTTGCCGTAAGCGTTCCTGTATCCGGCGGTCATTTAGTGACTCCGTGGACTGATTTATTATTTTTCTGATCATAAAAGAACAAGCCCGTCGTTTGGAAACAAACAGACTGCGCAAATTTATATTTACGCCTTTCGGAGTTTCCACCCGCAGCACAGCAAGTAGTCTTGATAGCCGTGAAACATCAAGATACCGCACCGGATTCTCCGCAAGGAACCAGCTCAAACTCAATGGCCTTAAATCAGTTTCCCGCCCGGTCAGCCAATACCGTTTTTGACACCGCAATAAGCTCTCCAGAATATGCCGCGAGAAACGGTTGCGGGTATTTATCCAGAGTAGGGAACAGATTGTCCGCAGGCCGGTGCCGACTGGAATCGGATATCTTTCCGCGAAGCGGGGGTCGGTAATTTCGGCCACAGGATTGCCACCCAAAATTTTGACGCGGGCGAAAACCGTCTCCTTTTTTTGACCACCATCCTGTTCCGGGGCAGCAACCAGAGCGCCGCATATGGAAACGATATATTCCAAATATTTTGCCATCGGCATAGCCAGCGCCTTGGAAAATATTATTTTGCCGATTTTTTCTTCCGGCTTATTTCCCGGTTTCATGCTTCCTTGGGATTCTTATCTCTTTTAAATTATTATCCAGACCGACTTTAATTTTGTCAATAATTAGGTTTGCCAATTCATCTTCGGCAAAACCCAGACGCCCGGCATAGCCGCTCACCAGCTCCCGGAACGCCTGGTTCTGGCGGAGAAGCTCCATCTTGCGGGAGAACACCAGGATGCCTTCAGGGATGAACCGGAAAACATCCTCAATTAATTTACGGGAGCGCTCTTCCAAGCGGAGCTTCTCGTCCGCCAGCCGTTTGCGCCCGGTAATGTCGCGGATGAACGAGAAGAACTGATCAGTGGCCGCAAGGTAGTTTACACTGATCTCGACATCAATGATCTGACCGCCCTTGACACGATGGCGCGTCTCGAAGAACGTCTTGCCGGCTGTCTTGCACCTCTGCATCTCCCGGCTGAGCTCAGCGGGCGACCACTGAGCATCAAAGTCAACGATCTCGTGCGCCAGGAATTCTTCGCGTGTGTAGCCGAGCATGGAGGAGGCGGCATCGTTTATGTCGACAATCCGGCCGGTCGTCGCGTCCACCAGCCAGAATCCGTCCTGCGCCGTCTTCAGGAGGGAGTCACGCGCCTCCTCCGCACGCTTGCGCTCGGTGATATCCAGGAAGGTCACCACGGCGCCGACAACCGCGCCGGCTCTGTGCTGCGGGTACGACCAGTACTCGGCGGGAAAAGACGTGCCGTCAGCGCGCCAGAGCACTTCATCGTCCACATGTGTGCCCGTGCCTTCTTTGAACGCCTTAAAAATACGACAATCATCAATGGGGAAGGGTGTTCCATCCGTGTGTTTAGAGTGAATCTGCCGATGCATATTCTTGCCTAGCAGTTCGCCGGGATGTTCATATCCAAGCAGGCTGAGACAGGACTTATTACAGAAAGTGCAGTTCCCGTTCATGTCAAGACCGTATATCGCTTCGGCCGTGGAATTCAGCAGGAGCTGGATTTTTTCTTCATTTTCGTTCACCGCGGAGGTCAACCTCCCGGCCGCCTGCCGCACCTTGCTGCGCGTGTGGAACAAGAAAAGCGCCAGTCCGAACGCCAGCAGCAGTCCGGCCGGCAGGGCCGCTCGGGCGGCCACAAGCCCTCGCCAGTCGCGAGCGTCGATATCCATACCCAGCACGGCGATTACGGCGCCGGTGCGCGGGTCAAAAATCGGAACCAACCCCGATACCCACTTGCCCCAGCGGTCGGCGGACGGGCCCGTGACGAGATCCACCCCGGCTTCTACCACGCGGCGGTCCTCTGCCGAAATCTCCGTATAGATTTCCCCGGGCGGGGAATAACTATTTGAGCCGGCCGGCTCGCTGTCCACGAAGAAAAAAACCGTCCCGTCCGCCTTGCGGCCTAGGAGATAAATAAACCGGCATTTTGGGTTAACCGTGCGAACGGCGGCAAATTGTTCCTTAATCCGCCTGTAATGGGGGCTTTTTAGGTCCGCTTCCGCGCCGGTGAGCGCCTTAACTCTGTTAATGTCAACCGCCCGCGCCACAAGCCGCGTATCCAGCAGCAGTTCGTCGCGCAACCCGCGGTCGGCCCACACGACCATCCACCAGACAAGGAACACCCCGGTGGCAAGCGCCGCCAGGCCCATGCCGCCCATCAACCAGCCGCGCTTTTTGTTTAAACCCATTTGTTTCTCACCATTGAAGTATCCCTTAAATCCGGTGACATAATACCTATATCGTTTTGCGGCGGGTGGAATTAAGTATTATGTCACCGGAAATCATATCCCACCGCGACTCCGACAACCAGGCTATCGGGGGCGTTTCCCGCCGCCCGAATCCCGCCGCGAAGACTGTCGGGCAGGGTCGCATAGTATGTTAAATGCGGCCTGACGAGGCCGTTAACGCAGGGGCTAAATGTTACCGCGGTGTCCAGAACCAGAACGTTGAGCCGACTTGTCAGGCCGGCCGTATTGTAATTAACGGAATTAAATATGGCGTTACCCCAGCCGAGCAAAACCGAACTCGTCCATAAGGAATCTCCGGCAAGCCGCTTTTCATATCCCAGCCCGGCGTCACCGTAATACCCCCCGGCGATATTGCCTCTCATCATCGAAAAATAATGATTCGTTAAAATCTTAATAAAGGACACAGGACGGGACAGCTTCACATATGCCTCGCCGTAAGGAGCGAGGTCCGGGAAGGTGTAGAGGGCGAATCCGGACGAGACCGTCACATCTTTGAGTTTGTGTTCATAACTGAGCGTGAGGTCGAATTCGCTGAATTTATCCCGCTGCGGTCTGTCAACGCTGTAATTGAGCCAGGCGTTCGCCGTGAAGCCGTATTTGAAAAAAGTAACCGAGGGCTGATAGGCTTCGCTTGCTGCCGGGGATTGGGGGATGCCCCTCCAGATGTATTTGGATACGATGTCCAGTTCTGAGGAGCAGGCAAATCCGGCCGGCGTTTCTTCCGCCGCCCTGGATTTAGCGTTAAAAATCGGCAACAGACATACCGCCATAACCAATACTGATAATTTCATGTTTTCGGCGGCAAAGCCCACCCCATAAGCATATTATACCACCTCCACGCATATCGGGGACGTATATCCGGTGACATAATACTTAATTCCCCTATCGACAAAACTGTATAGATATTATGTCACCGGATTAACTTCCGCGGACAGGTAGGCCGCGAGTTCGGCAAAGCGTTCTTTGCGCCGGTGATAAAAGGGCAGCAGGGCCTGATATTCACGGATTTTATCCGTGTCCTTTACTTCCACGATGCGGATGTCCGCGGGCAGCCGCTTCTTAATGTTATGGTAGGCTCCGATAAAAATAATCCCGGTTTGCCCGTCGCAAAGCGTTTCCCAGATCCTTCTGGCAATAAAGTCGTCCCGCTTGTTCAGGAGTTTGTTTTTGCTGATCTTGTACATCACAAAACCAAACAATTTGGCCGGCAGGGTCTTGGCCTGCGTTATCTTAAGCATCCGGTCGCGCTCTTCTTTAACAAGGCCGAAATCTTCCGTTTTTATCAATACCGCCCCTTTTTTCAGAAGATCCGAAACTAATTCGTAGTTTTTGCTGCCCGCCTTCACCCCTTCCTCCACTATTTTCTGCGCAACCTCGCCGTCCGTTATCATCCCGTCCTGGTACAGCCTAAAACCGGACACATCCACCGTATTAAAGTGTTTGATTATCGCGTCCCAGAAGGCCAGGATCGTACGCTCATGCGCCGCCCAGAATTCCGGCCCGAAATCCGCCATTCCCCTTTTGGTAACTTCTTTCGCCAAAGAGCCCAGGTCGGCGCTTGAATGGATAACCGGCACATAGATCAGAGTTCGCATTATTTATCCTTTTGAAATCGCAACTGCTCAGATGAATAGGCTGTAGGTTTGTAAGATAAGGGAAGATAGGCTGCAGGCTATTAGACTATCAGGTAAGACGCAGATTTGCCTAACAGTCTAACAGCCTACAGCCTGCCGGGATGACAACTCTCCTCTGTTAATCCAGGTTAATTCTCACACCGTTTTCTTGTTCTTATTCTCTCGTAACCGAGAAGTTTTCCGGAAGCGTCAATCCTGACATCATAAACCCCGAGAAGGTCGAGATTGGCAGCTTTGGAGGGCTTCTCGATAATCTCCACGGTGATATGCCAGGTCTCCGCTTCTTTGTTTATCCCTATCGCGGCGGGAGAAGTAAAGCCGGTAAGCTGGACCAGTTCCGCTTTGGCAATTTTCGCAATGCCGTTAATTTCCATATTTACGCCTTTGAGCAGTTACGCGGCCTTAACCTTTTGCTCTAATTTTTCCAGCCGCTTTTTCATCTCCGTGTTTTCCTTTTCCATCTCGGCCTCTTTCGCTTTTGAGGAAAGGAAGCTGTCGGTTTCCCACCAGTTTATCCCCATCTCCATGGCCCTGTCCACGGAGCAGACCAAAAGTCTTATTTTGATAGTGAGCAGATCGATGTCGGCGATCTGAATTTTGATATCCCCGGCTATCACAATGCCTTTTTCCAGCACCCGTTCCAGGATATCCGCCAGATTTGTGGCGTTATTGGCGTGCATCATTTTTTGTTCGGCCATATTATTTCTCTCTTCCCGCTGACTTCCCGGCTTTTATGATCAAACCAGCTGTTTGACTGCGCAAATACGCGATAAACCGGCAATTCTTACAGTCCAAATTTGTATCGTCATGATCCGCGCAAATCAAAAGCACCTCCGCCTCTTTCTGTAATTCTTCAGCAAACGGCGCCTTCTCCCGCGCTCCTTTAACCTGATTAATCTCCTCGGTAATATCCTTTATTACCGTTTCCTGCCTCAAAAATGCCGGGCAGTTGATTCCCAATTCTTCTTTTTCCATGTTTTCCTTACATTACATTAAATTGCCTAAAGGTCCCAGGTCCAGATTCAAATCCTCATCCGCGATGCCGAAGATCACCTGAATTTCTTTTATTTTCTTCTTTACCGCCTTAAGACTTAAACCCAGTTTCTGGACTTCCGCTTTGGAAAGGGTGCCCTTTTTCACCCTCCGGAAGGCCTCCTTCTCCATAAGCCTTCTTATCAGTTCAACCAGGGTCAGGACCAGTTTAGCCAGGCCCTGCTCCGTTTTTTTGGGACTGCCAAGGTCGATAAGCTTGGGGATATTTTCCTCGGCTCTTCTTATTTCTCTTTGCAGTTTCTGGATATAGGCCGTATCCTCGGGAGTGAATTCCCTGTTCCGGTCGCTTAAATTTCTGCCGGATAATTCTTCCGCCTTGGAAACGGAGGTTAAAATAAGCCTCAGCCCCAGAAACACCAGGTCCACATCCGCCACTCTCAACACTATATCGCCGTTGATAACCGCGCCTTTCTCCAAAACCTTATCCAGCGCGTCCACCAGTGTCACGCGCTCGTTTTTATTTATCAGGCTCTTTGATCTGTCAATCATAATGTTAAAAAGAAACAAAATTATACGCGGGCCAGGGGCCGCCGCATTCAAGATACAAACCTTTTGCCGTCAATTTTTGATTCAGGTCTTCAATTTCCCGCTTAAAGACTTCGGTTTTCTCTTCCGGAACCAGGCAGGCGGCGTTTGAAATCATGGGTTCGGGCTTCCCGGTTAATCCTTTCCCCAGGATCTTGCTTCTAACGCAGGCTGCCGACAGCTTGCCGAGAGTTTCAAAAACTTCATCCGCGAGATTATTCACTTCGATATCGGCTTCCTTGCGCACAAGCTCGCTCAACTCTTCTTCCATAAAAAACGCCATTCCCTCGGATAAAGCCGCCATTTCCTTTTCTTTCTCTTTTATCACCCCGTTTTTTTCTTTTACCGCCTGTTCGAATTCCCACACGTTTTTCAGGTACATCTTTACGGACCATTCCCGTTTCCCGCGGATTTTATCCAGGTTTTCTTTGGCCTTCGCGTAGCCGTTACCCAGTGCTTCCTCCAAGCCCGCCGCTTCTTTGTAAATTGTCCCGAAGCGCATGGGAATCGCGCTTAAAATATTATCCCCGCTTTTCATCGCACCCTCTATGACTTTCTCATGAGCGAGAGCTTTTTCCTTGATCCATTTCAGATCATCCTGCGATTTTTTTTGTATTTCCTCAGAGCCGAATTCCTCCAGTGAAACCCTGCTTACCACCGCTTCAAGATCTTTATAAGTGATAATAAAAACCTCTCCCGCGCCGTCAATGCCCTTTACGGACATCCCGACCGGATTCACGGTTTTTTCCCTGAGGCAATAAAGATATAGGCCCTGCATTACGGATCCCTAATCCGCGGAGGACTGTCCGCGCATATAAGATTCTATCTCCAGGCCGTCGCTAAGCTTGACGGTGTAGATATTCCTGTCCTGGACTTTCACAGGAAGTCCGAGGGATTTCATAAGGGAGCTTTCCTCATAGACCTCCGATTCCACTTCCCAGCCGGTCCCCGCTTTAACCGCCTTGATAACCTTTGTTTCTTTTACCTTAAGGGTCTTCTTCAGGAATTCGCCGGCCGCTTTCCCGGCTTCTTCTATATTGGGCATTTTATCTCTCCTCTTCCTTCATTTTTCTGATAGCTTCCAGTTGCGCTAAAATGTCTTTTTCCCGCGCGCTGTATTCCGTCTCGGTTATTTCGTCCAGTTCAAACTGGAGTTGTAGCGCCATAAGGTTTTCCATCACACGCCCCTCATCGGAGATCTCTTTTACATACATCTCATCGATTTTATTGCCCAGCCAGATAAGGCCGTTCAACGGCGAAAGCAGGATATTGTCTATCAAGAACATTTTTATTCCCTTGGATTCTGCTTTATGGATCCCGGCTTACAGCCTGCCGGGATGACAACTTTTTTTAATCGGCGTCTTTATCCTACACCCTAACAGCCTTCAGCCTAAACACCCAAAATGGTTACCTAGTCGGTATTTATCACCAGATTCACAAAATTGAACGGCGGCAAGGTCCCCACATATTTAAATTTGATCCTGTTGCCGTATTTCGCGTCCAGTTGTTCCACCAGCTTATCAAAGCCGGCTTCTTTATCATGCTCAACCAGGAACGCGGCGCTCAGAATCATCAGTTCTCCGTAATTACTGTTGACTTTCACTTCCGCGGCCAGGGGCGACAGAACGGCCAAAATATCTTCTTTGCAGAGCTCTTTTTCCTGTTCAAGAGCGGCTTCAACCATCTCGCCTATTGCCATACGCTGGGCATGTGTCTGGTTAACGGGCAGCGCGGCTATTTTTTCTTTCAAAGCCCTTATGTCCGCGTGTTTCTCCAAAATATACCCGTAAATGTCCCCTTTCCCGCCCGCTTGCGCGCCTTTAGCGGGAAATACGGCTTTTAGCCCCAATTCTTTTTTGCCGTCCATGACGCCCAATAAATCATAAAATTTGTCGTGCGCGGTCTCCAGTATCCCCTTGACTTTCTCATCGCTTCCGGCGATGGTGCAGAACCGGACCGGCAGAACGGTGTGAGCTTTCATAACCTCTTCAATAGCCTTTTCATGGGCTATCAGGTTTTCTCTTGAGACGGGATAGCTTGTTATGGGGGAATTGCTCACCACAGCGGCTATATTATTGTGGACGATGGTATAAAGCTGGTCGCCTCTCCCCCCGATCCCGAGCGGGCCGAAGGTTTGAGCGCCATTTGCTTTGATGACGCAGTATATATATCTGCCGTCTGTAGTCATGGTTTCAGTTTTTCTCCCACTCTTCCGGATAAATAACGATATTGACGAAATTGAACACCGGCAGCGGCCCGGCATAAAGGAACTTCACCCGTTTCTTAAACTCTTCGCTTAGATCGCACATGATATTGTCGAATTCTTTTTCCCTGCCTTTATCCACCAGAAAAGCGGCGTTTATGAACATATTGTCGCCGCTGGTCTTATTGAGCTTATAACTGACGGAGGTCCTTCGCAGGCGCTCCACGATTTCTTCCGCTTCATCCGTTTTCTTTTTCTGCAGGGCGGCTTCCACCAGTTTGCCAGTTTCGTTTTTTTTCTGGATGTTTTTCGCGCCGGCGTCGTTTTGGAGTTTTTCCTTCATCTTGCGGATCCCCGCGTTATCCTTCACGATTTCCTTAAAAATGCCATCCATGTCCGTCCAGGCCCCTTTGACGCCCAATTCCACCTTATGGTCCAGGTCCCGCAGAGCGATCCTGAATTCCCCGCGCCTGCGGTCCAGCAGATTCCTTACCTCGTCGGCGCTGGCGGCTATGGTGCCGAATCTGACCGGGAGCACGCCATCAAATTCCTTCATCACTTCCTCTATGACCCGCGTGTGGGCCAGCATGTTGTCGCCAGTCGCTTTGATCCTGGTCAGAGGGTGACTGCTGACCACCATGGTCAGGTCGTCATAGCCGATGGTCAGGACCTCGCGGCCGTTGATGCCTATGGGGCCGAAATTTCTCTCCTGCCTGGCACCGATTATGCAATAGGCGTACTGGCCTTCTTTTTTCATTATCATCGTTCGCGTCCTAGGCTAGTCCGTCATTTTAACCAGTATGGAGCTTTCTTTGAATTTTTCCTCGTTGAAGGAAATATTCACCTCACGGCCCGCCTGCCCGCCGTCCGTTTGGCGGGTCTGCTCGCCGGCCCGGCAATAGTCCGCCAGAATTTTGTACGCTAGGGCGGCGTTGCCGAATTCTTTTTCCGTTCCGGGCTTATCCGGGTTTTTGTCGGGATGTAAGGCGTGCGCCGCGCGGTGATAGTGTCTTTTGATCTCGCTTTTGGTCGTCACTTCCTCGGCCACTCCCAGTTGATTGCGCGCCCATTCCAGGTCCTTGAAATCCAGTTTCTTTATATCAATGGTGTAAAAGCTGTACGGGGGCAGCGGACCGATGCACCGGAAATTAAGATTCCCGGTGAATTCGCTGTTGAGGCTTTCGATGCGCGCGTAAAACTCTTCCTGCCTGGCCTTGTTTATCAAAAAAGCGGAATTCATAACCATCTGATCATCCATTAATTCATGCGCCCGGCAGTCATGGCTCAGGCTTTTTAAGGCGTCCTGTATCAGGCCGGAATGATAATCCTTTTTATCGTCCAGTATTTTCTTGACCGCGAGGCCGACTTTCATCTGGTCTTCCACGGTCACTGTTTTGGCGCTTAAAACCTCTTTTTTCAACTCGGTTATCTCTTTGCCCTGTCCTATCTCTTTAAGCGTAGAGCCGAAATCCTTCCAGGTGACGGCGACATCGATCTCGATTTTATCCCGGACTTTCGGAGCGATCTCCTGTATCAGACGGGACCCTTTGACCAGAATATCCCGGGCCTCGGCGTCCGAACAGGCGAGCGTCCCGAATTTAACGGGGATAATGGCGTTCCCAAGTTCCATAATACCCTCGATTACCTTTTGATGCCGGACCAGCAGCAGGGCCAGGGCATCTTTACGCATATTTCTGTAATCTATCATTTCACAATCGCTTACCACTGCCGAAGCGTTCTGATACTGGATGGTATAAACACCCGCCAGATCCGGCGCCGCGCCGGCCCCAGGCAATTCCACCGAGCCGGAAGCGACAATCCCGTAAATATATTTACCGTCCATAGTCCTCTCCTTTTAAACCTGAGATCCCGCGTTTGTCATTCCCGCGATTCTTTAGCGGGAATCCATAAATCCTTTTTCCACTGATGGATCCCGGCTTACAACCTGCCGGGATGACGGCTTTTAACTCTTTTTTTCAAGGAACGGCTTGATCGCTTCTTCGAAATGCCTCTTCAGGATTTTCAGCTCCGGTTTCAGGTCGGAAGCGCCCGTCATGTCAGCGCCGGGATTCTTTTCGATGTATTCCCTTATCGCCAGCATTACGGCCTTGCGGCAGATCAATTCAATGTCGGAGCCGGTGCGGCCTTCGGTCACTTTCGCCAGGTCTTTCAGATCCACCTCGTGGGCGAGCGGCTTATTGCGGGTATGTATTTTGAATATCGCCTCCCGGGTCGCGGGGTCCGGTTTCGGCAGAGGCAGCAGTAGGTCGAATCTGCCGCTGCGCAGGATGGCCGGTTCGATCAGGTCCACCCTGTTGGTTGCCGCCAGAACGAGTACGCCTTTAAGCTCTTCAACCCCGTCCATCTCGGCCAGGAACTGGCTGATGACGCGTTCGGTTACATGCGCGTCCGTGCTGGCCGACCCTCTCTTGGGGACCAGAGCGTCGATCTCGTCAAAGAACAGGATGGTGGGCGAAGCTTGCTTTGCGGTCTTAAACACCTCACGGATACCCTTCTCGCTTTCCCCTACGAATTTTGAAATAAGGCTGGGCCCTTTAACCGAGATAAAGTTAACGCCGGTCTGACTGGCCACGGCTTTAGCCAGCAGGGTCTTGCCCGTACCCGGCTCGCCGTAAAGAAGTATCCCTTTAGGCGGCTTGGCACCCGCTTTTTTAAACACAGCCGAATACTTGAGCGGCCATTCAACCGCCTCTTTCAGTTCTTCCTTTATTTTCTCCAGTCCGCCCACGTCCTCCCATTTGACATCCGGGACTTCAACGAAGAATTCCCTTATGGCCGAAGGTTCCACCTCTTTCATGGCGTCCCAGAAATTATCCATGGTAACTTCTAGCTTCATCAGGGTTTCGTGCGGGATGTCAGCCAGCGCGAGATCGAGATCCGGCAGGACCTGCCTTAAAGCCGACATCGCGGCTTCCCGGCCCAGGGCTTCCAGATCCGCGCCCACAAAGCCGTGAGTGATCTCCGCCAATTTTTCCATGCTCACGTCGTTAGCCAACGGCATACCGCGGGTATGTATCTGCAATATCTGTAATCTTCCGTTTTTGTCTGGGATGGGCACGGAGATCTCCCGGTCGAACCGCCCCGGCCGTCTGAGCGCCGGGTCCAGCGTGTTGGGAATATTGGTGGCGCCTATCACTATAACCTGTCCCCGTGATTCCAACCCGTCCAGGAGCGCCAGAAGCTGAGCCACCACGCGCCGCTCCACCTGTTTTTCTCCGCCCATATCCTCGCGCTTGGGCGCGATGGCGTCTATCTCGTCAATAAAAATAATTGCCGGGGCGTGAGCCTTCGCCTCCTCGAACACGCTTCTCAAGCGTCCTTCGCTCTCGCCGTAGAATTTGCCCATGATCTCGGGCCCGGAGATATGGTTGAAATAAGCGTCGGTTTCATTGGCCACGGCGCGCGCGATCAGGGTTTTTCCGGTTCCGGGAGGACCGTAGAGAAGAACGCCTTTGGGTGCGTCTATGCCCAGTCTTTCAAATATTTGCGGGTAGCGCAAAGGCAGTTCTATCATCTCCCGGATCCTTCGTATCTGCGAGCCGAGCCCGCCGATGTCCTCGTAGGATATCTTGGTTGAGCCGCCCTCCTCCGGTTTTTTTGTCGTTTCCACTCTTATTGAAGTTTCCGGATTGATAACCACCGTACCGTCGGGAACGGTGGCGGACACCTTAAAATCGCAGGACCGCGAACCGAACAACGTGGCCCTGACCCTGTCGCCGCTGGTGACCGGGAGCCCCTCTATAAGAGAACCCAGATATTTGGTGTCGGAACTTTGCGGAAGGCTTGAAAGCGATAAAGGCGTGAGGGAAATTCTGCCGGCGGGCTTGGGAACAATTTTGCGGATCTTCACTTTTTCACCCAGCCCGATCTGCGCGTTTTCGCGGCCTATCCCGTCCATCTGGATTATTCCCTTGCCGCGCTCTTCGGCGTAACAGGGCATCACCTTGGCCGGAGTTTTCCTTTTGCCTTCAACCTCAAGGATGTCGCCCACGTCCGCGCCGAGCTTCTTCATATCTTCCGGGTCGATGCGCACGATAGCCCTGCCCACGTCTTTCGGCTGGGCCTCTTTTACTTTCAAGGTCAGTTGTTCGGTATTTTTAGTCATAAATTTTAATCCTGAATGCTCGTATTTGTTAAATGTGACAGCCTCTTTTTCTTCTGTCATTCCGGCGATCTATTAGCCGGAATCCATAAATCTCTATCTCTTAATGGATCCCGGCTTACTGCCTGCCGGGATGACACACGCCTACAGCCTGTCCGCCACCTCTACCCGGTCACCCTGCGCCAGCTGCCGGGTGAAGACGCTTAAAGCGTCCGCGCCTTTGACTTCCCGGGGCTGCTGATACATGATGGTCGTATGGAGATTCGCAAATTTTTTCTTTATCTGGTTTATGTATTTTTCCTGCTCTTTTCTCCGCTCCCGGCAAAACTCGCAATCGCTCACCATGGCCACATTATTGACGACCAGTTGCTTCACTTTCACGCCATATTCGCCCAAGCTGCCGATTAATCTCGAGGTTTCCAGGATGGCCATCTCTTCAGGGATAGTCACGGCTATAAACTCGCAACGGTCAGGATCTCTAAGGAGTTCTTCTATTTTTTTAACGGTCTTTTTCATGTTCAGCAAAAAATCATCAGCTTCATCGGCTTGGATTTTACCACTGAAGGTCTTAACCATGTAGCGGTATTTCCACCTGAGCTTGGCCAGCATTTTAACCCAATCATCCAGAAGTTTGGGCATGGTCAAAAGCCGCAGGGCGTGGCCGGTCGGCGCGGTATCAATTATATACTTATCGTATTCCCCTTTATCCATGAGATTCATTATGGTTTTAAAGCCCATGACCTCATCCAGGCCGGGGATGGACATGGAAAACACGGATTCAATATCTTCCTGGTCTAAATTGGTGGAAGTATCCAGTATTTTTTTTATTTCCTTCTCGTACTCCATCTTGAATTCCCGAAGGGCTTTTTCAGCGTTTATTTCAAGCGCGCTCAAATTTTTTACGTTTTTCACACCCGTTACCACGTCCCCGATCTGTTGCCCCAGACTGTCCGAAACGGAATGCGCCGGATCCGTTGACACAAGCAGCGTCTTAAAATCCCTGGCTAGAAAAACGCCGGTGCTGGCGGCGCAGGTCGTTTTGCCCACGCCACCCTTTCCGCCGAACAAAATAAGCTTCAACGCGCTTTCCTTAAGTCCGATCAGGGGCATTTTTTGAGTTTCACTTCCAGAACGCCGTTTTTATAGGACGGGACGGGGGCCTCCGCCGTCACTTTAGAGGGAAGCAGGACTTCTTTATGGTATTTCCTATCCCCGGTCACGGCCCGGATGTCCAGTATGTCGCCTTTTAAATCCAGTTTTATGTCGGCTTCGTTCACCCCGGGCATTTCAGCGTACACCTTAAGCTCGTCTTTCTCGTCAAAGATATCAATGATAGGTTCACGCTCTTCCTCAACCCTGGGACCCTGCGGGGTTTTTTTGATGTTACCGAAGGGTTCCACCACCTGCTTCCCCCCTGCCATGTTCTTTACGGAAAACCCGAAGACCCCCTTCATCCCCTTCTTAAGATGGCTGAGGTCAATTTCGCCTTCTTTTTTTATTTCGCCGCCGGCCTCATTCATCTTTTCGGCCAACTCGGCCAATTTTCCGATGCCCGCGAACAAGCCACCCAGGCTTATTTTCCCCATTCCGAAATCAATGTCCAGATTTTCGTCTTTTTTGGTTTCTTTTTTCCTGATCATACAGCATTTCTCCTTTTTATTCCGAATGCTTTCCTTAAAAATCCCGGTAACCGGGTTTAGTATTTCATACTCATTGTTTTCAAGGATTTTGCGTGCGCGCCGTACGCGTTTTTTTTATTTTTTACGGGTTCCGCGCTCGTTTCTTTTTGGAGCTGTACAACGCGCTTAACAACATTATCCAATTGCGCGGCGGCAGCACCTCTTCGTTTATCCAGGGCGGATATTTCGTTTTCCAACCTGTCTTTTTCCCTTCCCAGCGTATACAGGTCCAGGTAACCGGACCTCAGGACTTTGGGAATGCCCCGTATACCCGCGGTCTGTATGCTCTTTATCCCCCGCAAACTGGATGTCGGTCGTTTTGAGTTCATGGCAGGCGCCTCCGGCTGTTTTGTTTAGAGATGATCAGTTTTTTTACGTTTCTTATTCCGCGTATTTGTAATTCCAGCGTTTCTCCCGGCCGGATATCAAGTTCCCTGCGAATACCGCGGGGAAGCGTGATTTTATTTTTCGCGTCCATTTTTGAATATACCCGTAAAAGCATTTTCGCCCCCGCAGGTCACTGACAGTTTTTGTAATTACTCAGATTGTTTGGCTGTTAGTCCGTGTTTCAGTCGCGGACAGCGCCAGTGGCCCGCGACAGGCCAGTGTCACTGCTTTTTACCTACAGTCTAACTGCCTACAGCCTATCCACCTATGACTAACTGTGTTTCGCGACCAATTCCTTAACTATGTCCCTTACCCGTCCCTGATTGGTCTTGGAGCCCACCCGGCTGGTTTCAGAGCCCAGGATATCCTGGCACATCTGGGAAAAAGAGCCGTTCGCCCGGGCCGGCGTGAGATTCTGGACTTTAAGCGTCTTGGCGATCATTATGCAGCCGCGGACTGTCGGCGCGAACTCGCACTTGCCGGATTCCCTTAAGCCGCGCACGATATTGACTATGGTCTCGGCATTTTTCTTGGAGAGTTTGGATTTGGCCTGGGTTATGGCCACCTCCGTCTCGTAGTCGAAATAATCCAGGTCCATGGTGATCATCCGGTCGCGCAAGGCGTCCTGGCTGCGGTGGACGCCGGCGTATTCCTCGGGATTGGAGGTAAACAGCGCCGTAAAATTAGGGTCCACTTTAAGGTACGGTTCCTCTCCGCCCCTGCCCACCGGCAGGTCCATCATCTTTTCCTGCAAAATTGAAAGAAGAATATTATTGGCTTCCGGCCGGGAACGCGTAAATTCGTCATAGATCAGCGTGAACCCGTATTTGCAGGCGACGGTAAGGCGATTGTCAACCCAACGCTTGACCATGTCTTCTTCCGTCTTTAGGACTCTGGAGACAAAACGGTCCACCACTTTTTTGATTCTGTACCCGTATTCGCCTCCGACAAGATCGGAGGTGGTGAATTCCTCGTCGCCATGGACCATGACCACCGGTCTTCCAAGTTTGCCGGCGATGTGCATGGCCAGGGTGGTCTTGCCGCTGCCGGAAATCCCCCTGAAATGGACTGGGAAGCCCGCTTTTATGTATGAAATCGCTCTCTGGGAGATGTCCTTTATCTGCTTCGTCTCCACAAAATCCGACTGAGGACTTGGCTCCAACACTGTAGTCATCTCGGTAGTCATTTCGGCTCCCCTCTTTTTCCGGTTCCCAAAGTCTTCTTCATCTTATGCCAGATGCCGGCGGCCTCGGCTAAATCGGCGCGGGTCTCTGTTGCTCTTTTCCTGAAATTTTCCCTCAAAGACGCAACCTTCCCGATCAATTCTTCCCTGTGTTCCTTTAAATCTTTCATCTTTCTCGTTCTGGCTTCGTGTGCCGAAACGATATCTTCGCAGAGAGATTTCATGCCGCCCGATGTATTGCCCGTCATATCCGCACTCCTTGATTCATCCCGCTGGTTTATCCACTTTATCAACAGTCATTCTGTGCATAACTCCTATCTACCGCCGCAGAACTGGAAGAAAACCAGGAACTCCCCGGCCCGGCCCCGGCTCGCAAGGACTGTTTTTTGGTCTTGCGAACGCGGGGGAGGGCACCAGGAGGCAGCGCGGGTTATCTGTTCCTTTTCGCTTTCTTCTTCCGGCCTTTCTTTTTACCTGTCATTTTAACAGGCGTTTCTTCCGGTTCAACCGCAACGGCCTTGGCGGCTTTAACCCTTGGCCCTGCTCCGGTCGATTTGGCCAAAGAAGCTGCCATGCCATGCCAATCGTTGGACATTTCTATCCTTTCCTTGGCAAAACCATCCACCATTTCCCTGGCGCCGCCCAGCACTGCCTTGGTGTCATTGGCGATGCCGGTCACATAGACACCTAAGTCCTTGCGAAGCTTACGACGCATCTCGGTACGATCACCGTTGAATTCAGACATCTTATCGGCGACGTAAGTTTTGATATCTTTTACGCTTTTTTCAACGCCTTTGATGACTTCCCGCGTATCAGCCATCATGCCTTTGAAGCTCTTCATTCTGTCGGCTTCGCCGAGGACCAGCGTTTCCCTGAGAGCCTCGGCTTTTTCCCTGATGCCGGCGGCCATCTCCGCGTGGTCCTTCTGAAAACCTTTCATCATGCCGGTCGTGACTTTTTTTAAATCCGCCACATCGGTCCTTAAGGTTTCCACATAGTCCGCCAGAGCCTTGGCCTGCCCCGCGCCCATGTGTTTGCGTTCATTGGCGAAGTCGCGCACCGTTTTCTGCGCGTTGTCCACCAGTTCATTCACCTCGCTCCGTCTCTCGCGCGCGCCCTTCATCCGCGCTTCATGCGAAGCGATTATCCCTTCCGTGATGCTTTTCATTCCATCCGCTATTCCCATTTTTCCGCCTCCTGTTTTTTTGTTTATTTTGCCTGAATATTTCCTGATGCCGCCTTGGCCGTCCGATACGCATAGCGCTTGTTACGGCCCGGCCATAGGCCGGTTACAACGTTGTCTGTAGTCTCTTCCTTTTAAATTCGCCGAGCATTACCTTGAGGTCCCTTATGCGCAGTTCCCTGCCTTTGGATAAAAGCGCCTTTAGTCGCGCGGCCACGACTTTTTGCTCTTCCTGAAATTCCTTCAACTTGACGGTTACTCCGTTTTTTCTCTCATCCTGTTTGGCCAGGATGTCTTTAAGCAGCGTTTGAAACCCCCTGATTCTTTGGGCTTCGCCCTGTGCCAGAGACTCCTTGAAGCCGTCCAGATTTTCCCGCAGAGTCGCGGACATCTCTTTTTGCTCGCTGAAGTAGGTGTCCAATAAATTTTTTACTTCCTTTTCCCGCCTATCCTGAACCGAGAGGATAGCCTGCATCATCTGATCAAAGTCTTTTCTGCGCAAATGCTCGTTTTGCGTGAGGATGTCACGCAGCTGCGCGCGCATCCCCTCTCTTTCCAGCCGGGTGTCGGCAAGAGATTCATGGAAATCCCGGGAAACCAGATAGGTGTTTTCAAAAAGAGAACCGATGCTTTCAACGCGGGCCTCGTGAGAGGTGATTATATCAGCCAGCATGGTTTTAACCCCGTTAGCGGCTCTGTCTGCCGACAAGCCTGCAAGACCGGCGCCAGAAATTGACGAAAACTGTTTTTTGACCGGATTTACTGTTAGTGTTTCGGACATCACCACCCCCTGAAGCGTATTAAAATCAGTGTTAAATCGTAAATGTTAAGTTGTAACCAAGTCGTAAGTGATAAGTGGCAAGCAGTAAGATACGAACGCAAGTAACTGTTGAGTTAAAGGAAACTTTGGCGAGTCATGCTTTCTTCCAGCGGATTAAGGGTGACTTGGCAAATATTTCCTTAACACTGACTTAGGCGGCGGTTGCCGTTAAGCCGATGGCTTCCGCGTACTTGAGATAGGTCTCAACGGACGCGACCACTACGCGGGCTTCGATCGCGAGTATTTCGATACCCACGAGTGAAACCCTAACCCACGCGTCAACCACTACGCCTTTGTCCAGTATACGGTCGATGACTTCGACCAGGCTGGATGAACCGATTGTTTTTTCTACGGCCATGTTATTATCCTCCTGCTGATTTTTACTTCCTGCGATTCTGCCGGTTCGTGACGGCGGAATAGTCAGGATTCACATAGGATATTATTTCAGACAAACGAATCCTATAACCTTTAAGGGTTAGTTAAATTCCTGCATTGCGCCGTTGAGGCGCGTCCAACGATCTCCTGGCCACGCAGAAACTCCTGGGACACAAATCCCCCGTATGCCCCAAAGATACGCCCATCTGTCAAACGGGCACCTACGAACGGAAATGAAGGTATTTGATGCTGGATGGACACAAATATGAACGTCGCCGGCAAAGCTGAATATTCCCATAAAGAAAACAACAACATGAAAAAATGATTAACGCCATACTCTCCCAATCAGCCTTGACTTTTTCGGTTCTATGTACAGAACCCTTAAAAAGTAAGGGTTTTGCACGCTCCAC
Organism: uncultured Elusimicrobia bacterium; assembly: GCA_903867985.1. Lineage (GTDB taxonomy): Bacteria > Elusimicrobiota > Elusimicrobia > Elusimicrobiales > UBA9959 > YA12-FULL-51-18. Next base: position 3,691 of record CAIPTO010000111.1, on the reverse strand, counting down.
CCGCTGTAAAATAGCTGCAAAATAGCTGCAAAATAGCCCTTGACGCGGGAACCTGGACCTGATATACTAGTTGTAAGAATTTATTAACAATTGTTATTTTTTATTAACAATATGACACAAAAACTATCCGCACTTTCCCTGCTCAGTCAAAAGTCCCCGGCGCTGATCCTGCGCTTCCTTTGGAAGAGCCGTTCCGAATGGAGCGGCAGGGAAATAGCCCGACAAACAGGTTTGAGCGCCCCGGCCTGCCATGAGGCGCTAAAGCAACTTGATGCCAGGGGCCTTGCACTTTTCAGGCGCGTTTCCAATGTCCATCTTTATAAGATAAATTCCGACAATTACCTGGTTAAGAATGTTTTTGCCCCTTTATTCCAAACCGAGGACGAACTGCCCGGCCAGGTCCTAAAAACCATCAATAAATTCTTAACTGATTATCCGGAAAACAAAAAGATCCTTTCCGCTGCTATCTTTGGAAGTATGGCCACAGGTCATGAACGCCTTAATAGCGACCTGGACTTGCTTATAGTCACCCATGACGCTGCAAGCACTAAGGACATCGAGAATCGCATACAGGATCTTCGGACCCTGATCTACAAGCAATTCAGCATCCCCCTTTCGCCCTACATTCAGCCGCTGGCCGAAATTAAGGCCAAGCATAAGCAGAAGTTGCCTTTAATCCTCAAAATATTGAAAGAAGGCCAAGGTATATACGGCAAAGACCTTAAGGAGCTTTTAGAATGACACCCAAACAACATAAGACTCGTGATGTTTCCAGAGATCACTATACCACTTACCGCAAAAAAGCCAAAGAATTCTTAAACTCTATGGAAGCTTCCTTGCGCGTCAGAGAATGGAACGCAGCCGGCCTCAATGCCGTGCACTGCGCCATTTCTTCGGCAGATGCGCTGTTGGTATACAATGCTGGTATCCGCTCAGCCGGAGATTCGCACCATGATATTTCTTTCCTGCTGGTACAGCATATAAAAGATAACGACACCGGCCCCAAAGCCAAAACCCTAGCAAAGATAATTGATTACAAATTCCTCGCGGCCTACGAAGACCGGGAAATAATCGAATCCGAAGCTTTGGAACTGGCGAAGATCACCCGGAGATTCTTTGAGTGGATGGAATCCCTGCTGGCTTAACCCTAGCGGCACCGGAACTTCCCCTTCCCAACATCAGGAATATTCCCATCGCCCGCTCCTGCGACTAATGGGAATCCTGCTCTTCCACTCCCTCCCGTCGTTCCCTCGCAGTCGGCCGCCCTCGCTGCCGGGGCGAAGCTCCCCTTTTCTCGCACCGCGGCGCTCGGGTCGGCTTCGATTCCTCCGCCCGTAACTGCCTAGGAATAAAAAACCGGCCTGTTAAGCCTTTTAAAATCTGGAGCGGGCGATGGGAATCGAACCCACATCTAAGCCTTGGCAAGGCGCCTTTAATGTACCTGCCCCTACATTTCCACTCCCAAACCGCCTTCTTTTTCTGCTGCAAAAGCCTTTCCGACTGCCTTGGCTCGCTCTTTCACTTCTTCGGAAAGATGGTATTTATCAAGCGCCGTGGGATCGCCGTTTTGTGAAAGGCAAATTGCGGCATAAATCGCGACAGCCGGATCATCGCCATATCTCGCGATCAATTTTGTTCCGGCCTTGCCGTTTAAAACTTCAGCGATAGTCCGTTTAACCTCCGGCTCTATCTCCTTGGCCGCGTTAAGATCCGCAGTAAGGGCTCCCATATAGCCTTTGTACTTCTTTGTATAGTCATCCAGCCCAGACACCTCTTCAAGCAGGTGCTTGTTATAAATTTCCAATTTGGCCGGCGGCTCCTGGACCGCAACATTTCCGCTTTCCGCTTGAGCCGCCAACTCTTTCATTTTTTTCTTAAGCGTATAATCGTCCAGCGGGACCTCAAGGGTATCCCTGGCATGGGTTTTGATTCCGGCCAGGTCTTTCAGTTCCGCGATGTCGTCCGTGAAAACCTTTATCTCGTCACGGGCGCGAGTGATGTTGACGTATTGGTTCCGCATATCAATAAGCGCGGGGATTCGGGTATCAGATTCCACAACAACGCTGTTGTAGGTCTGCCCCTGGCTCTTATAGGTGGTCAGAGCATAGCCGTAGTCAATGTTTCGGTACTTCCCGGTGTCTATCGCCAATATCCGATCGTCTTCGGTGCGGACTTTAAGAGTATTTTCGCCGCAATCCAAAACCTCCGCCTTCTCTCCGTTGCGGATGTCGTATTCTTTGTACTCGTTTTTGGTGAAGCAGATAATGTCGCCTTTGGACAAACCGATTTCTACATCGCGGCCCAAACCATCTCCATCAGGCTTGCTCATTACATATGACTTATCTTCACCCAGTTTCTGTTCCTGCTTTAGGGTCTCACGTATTTTGAGATTTATTTCGTCCCTGGCGGCGGCGGTGCCGACTATTATTAAGGTATCCCGGTTATAAAGGCCCGCGACCCGGCTTCGGCGCTCTTCGGTGTCGGGAATTTCCTCTATCCGACCGTTTTTGTTAAGCAGCTCTAAACTATCTGCCATCCTGCCCTGTTTGGCGAAGTTCACGGCCTCTCGCAGGACCGGGTTCCGCTGGCGGTAATTCTCACCCATTACTACCAGCTTCACGGCAGTTGTCTTCTTGGACATCCGGCCATAGTAGTCAACATAACGCTCAAACACGCGCCCGGCGCTGATTGATTCAAGCTGGTTGCTGTCGCCCACCAGGATGAGCTTATCCTCGTTCGTTTCAACCAGTTTAAAAAGTTTGGCGGCGTTACGGCTGTCCAGCATACTGGCTTCGTCAAAAATCAACACTCTCTGTTTATTCTGGTCTTTACTGCCGAAGTAGGATCTGAGCGTCATGGTTCCAATCCCCGCCTCATCAGCAAGCTTCTTGGCGGCAACGCCCTGCATTGCCAGGCCGAGTACGTCGCAGCCCTTCTGCCGGTAATGCTCCGCCACGGCCTTAAGGGTGGACGTTTTACCGGCACCCGCGTCGCCCTGCACCACGCTTATCATGTTCTTTGAGGTCAGGAGGTCAACCACGGCCTGCCCCTGTATTTCCGAAAGAGACTTGCGGTCGAGCTGCTTATTAGTGTCATTAAAATCTTTCAGGTGTTTAGTCGCCGCGTTATTATCCGCGCGGTAATTAAACCCGCCGTCCACTCCGGCAAATTGCATGTAGTCGCGCTCCGTGGCGATAAGCTCCAATGAAGTATAGCGTTCCGCCCCCCTGTCCTTAACCGGAATGACGAACCCCTGCTTTTTCTGGACCTCAAGCCGGGCTTCCACCTCCTTGTAAGTGACAGGCTGCCAGTCCCCGCCGCGCATCACGTCTTTAAGGTATTCGTAGACCAGTTCATGCCTGGAAACGGTCGCGCTGCGCTCAGTGGCCCTTTTGAGCGCGTTCTGCCACCGGATAGCTTCGTTATGTCCGCCAAGCTCGCCATTGCGCTCCTGCTCGGCCTCAATTGAGAACTCAGCGGCCTTAGACCAGGCCGTCCGTTCTTTGATGGCGTCCTTAAGATTTTCGGCCTCGTTTACCACGTATTTGGCAAGCCTGGCGACCCAGTCGGCAAGAATACCGGCCTTATCCGTGGCGGGGTCTTTTCCCCTCCGGCTTCTGTGCCAGGCGGTCATATCCAACAGGCCTTTCGCGCGCTGGCCGGCTATCTGGGAATGGCGGCGGGAGAACTC
>CAIPTO010000110.1 GCA_903867985.1 uncultured Elusimicrobia bacterium | reverse complement strand
TCATAAGGACTACCACTAGTCGTTCGAGCCCAGGTAAGGTTCTTCGCGTAGCGTCGAATTAAACCACATGATCCACCGCTTGTGCGGGCCCCCGTCAATTCCTTTGAGTTTTAACCTTGCGGCCGTACTCCCCAGGCGGTAGACTTAATGCGTTAGCGTCGGCTCGGAAGGGGTCGATACCTCCCAAACCTGGTCTACATCGTTTACGGCTAGGACTACCAGGGTATCTAATCCTGTTTGCTCCCCTAGCTTTCGCGTCTCAGCGTCAATTGCGGCCCAGAAACCTGCCTTCGCCTTTGGCGTTCTTCCAGATATCTACGCATTTCACCGCTACACCTGGAATTCCAGTTTCCTCTACCGAATTCAAGAAACCCAGTATCCGCCGGCTGTTCATGGTTAGGCCATGAGATTTAACAGCGGACTTAAGCTCCCGCCTACACGCGCTTTACGCCTAGTAATTCCGAGTAACGCTCGCCACCTACGTATTACCGCGGCTGCTGGCACGTAGTTAGCCGTGGCTTATTCGCAGAGTACCGTCAAACGGTTGCCCGCTTTCGTCCCCTGCAAAAGAAGTTTACGATCCGAAAACCTTCGTCCTTCACGCGGCGTCGCTGGATCAGACTTTCGTCCATTGTCCAAAATTCCCCACTGCTGCCTCCCGTAGGAGTAGGGCCCGTGTCTCAGTGCCCTTGTGGCCGGTCATCCTTTTAGATCGGCTACCCGTCATTGCCTTGGTGGTCCGTTACACCGCCAACTAGCTGATAGGCCGCAAACCCCTCCTCAATCGACCCTTGCGGGCCTTTCATATTCTCATCATGAGATAAGAGTATTATACGGGGTATTAGTCCGACTTTCGTCAGGTTATCCCCCTTTTGAGGGCAGGTTGTTTACGTGTTACTCACCCGTCTGCCACTAGACTCCCGATACGAACCTGGGAATCTCGTTCGACTTGCATGTGTTAGGCACGCCGCCAGCGTTAACTCTGAGCCAGGATCAAACTCTCCATTAAAATCCGTAACAGCTCATAGCGAACATCGCTATTAACTATTAGCATTTACGGAGCGTTCTAATTAGCTCTTCTTATCGTTTGCGTGTTAATTACTTACTTGCAAAGTTATCACACCCAATTGGATTTTTAATGATTAATCATCCAAAACATCAGTAACCCGTTTTCAGCAACCGGTAAACCGGCCGCTGATCACTGGCCACCTCTGTTTTATTCAGGGTGCCCATTCATACATAATTATTTGGAGAGAACAAACCCTTTCCTGTTTTCTTAGCTTGCACAACAGGTACGGGTCATTTGGCTGGCCGCGAGTTTTATTCGCGGCATTAAGAATATAGTATCAAACTTTTCGGAAACTTGTCAACTATTATTTTTCTCGTCGGAGAAATCGATTTTCGAAACGTTGCGTTTCAAAATTTTTCGGTTTTATCGCGATGATGTTTTGACTTTTGAAAGAGCTTGAAGACGCCGGTTTAATACGCACCACTGTGCTCCGGCAACATGTTTAGAATACCACAAACACAAACCCTCTGTCAACAATTTTTTGCAGCAAAATTTCTTGCGCTAAATTTAAAGACCTGGCCCCGATAGCTGCCAGGGGTGGCGGCCATGGGTTGGATCGGCCGAGGAAGAACCGGCGCGAAGTCGCCGGGCCCCGCAGGCCGATGGGCCCCATGGCTGACAGGACCCCGACCTAGCCGCTGCCATCCCGGAGGCGACTCTGGGCCCCGATAGCCGCTAGGGGTGGCGGCCATGGGTTGTATCGGCCGAGGAAGAACCGGCGCGAAGTCGCCGGGCTGGCCGCAGGCCGATGGGCCCCATGGCTGACAGGACCCCGACCTAGCAGCCGCTGCCATCCCGGAGGCGACCGTAATAATAAGTAAATATTTATTTGGGATTTTTATCCAGCGTCTCGCTGATGGTATCCATCCGCTTGGAGATAGCCTCGAAGGCCGAATACTTGCCCTCCAGCGCCCTGATCTTGCGCTCCATCACTATCCGGTATTCGTCCATCAGCCAGACCACGTTGTCGCGCAGCCATTTCGTCTCGCCCTCAAGCGCCTTCATTTCGGGCTCTACACCCTTCTTAACCCTGTCCTCGGCTTCCATTAATATTTTTTTAGAGAGAACCTCGCTGGTGGTAAGCCTGCCGGACATGTCGGCTATCGCCGCGTGCATCCCCTTCTCAACTTCGGCCAGTTTGGCGCTCAGCCGGGAAACGGATTCCTTAAGGTACTCGTCAAAGCCCTCTCCGGCGAATTTCTGCTCTATATTCCTGGCATGCCCCTGCATTTCGCCCAGGGATTTATGACATTCGCTTTCAATGCGGAAGAATTCGCCGGAATATTCTGAAATGTTTTTTTTCATCCCCTCGAACGCCGCCACCGCTTCCGAAAGGCCCAGCTTTACCGCGTCCAGCGCCTCTTTCTGCGCCATGCCCGCGACGCTCCTGTCAAACTGCGCCTGCTGCGCGCGCACCAGCATCTTAAGCTCCGCCACCGAACTCTCGGAGCGCTCAAGCCTGAGGGCCATTGCGCCTTCGGATACGATAGAACGCTTGACGCTCTCAACAGCCGACATCAGGTCGGAAATCTTCAGATCGGCGTTTTTCAGCGCGCTTTTTGAAGCGGACTGTTCCAGGTAGGCCGCCGTAACTTCCCTCTGCGCGGCCAGATCTTTCCTGAGTCCGGCTATAACGTTTTCAGCCCTTTCAAGCCTTTCGCTCAGATCGCCGGAGAATGAGCCGGGCGCGGATAGCGGCTTAGCGGAAGAGGTATTATTAATATTGCCTGCTTCGGCCGGGCGCGAAGGGGGTTCAGGCTGTTTTGCCGGGGCCGGCACGGCCGGAGCGGCAGCCTCCTGCGGCTTCGACGCCTTTTTATACTTGGAAAAAAGGGAACCGCCTTCATTTTCCTGCGTCATACGACACCCCGGCTGTCTCCGCTTTTACCGGCCGCTGCCGCGGGCTTGGCCGGCGGAGGCGCGAATTCTCCGGGCGCCGGCGGAGGAACTGCCGGCGCGGAGGGAGCGGCTCCGGCCTTATCCAGAGCGATAAGCCCGGAGTCGGCCGCGGGCTTGGCTATCCTGCCGTCCTTTACCAGGCCGGCTATCACTTCCATAAATTTATCCATAGCCTCGTCCTGCTTGCGCGGGTTGGTCACAGAATACTTCATCGTCTGCTCTATCATCTGCAGCGATTTGGCCGAAAGTTGTTTTTTGATCTTTTCCTGCAGCTCATGCGGCAGCGCCGGGAACACTTCGGCCCACTGCATAACCTGTATGGAAGTTGAGACTATACCCATATCTTTTTCCGACAGAGAAAGCAGATCCTCGTCAAAAATAAACACGCTGCGTATCTCGGCCGCCAGAGCCGGGTCGTGCACGGCGAACTGCTTCAGCATGTCCTTTTTACCGGAGTAGGGCATCGGGGCTATCATCTTCACGGCTTTATCCATCCCGCCCACGGCGCTGTCCAGCCGGCGTTCGAGCTCTTCCTTTATCTCGGTTATAACGTCCCTGTCTATAAAGCGAACCTTGGCCAGATGCAGTATTACCTGCGAGGCCAGCTCCTTGCCGAGATTGGCGAGAAGTTCGCCGCGTATCTCGTCAGGCAGATGATATACCACAAGTGAAATATTTTCAGGGTCCTCTTTTTGCAGCATGCCCGTAAGCAGGGGTATCTGCTCGCGCTTGACATTAAAGACCAGACGCTCTGTCTCCTCCGCTACAACTTCCTTTATATCCTCTTTTTTCTCCTGCGCTTCCCCTTCCTGACCTGTCACGGCCAGAGTACCCCCCGGCCCTACTCCGCCGCCGCCTTCACCGCCGAAACCTATGGAGACATCCTGAGCCCTGGCAACATCGCTCATAGCGCCGGCCATTCTCATAATGCCGAGGCCTATTATCATAAAGGAGATTATTATAACAAGGGCCACCATCCCGTAGCGTATAAAAAGGCCCATATACTCCGGGGAATACCATATCGACTTCCAGACCGGCGCGAACTGCGTTTTAACCAGGTCAATGGTGTCGCCGCGCTTCATATCCAGACCCAGCACGCGCTCAACCAGATCGCTGATATTTGTGATTTTGTCCTGGGTGAGCTCCACCCCGGCTATAATATTAACGCTGAGCCTGGCCACATTGTAGCTGTAGGACTTCGCCTCATCATCGTTCATCGCCGGCAAAGTCACGGCCGCTGTGAAGCCGGGCAGCAGTTCCTTCATCTTCTCGTTCTTCTGGGCGGCGTTCAGCCAGGCGAACTGGCTCTGCGGGGTTTGCACCCTGTTCGGATCCAGATTCTCTTCTATTTTCAGGGTGGCTTCCACGCTTACCCGGGCCTGATTGGGGCCCAGCACTTTAACAAGGATCTCGTCGGCCTTCTGCTCAAGCGCGCGTTCATACCGCAGTTTTTCTTCAAAAGGGGACATCATCTGCGCCGGGCGGCAAAGCGACGGAGCCAGGGCCGCGCAGATAAACACAACTGAAAATGCTTTAACTAGTTTCATAATATTCGCTGTCGTATAGCCCGCTTCGGGCCGCCCGCCTTATCCTATGCCATATTATCTTATTTAAGCGGTGTAAACGGTATTACCGAAAAGTTAATAAAATGTGACACGGCCAGCTTCGCAATGCGCCTGACTCAAATCAGTAAAATTTTCACAGCTACCTGGTTAAATTCGCTGGTTGCACACTGGTCCGGGCCGGGAGCGGGGTTGCCCTTACGCCGCGTAGGAAACCCTCCCGTGGTTTCCCTCCACCCGTACCGGGTGGAGCCTCCCATCCGCTATGCGGCTCCAGAGCAATCCCGCTCCCGGCCCTTAGTCATTTTCTTATA
>CAIPTO010000109.1 GCA_903867985.1 uncultured Elusimicrobia bacterium | reverse complement strand
TGAAGATAAGTCGCATAACAGATCCCCCAGAATCGTATGGGAAGAAAGAAAACAGTAATCTCACATTGAGGCAACTTCTCGCACAGATAGATGCACACCTTAGACCAGAAATAGAGGTATTGGTGACAAATGCTGTTGAAAAAGCAAGGATTTGTCACACTTGGCGCAATAAAATTATTGCTCATTGCGATTTGAAGTTAACACTTAAAACCGCTGAGCCCTTGGCAAATCTTCTTCGTAATCAAATTGAAGATGTGATAACTTCTATTGATTCTGTTATGCGTGCGGTATCAGAACAATATAAAATGGGCAAAACGGAGTTTTCGCAGGTGGTTTTCCCCAATGGTGCAGAACAATTGTTGCGCGTAATTGATGATGGTGTAAAGGCAAAGCAGGAAAGACAGAAATTTTCGCCCAACTTTCCCCATGAAAAGACGGTGAGTTGAAGGTTGGTTTTTTAAGTAAGTGTATGTGAACAAAATTAGTTGGGGCCTTTCTATTTTTTAGAACGAGAGTGAAGGAGATTATATGGGAAAACACAAACATAATCGTGGACATGACAGAAAAATTGGGACAAATAGTGCCAGCTATTCTATTGATTTCACGGAACTAAACACTCCGGAAAAGATAAAAGCTTGGAATCTTTTCATAAATAATGAGTGCAGTATGGGGAAAGTGATAAAAGAATTCTCGTTAAATATTTCTGAATGGAAGGCGGATGGATTTCTAGCTCTTCTCCAAAGTTATAATGGGGATGGAGCGCGGCCGGTTTCTGATAATATTAAGAAAAACGCAAAATAAAAATTGCGGGTTAGAGGTCTTAAGTTTCAATATTTACCGGAGAGCGCGGGGAGAAATGGATAACGAAAGGTCGGAAAAGCGCAATAATTTTATCTTTGACTTAAGGCAAAAAGGAAGCAGGAGCCTTTTTACTCACTGTTGCCATAAATTTAGCGATTATATAGGATATGGAACGACTTGAATGAGTTGATTACCGTAGGTGAAAATCGCATGAGTATTGTTTTATCACACATAAGATCTAAAGGCATTATTGGGCAGCGTGGCATAATCGCTTGTGTATCAGTAATCTTAACATCGGGCGCCTTGCTGCTTTCAGGAGCTGTGCTCCAGGCCGCTAGTTTAAATGTGCCCGGTACTGTCATAAAGCTCAAGGTTCCTTGGAAACAGGCAAGAGTTACAAATATCGTGCCCGCTTTTGACTCGGGAAGTGATATCAGGGGCCGCGAGTTTGCGGCCATATTCCCCAGTAAGAGCATTGATGCTGTGGACGGTACGGTGGCAATTTCCATCGGAAGCAGCCCCATAGTGATAGAATCTGAAAATACGGCAAGCAGCCCCGACTCGTTCAGCGACCTGGCAGATGATTCACCGTTAGGTATTCATGGGATTGAAGATGATTTGCCCGAAAATCTTGCCCACCTTAAGGATAGCGGGATCCCGTGGGTTCATCTTGCCGGACCATCGGGACTTGTCTGGGATCTGGTGGAACCCACACCCGGCGTTTACAACTGGGAGAAGCAGGATCGCCTTTTCGCCGAATTCCGGCAAATGGGCGTAAAAATATGCGTTGTCGTGCTGGCTGCCAATCGGTGGGATCAAGGTGTGGTTGGCCGGCAGCGTCCCAAATTCCGCTCTCCTTTGCACATGGCGGCTTACAAAAAGTTTCTGCGGGCCGCTGTCAGACGCTATTCATCAGTGGTGGATTGCTGGCAAATAGAAAACGAAATAGACAATAGTATGTCATGGGAAGACACCCCGGCTGCCTACATGCGCTTGCTTTCCGCGTCATACTCCGTAATCAAGGAGAACGCTCCTAACGCCCTTGTCGCCTTCGCCGGGATGTCGAATCCGCGCTCTTGCAAGACCATGCTCCTTCCAATGCTTAAAACCTATAGAAAGGGCAATCCCAAAGGAACTTGTTTTGACATAATCGATCTGCACTGGTCCCGGCAGTTCAGGGGAACTTATGACGCGCTATTGATCGGGGGCAGGCGCTATCGTCTCGCAGACACTCTGCGTGAAATCCGGAAAAACCTCAATACCCTGGCGTTTCGCAAGACTTCTATCTGGATCGCCGAAATGTCAGACTACTCCGGGGCTCCGGCCGCTGACCCTATCGACGGGGATTATGTGTATAAATCCGAGTCGGAGCAAGCGGTGTCGCTGACCAGGATGTCCTTGGTGTCCCTGGCCAGCGGAGCCGGCCGCGTTTTTTGGACCGGCATCGTGGAATGGTCGGGGTGGGGGGGGCGCGCCGGCGGATACTTCGATCATGTCGGCCTCGTGTATAACCGTAGAGCCGAGCAGAAGGGGGCTAAAAAAATAGCCTACTACAGCGGAAAATTTATCTCCCATAAACTGAATGGCTGTCAATTTGAAGCCGCGATAGCTGTGAATAGCGGTTCGAATGTGCGTGTGTACAAGTTCCTCAGAAAAGGGGAAACCGTATACTTCGCATGGCGGGACCCGATTTAGAATTTCACTTTAACGCCCTAAATAAGGTGACACACAACTTAATTAATAGTAATTAAGTTGTGTGTCACCTTATTTTTTAAAGTTGTAGAATGTACCTATGAAGGTTTATTTTAAGACCGTGGGGTGCCGCGTGAACCAGGTGGAGACCCAGAGCCTGGCGGAAAAATTCTCTTCGCTGGGTTATGAGCCCGCCGCCGGACCCGAGGAGGCCGACGTTGTAGTGGTCAACTCCTGCAGTGTTACCGAATACGCGGACCGCGACACTTTAAACTTTATCAGAAAGACCGCCGCTGCCAACCCCAAGGCCCGACTGGTGGTTACAGGCTGTATGGCCACACTGGATCCCCGAAAGATACTGGAACTCGCGCCCGGCGCCGCCATTTTTCATAACAAAGATAAGGAAACGATACCTTATTCTCTGGCTGGCCTTCCGCCGAAAGAGGACTTTTTCAGCGTTAGTAAATTCTCCGGCCGCACCCGGGCCTTCATCAAGGTCCAGGATGGCTGCAATCTCAGGTGCGCCTACTGCCTTGTGCCGTCCGCGCGCAGCGATATAAAGTCCAAAAAAATATCGGCCGCCATAGACGAGGTGAAGAACCTCGCGTCCGCCGGCTTCAAGGAAATGGTAATTTGCGGCACGCGTCTGGGCATGTATAAATGCCCCGAGACCGGCCTGGACCTCATTGGTCTGATGGCAGAGCTATTTAAACTTCCGGGAGATTTTAGGATCAGGTTCTCTTCGCTTGAGCCGGTTGAGGTTTCCGAAGAACTGGCCGTGGTATTAAAAGGCGGAGGAGAACGATTCTGCGACTATTTTCATCTCCCGCTGCAGGCCGGTTCGGACGCCGTCCTTGGCGCCATGGGCCGCCCATATACCATCGCAGAGTATATGAAAAAACTTGAGATCCTGAGAAAAAACTTTAAAGAGCCGGGACTTTTCGCCGATGTCATCGTTGGCTTTCCGACCGAGACGGAAGAACAATTTGCAGAGACACTGACTTTTGTCGAGGAGTGCTGTTTCGCGGGACTCCATATCTTCAGGTTCTCAAGGCGGCCGGGCACACGCGCTTACGCCTTAAAGCCGCTCTCTCCCAAAATCGTTAAGGAGCGCGCCGAACGACTGCGAGCGCTGGACGCCAGGCTGCGCGCCTCTTACGCCGCTTCCATGTGCGGACGTTCGCTTAAAGTTCTGGTTCTTAAAAATAAAGGTGGCTCCGCTCTAGGTCTCGCCTCTAATTTCTTAAATGTCAGCCTTAAAGGCGAATTTAAGCCCGGCTCATTCATTAAGGCGAGGATAACCGGCGCCATGCGCGGCTCCTGCTCCGGCGAACAGGTTCAGCCGTAAGCCGCGCTAGTTGTGTCAGATTTTAATTAAACTTGCGCGAACAACTTGCTATAATTAATTTATATATCAATGGCGGTTCTTTATATTGTCAAGTTAAGAGCCGGCTGTTTTACCTATTTTTCCGACTTGCCGTGCGTTGTGGGGCTCAAATGCTATAGTTGATGTTATCAGGTTCCGCTAATCACGCTGGTGATGGGCCAAAATACGGCGCTTGGCTGATCCAGAACCGGGGATTCGTGATGAAATCCCGGGAGATTAAAATGGATGATAAGAGAGAAGAAAGACAGAAAGAGTCTATCGACGAGATACTTTCTGATCTGAATGGTCTTTTAAACAAGATGCCCGCCATCCTTGAGGGCATAAAATTATCCGATGTGAGGCCCGTTGATTTCATTAGCCCGCAGATGCCGGAGCCGGCCGCTGACCTTGATATAAGGCCGGAGATTGTGTCCGAACCGGCGCCGGGCTCCGTTTGCGAGTCTGACTCCGGGAAGCTTCAGGAACTCTCCGTCGCGAACGGGATTGAGAAACAGCAGTTGACTGAAGAAGATATTGTATACAGCGCCGGCACACCGGAAGATCGTCTGATTCCGGGAGCCGTAATTGAGGAAGAAAAAAGCAAACTGGTTCCGCAGTCACCGGGAGAATATATGTTTTCCCGGAGCGACCAGCCTGACCCGGAAATGACTGAGCGCCGTGACACGCTGTCGGAACCCCCTGTTTCTCCCAATGATCCGCTTGGGT
>CAIPTO010000108.1 GCA_903867985.1 uncultured Elusimicrobia bacterium | reverse complement strand
GGATAGACGGTGTTTTCCTGGACATTTTTGTCTTTGCAGGACAGTCGGCGCACGGGTGGGTTTAATAAGTGAGGAATCGGGACCGCCGAAAACTGGGGAGTCTTAGACCGCCGCCTTCAGGTTGTAAGCACATGTCCCGTCTTTTACCTCCTCGGATATTGCCTGGTGCACCTGCGGGCGGGACATTTCTATTGATTCAGACAAGGCTATGTAATACAACAAAGCCTGCAACGTAATCCCGGAAACAGACCGCATCCCAGAATAAAGCATTCGGTAAAGATTTGCGAAGATAAACATCAGGATTACCAAAAACAGCTTCGAAATCACAAAGGCTTTAAAATACACAAGGTTGGAATAAAATGAGGCCCAAGCCAGCATTCTATATTTTCTTAAGGATTTAAAGCGCAGAATCATTTCATTCCCAAGCTTTACGGCGCGTAATTACACGGAGAACTGACGTTTTTATCGTTCTTAATAATTTCGCTCTTGTAAATTGACAGGATGATATCTTCCAGCGGCCTGTCGTGTATGGTTATGTCGTCCATAAAGCCACCGGAAATCAATTTCCGCAGGCATTCTGCGAGCGGCACTTGGTCCGTATCGACTTCAAACTCCAAAACAGTATCATTCCTGAGCACACGCACAGTAGGAGGAAGCAGGTCCGCAGGTATCAGTCCGGAAGCGCGGATCTTCACCTGTTTTATATGCAGATACCGGTCCCTAAGTTCGTCTATAGAACCTTGGTACACTTTCACACCTTTATTTATGATGATCACGCTGGTACACAGCCTCTCAATATCTACCAGGTCGTGCGATGTCAGTATAATGGTGGTTTTAAAGGTGGCATTGAGTTTTACGATGTGTTCGCGCATGCTACGCCGCGCGTCGATATCTAGGCCGATGGTGGGTTCGTCAAGAAAGAGCACGTCGGGCCGATGGATCAATGAAGCGGCGATTTCGCACCGGATTCGCTCGCCAAGAGAGAGTTTGCGCACCGACACGTTTAAAAAAGGCGTAAGTGCCAAAGCCTTCGAGAGCTCTTCTATCCTGGAAAGAGTTTCTCTGCCGCTTAAACCGTAAACTTCCCCCAGTATTTTAAACGAATCAATTGCGGGAAGATGTATCCAGAGTTGCGATTTCTGCCCGAATACGGCGGCAATATGTTTTGCCACTTTGTCCCGGTGCCTCATTGGATCCAGCCCCATCACCCGGACTTCTCCCGAAGTAGGCTGCAGTATCCCGGCCAACATTTTTAACGTGGTAGATTTGCCGGCGCCATTAGGCCCGATAAACCCCAGTATTTCTCCCTCCTTGAGAGAAAAACTAAGACCACTTACTGCCACATATTTCTCGCTTTCGCTTGAAAAAAGCCGCCGCAGCCAAGAAGACGGCACCGCCTTTCCCGGTCGACTGAAGACCTTTGTCACTTCCCGCAGTTCGACCGGAACGGTCACGGGATGGCCCTGATACCCTTGAGACGGCTGAAAATGGCCATATCGCGGATATCATCATGCCTGAGCAGCCACAGCAAGTATCGCTCCAGGCCAAGCCCAAACCCTGAGCTTTGCATCGGGTACGCCTCTTTCATGTGTATATACCAGGCGTATTCGGAATGCCCGATATTGTGCAGATCAAGGGCTTTTTTGAGTTCGGTATGGCCTAGATGCCGTTCACCGCAACCCACCGTCTCACCTATTCCCATGAGCAGATCCGCCGCCCGCGCATGCCTGCCGTCCGCGGAGAATGCCTGATAGAATGGCACCACGCCATGGGGGGGGTATATGATCCATACGAACCCTTTGAACCGGCGCATCAGTTCCTGCTCCCCATGCCTGCTTATGCACTTAAGTCCTCCGGAGAGATTACTATAGTAATTGGGATTATTTCCGAGCATAGCGCTAGCCTCTTCGTAAGAAACACGTGGCAGCTTACCGGCCCTGGAAAGAAAATATTTTATATGGCTTATATCTCCCTTGGCATGCCGGGCTATATCCTTTTCAAAATGGACGAGCATAGACTCGGACAACTCCACCAGGTATTCCTCTATCAACGGCATAACATCGTCGAGTGTTCCCTGTATCTCGGCTTCGGAGTGAAAAAACTGGTTCAGGTGCCGCGTGTCAGGGTCCTCACCCCGGAAGGTCGGCATAATATAGAACACTCCGGGGGCGTTCTGTCTCAACAGATACTCCAGTTGAAACTGCATTGAATCGGCAAGGTAAGTGGATTTACCGAAAAGGTCCACTTTTACCGGCAGGCTGTCGCTGCCGAGCCCCATGGGACTGGAAACGGATTCCACCGTGATGGGCATCAAGGCCGGGACATATTTCCGCTTCCGGTAAAAATCATTTGTTACATAGACAATTTCGCCATAGATGCGAAAAAGCAGGTTGTACCATGAATGCCCCAGCGTGGAGTTAAAATGCTGTTCCGCATCCGCCCACTTCCGCGGAGGGTGGATATTGCGCCGGGTCCTTTCAGTTAAGACTCCCTCTATTAACCTGTTCAGATGTTCTTCCCCGATCCCGATCTTAATTATCTGGAAGCTGGCGTGGGTGTTCTCAACCTTCACGATCCGGCATTGCACACAGACGCAATGATTTCCAGGCAATATAAGTTTTACATCGGCAAGAACACCGGCCTGCAACTTATCCGCGTCACACGCGGAAACACAAAAACCGGTTTTGCTGATATTCAGCAGGTTGCATTTGCAAATCGCCTCCAGCGACGCTTCCCCCGTGGTTATGTCCCCCCCGAATTCCTCGGCGTATATGCGGCTTTCTTTTCTTCTTGTCATGGTTGTTTTTTCTCTTAGTAAAGCATGCGAGTAAAAATCATTCTCCATGCTTGTGCTGCTTCCCCGGATCACCATTTCGCAAAAAGCATTAATGGGATTCTACTCTCAACACGGCGCCTCCGAGTTCCGCTTTTAACGAGATTATCCCGCCAACAGGGAACGTGATATGTGGAGTAGTGTGGCCGAAGTCACAGTTAGCAATCACCGGGATGCCGTTAAAAACACGCTTCCCCCGTATTACAGCCAGAATATCTTCTCTAGTTATCCGGCTTTCCGGCTGAAACCGCCCCAACACCAGCCCCCGTACTCCCCCGATCGCCGGCAGCTGCAGTATGGACTGGAGATCCCTGTCGAATTCCTGCAGATTCGTTCCGCCGGTACATTCCAAGAAAAGCAGCGTGCCTTCCAGACCTGGCATATAGGGAGTGCCTTTTAACAAGGTGAAGGAGCACAAGTTGCCCCCGATGGCCGGACCGCGCGCAGAGCCGGCCTGTATTACCCAGTAGCCCTCGTTCGGAACAAATTTTCTTTTCTCCTGGTCTTCAAACCAGTGGTCATCACTCCAATCGGAGGCCGGACAGACTTCGAATGCGGCTCCCGAGAACAGCGCGCGCTTAAAATACTCCACGGTATAATCCAACCCCTTTAACATGCCGAAAGTGGAATAGTGGGGCCCGGAGTAGGTTACAACCCCGGACCGCGCAAGGATAGCGTTCTGCAGCACCGTTATGTCCGAAAAACCGCAAATTATTTTTGGGTTCCTACGGCAAAGGCCGTAATCGAACCCATCCAGCAGTTGGTTGGTGTTATAGCCGCCGATTGCGGTCAGGATGGCGGACACAGACGGGTCGCGCAGCGCGTCGTGCAGATCCTGCAGCCTGGCCTCTATAGAACTTGAACCGAAAGCATCGACATCATTGGAATGTTTGCCGAAGGTGACATTCAGGCCCAATTGTTTTAATTGCGTGTCTGCATTTGCGCGCACGCGGCCTGAAACGATGTTTAGGCTGCGGGATGGCGCGACGACCCTTATCGTATCTCCCGCGCGCAGCTTTGGTGGTATTATCGAGTCCATTTTTACAGGTCCAATGGTGTATATTCGGTAAACAACTCCGGTTCTTCGGCCAGATAGCGTTTCCGGAATATCACGAATAAAATGCCAAGATAACGATGGTTTTCATTGAACACATCCATGGTGCGCGTCCAGCGGCCAGCGATCGCCTTTTTAACCGCGGGGGTCTGGGATTTAATATGCGGCTTTCCCAAAAAGTAGTCCACGAACTCGCTGATGCGCCGGCTGTGGACAGGATGCATCCGGAACCGTTCCGAGTGATATGTCTCGAAAAGGCTATTGGAGGAAAAGACCCGCATCCATTCTTCAAAATTCCACGGCTGTATTTTCACCCCCAGGATCCCGAACAACTTTTTCAGCGTCGAGGCCGGGGGCCTGTTCACATACGCAAGGGTAGTCACAGAGAGGAAACCCCACGGTTTAAGAACGCGGTGGTATTCTTTAACGGCTCTGCCCTTGTCCTCCATAAATGAAGTGGCGCCGCCCGCAACCACTACGTCAAAACTGGAATTCCGGAAGGGTATCTTATATGCGGAACCCACTTTAAATTTAACAAGTTTGCGGACCTGCGGAGTATCTTTGCTCAGCAGTTCCCGCGAGACCCGTATCGAGTCCGGCACGACATCGATACCGGTAACCGAACAACCCGCGATCCTGGCGATCTCAAGGGTAGTAAAGCCGGTATTTGACCCAACTTCAAGGACCTTGGAGCCATGGTTGATAAAAGTATTCTGCAATATCCGCCGGATAGTATTTTTTCCGCCGGGGCAGCGATTCGTCTCCTCCAGCATGGATATAAATTCCACATAGCTCATCTTTTCTATCATCTCGGTTGTGATTTTCACATGGTCTCCATTTTTGTCTCGCTCCAAAACCAGTCAAGCGCCTGCTTGGTCCGCACCCGCAACAGGGTCGCGTCCGGCGCGGAAATAACAAAGGTGGCCATATTGCTGTACCAGTACCTGGCCGGGGGCACGACAGCCCCTTTCTTATATGACGGCAAATATAAATGAACCCATTCCAGGGGGCAGGACTGTGGAATGCGCTTTACCCTGCCGGACCGGACCGGAACCCTAAAATTTGCGGCAAGCCGCGGAGGGAACTTGCCGGCCTTCACCTTTTCCCCGGCACACAGCCTGACGAGATCGGTTTCAAGGTGGCGCCCAAAAGCGGCATGAAGCATTGGATGGATGAACATTCCCCCAGAACGGCTGGCAACCTCATTAAGAAGTATTTTCCCGGACGCGGTGATCCACAATTCGGCATGGAATGTCGTCAGGTCGGGCGCAGGCAGGGCCCGCATCAGTTTTCCAGTAAACTCCTCCAGGCGGATGGCAAGCGGTGACCCCGGCGCAAGCATGATGCTGCCGGACATCGGCAGCTTGCCCGCGGGCAACCTGTGCTGCGGCCCGAGCCCCTTATACAGTGACGAACATACGGAAACCAAGCCATTGCGGCCCCATATCCCGTCGACATGGGCCATTTTATGCCCGCAGTACTCCTCAGCTATCATCGCCGGGAACTGGTCAAACCTGCTGCCGCGACAAAGTTCAGCGGCTATCCGCCGCAGATCGCGTGGGCTCCTTAGCACATGAAACCCGTGCATTCCTGCGTCTGTCCTGGGCTTAATTATGAACGGATAGCCCATTTTGCCGGCAAAGCCAATGAGGTCCACCATCGAGTTGATCGCGGCGAATTTTGGTGTCGGGATATGCCGCGAGACCGAGACTTGCTTCATTAGATATTTATCCCTAAAAACTTGCGCGCCGGCCACTTTCTGTCCCGGGATGCCTAAATATGAACGCAAATACGCGGCCCTCATCACCATACGCTCCCGGAAGGTTACAATACGCGAGAAAGGCGACCTCTTATGCTCAGCGACAACATCAAGTTCGAGCGTATGGTTCGAATCGAAATCCTCATACATCAATATTTTGCTGAACACGGAAGCTGCGCCGCCTATGGAGTCGGCATGCGCCTTCGGCATACACAGCACGGCGTCATACCGGCCACCGCCAGCGCGCACCGCAGCGGCCGAAGTGGATAAACGGGCCTTAAAATCTTTGAAGCTCACCGAAACCGTTTCAATAATAAGCAGTCTTTTTTTAGGAACTTTCATTATAACAGCCTTGAAACCCCACTCCACTGGCAGCACACTGCAAAAATTAAATAATTCCGGATTAAGCGGACATCCCCGCACCCGCGACTCGCTTCAATAGTAATCCGTGCAGTGCCGCATAAAACCTTTCGATATCCTGCGCCTCGTGCGGGGGGCGGACCCCGGGCATTGAATTTATCTCATTCAGGACATAAGCATCTTTCGTCTTAAAAAAATCAAAAGAGATGCAATCCGCATCCACCTCTCCCAAGGCTTTGCGCACCATGGCGTGCACCTCGTCCGGAATCAACGCGGGGTCTATTTTTTCCTTTAGTTCAAGATGATTACGCGGGTCGGAGCGCTTATAGGCGAACAATAACTCGTTTTTCACAAAAGTAAGCCGGTATTCGGCCTCGATAGGTACAAATTCCTGGATGATCGGCAGTAATTCGGTTTTCCCGTATATCTGCAGGACCGCCAGCAGCTGCTCCCTGTTGTCCGCCTGTATCACGCCGAACGACTGGAGCAATCCGCGGGGCTTCACTATCACCGGATACAAATAATCCCGTTCTATCTGCTTAATGGCCGGCCCGAGGTTTACGGCCGCGGCGTTCAATATCGTGGTTTTGGGTATTTTGAAACCGCACTTTTGCATCAGCACAAGGGTTGCGAACTTGTCCCCGCAAAGTTGCAGCACCCTGAAACTATTTATCGTAGGGATATTCATCGCCTGGAGCGTCTGGTGAAGCACCATGCAGAGGTTGTCCATCGGGGCCGAGTCCACGACAAAATAAGGCCAGAAGCAGTCGGCGACTTCCGAAATAGGTTTCCCGTTACAGAGAACAGAGGGCTTGCTACCTTCAATAGTTATGGAAATATCCTCTATGAAGATATCCTTGTCCCTTATATTCTCAAAGTCGACATGAACCGCGCCCGCTTCCGAGTAATATTTCTTCTGCAATATACGAGCAACTGTGATCTTCACGATATCCCCTTTCCACGTTTTTACAGCAGACCCGAGACAGTCAACACAAAGTCAGGCCGCAGGGCCTGAAGGCCGCACTAACCCCTACGTCAGGAAACTTCAGACGCTTTTGTCTTCCATTTTTTATCTGTCAGCACCATAGAAAAATCGTTATGATAATAGCTTTCTTTCGGATTCTTGAATTCCGCATATATCCCGTGCAGGAGTTCATTGATCTCGGTGTTGGTCATCGTGTCGGTTTCTATCTGTGAATAACCCAGCTTGTGGGGCTCCTTTACGAAGCGTATCCCGTACTCTTCCATGTTTTCATACAGCCGTGTTTTGATATACGGGGTCAAAGCGCGGAATCTCGGACGCATGGGCTTAAGCGTCCGGCAGATGGCTACCGTCCGGAGCACGTCCTCTTTTGTTTCGCCCGGGATCCCCACCATAAAACTGCTGCGGACTTCTTCTATACCTATTTTCAAAGCCAGCTCAAGGTTCTTGACAGCTAGAATCGGGTCAATCTTTTTATTAAGGATCCGAAGGCTCTTATCATTAAACGTCTCTATTCCGAACCGCAGGTTTTTACAGCCGGACTCTTTCATCGCCACAAGGGTTTTTTCGTCCACCGCGTCTATGCGCGTTTCACAGCCCCAGGTAAGCCCTAATTCTTTCAAGCAGGGGAGTATTTCGTTCATCCAGGGCTTATTCATTGTAAAGAAGTCGTCGCGGAACGTTACGACGTCAAACCCCATTTGCTTTATAGTGCCCAGTTCCGCGATAACCGTCTTGGCCGGCAGATACTTTAATTTGTGTCCCCACAGGTTGGCAGAAGAACAGAATACGCAGGAAAACACGCAGCCCCTGCTTGCGATATAAGAGCAATACCCGACCTTTTCCTTGATAGTTTTCATATCAAGATATTTGAAGCCGTCCGTCTGACTGGGTAGTGAGGCCATATTTTCAATTCTTTCCGGGAACTTGTTCCCCTTCGCAACCCCGTTCTCACGGTAATATAGCCCGTCTATCCCCTCCAAACTTTCGCCATGCGCCAGCCTTTTCAGCAGTTCCCGGAAGGAGAAATCAGCTTCTCCCGCTAACGCGAAATCTATAGCGCTATTGTCGCGGATCACGCCGAGCCCGTTTAACGTTATATGCGGCCCTCCCACGATAATTTTAGCCCGCTTTTTAAAGCGCCTGATAATGGCGCACATTTTTTCCGTTTCTTTAGCGCAATAGGTATAGATGGGAAGGGCAAAGATGGTAGAAGCCTCATCCGGCCTGCCTTTAAGGAATTTCTCATTGAACTGCTGCGCCGAATCTTCATCCACCGGGAAGTACAGCAAGTCAAGGTCCAGAACCTCTATCTCACCGATAAAGTCTGCCTTTTCCACCGCAGCGGCCAAATAAGCTATGTTGGACGGGAGCTCGTAGTCGTCCTCGTTGTTGGCGCCCTTCGGGTTAATAAAAACGACTCGCATAGTTTTCTCCATCGGGTATTCAGGTGCGTCCGCCGCGACTTCAGTTGGCCCACTCCAGGAGCTGTGCTACCGTTCTCTCAGCCTCGTCAAGAAGCTTTGTTATCCCTTCTATTTTCAGCCCCCCACCCTGCGCGAAAGTCGACTTGCCGCCGCCCTGCCCGTCCACATACGGCATCAGGCTGGAAAGCACGTCCTTCGCGTTGACGCTCTTGCTCAGTGCGGGATCAACCCAGACCAGAACACGGACGCCCTTATTCTCCTGGGTGCTGAGCAGACAGACTATTCCGGCTTCTTTTTTCTGGATAATCCGGTCACCCGCGGCTTTCACCGATTCGATGTCTGCGTCTATCTGCCCTACGTAAAGATCTATGTTGCGCGGCAGCTTGTACACCTTCTCGCTGGAGGGTTTGGGCGCAGCGGCTGACTTTTCCGCCCGGGGCTTTCCCGCGGCCGCCTGCTGTGACAAACGCTGGACCTGCTTTGGAAGGTCCGACCGGCCCACCTTTAACGCCGCCGCCATCTCATCAAGCATCCTGGTCCGGTTTTGAAGGGTCTGCAACGCAGTCGCACCGATAACGGCTTCTATCCTGCGTATCCCGCGGGCAACCCCGCTTTCGGAATTGATAATAAATAAACCGATCTCGCCCGTAGCCTCCACATGAACGCCTCCACACAGTTCAGCGGACACCGGCCCGAGTTTAACCACGCGCACGGAATCCCCGTAGTTTTCCGCGAACAGCGCCATTGCACCCGACGCAAGCGCCGTTTTATAATCGCTGGTCTGCGTACTGGCTTTAAGATTTTGCCATATCCACCCGTTCACCAGGGCCTCTACCCGCTCAAGCTGCTCACCGGTCATGGCGCACTGGTACTGAAAATCAAAACGCAGGCGGTCCTTATCCACAAGAGAGCCCTTCTGTATGGCGGTCGGCCCTATCACCGAGTGCAACGCGGCATGAAGCAGGTGCGTAGCGGAATGATTGCGCCTGATCGCCAGCCGGGAGGGCTCGTCAACTGCAAGGGAGATCTCCTGACCGTCGAGGAATTTCCCTTTCTTCAGGCGCGCGTAATGCAGAAAAACCCCGTCGATCTTCACGGTCTTATCGACTTGCGCCTCGCCGGTGGGAGAAACTATGGCGCCGGTATCGCCCACCTGTCCGCCGGATTCCGCATAAAACGGTGTTTCTTGCGCGGCCAGAACAAAAACCTGTTCCCCTTCCACGGCGGCGCAGGCCTTGCCGTCGCGCGCCAAGCGTATAATCTGGCTGTCACATTTCATGGCGTTATAACCGACAAAATCGGTTTTTGGTAAACCCTTTACGACAGACGAGAGATCCGATTTCAGGGCCTCCCCCGTTTTCTCTCCCGTAAGTTTATTCCCGCTGCGGGACACGGCCTGGTGCTTTTCAATGTTTTCCGCATACTCTTTTTCATCAAGGCCTATCCCCCGCCCTGCCAGAAAGGTGCGAATGATATCGACAGGGACGCCATGCGCGGTAACAAGGTCAAAAGCCTGCTTGCCGGAATATGTACGTAAAGAGGGAGCTTTCAGATCCTGGTCCAACTTTTGCAGCCCCCGCGCAATAACAGGCTCAAAATCCGCTACTTCTTTCCGGACCTGCTCTACGACAAAATCCTTGTTGCTGATAAGATGCGGATAGTATGCGCCCAGCAAAGATATCACTTCGCTTATCACCGGGGAGAAATCGCTGCCCGTAAGCTGTGCCCTTGTGGCTATAGCCACGCATTTACGGATCAGACGCCTGGGGATGTAACCATAACTCTCATTACTCGGGGCCACCCCTTCCGCCATTATCAGCGTAGCCGCGCGGACATGGTCGGTAACCATCCTTATCTCTTCTTCAGTTACGCTATACCCGGCAAACAGCTGTCTTACGCGGTTCACTACGGGCGCCAGGACGTCGGTTTCATATACAGACCCGCAGCCGTTCATTACAAAAGCCATGCGCTCCAGCCCGGAGCCAGTGTCTACACTTTTGAGCGGCAGCGGTTCAAACCCGCCCTGTTCCGTCTTGTTAAACTCCATAAAGACTCCGGCGTTCCATATTTCAATATAACGCTTTTTTGTGTCAAAATGACCGCCTGGCACATAGTCGGCGCCATATTCGCTGCCAGTATCGTAAAAGACCTCGGTGCAGGGGCCGCAGGGCCCGGTTGCACCGGCGGGCCCCCAGAAGTTATCCTCACCCAGCGGCACGATATGACCTGGCGCCAAGCCGGCTTTTTCCCAGGCAGCCTGTGAAACGTTGTCTGAGGCTAACTGCAATTTTGGATCGCCCTTGTATATGGTGGCGAATAATTTCCCAGGGTCGAACCCGAATCGGTCCACCAGCAGTTCATAGGCCAGGGCTATAGCTTTTTCCTTATAATAATCGCCTATGGACCAGCTTCCCAGCATCTCGAAAAAAGTCAGGTGGTGCCGGTCCCCGACCTCATCTATATCTATAGTGCGGATGCAGGGCTGCAAATTGCACAACTTGGAGGAGGGCGGAGTCTCCTCGCCCAAAAAGTATTTTTTAAGGGGAGCCATACCGGAATTAATAAAGAGCAGGGTCGGGTCGTTTTTGGCCAATAGAGGCGCGCTGCCGATTATCTGGTGGTTTTTCTCCGCAAAGTATGCCAGAAAAGTTTCCCTTATCTCTTTAGTGCTAAGCCTTTTCATTTGATATTCCTTCCCTGTTTCCTTGATTAAATTTAACCGTGAGCAACTGGTCAATAATATCGTCAGGCAGTCCGTAAGTTTCTCGGATTTTATCCCGGCATTCCGCTGCAGACCGGCATTTAGTCTTGGCTAAAAAGGTCCGGGCACCGCGAGTTCCTCTTTTTACGGCTTGGACATAGGCGCGAAGCTCCTTACCCATTTCCAGTTCCGGCAACGCCCACTCCCGGCCCGCCCCGTAGGAATTCAACCGGACAAACATCTCGCGCAACGCGGCGGCGGCTTTTTTCTCATCCGCCCCTAAATTAAGAGCCGCGAACAATTCGCGCATGAACTTACGTAGTAGGTAATTCTGTTTATGTGTTCCAGGCTTTAATCCTGCCGCTAGAAGCTCCCGTACCGCCAGTAGCAGCCTTACAACAAGCCGCGGATTTTGCAGGCCGTGGCAGGGCGTTAACACATCCACATATCCGCAAAACGGCGGCGTCTGCATAATGTCGCCCCGGTGAAAAAAGGAAGCCACAACCTCGGTGCCAAATCCGGCATCGATATAATCTTTACCTGTACCAGAATTGCGGACCATGATAATATTCCCCAAAGGCAGGAACTTTCTGCAGTTGGTGCAATTCCAGCCGCAGGAATCGCTGCAAGCATCCATCCCTGGAATTTCCCCGGCTATGGTCAGCCCGCGCCCGATCAAGGCGTCACCGTGTCCGAATTTCCACCGGGTAAAGAACCGTTTTGAATCACCAGTCTGCGTATGGATCCTTGCGGACGGCAGCATCTCTCCTGCGGCCGCCAGAAGGTCCCCATCGCGTGAATCGATAACCATGTGCAGATACTGCTTCCCGATACCTATAGAGTCCAGAAAATTTAGCAGGTCCGTAAAAACACCAAAAAGCGCAGGGGCGTCAGCCACTATACCGAGCATATCAAAACCGTTCAGATATGTTATGCCGCCATAGTTGCGAAAACACCGCTGCACCACTGCGGTTTTGGGCACCGACTGACTGGCCAGCATGACGGGTTTGAACGGAGTCATAGACGCATTGACGAACATTACCGTCGCGTCTGAATCAAGTATCGATACCGGATTGCGGAGACTGTACCCATGGCTGCGACAAAACTCCAGGAATTTGGTGTTTACTGTAGCAGGTTTCATCACGGTTGCATGCTGATGCGCGTGCCCTTACTTCGCGAATAATATACAATTGTAGCAAATCCCATCATTGATACAGTCTCCCCGGCCGGTTATTCACGTGTGGTTACCTTGCCGCAGCTTTCAGAGTCTTACCGTCTTTTTTTTCAGAGAAGATAAACGTATGGCCTCAAGAATTTTATACTGGTGGGCATAATCATTAAAAGTCGTGCACTTAGCGCTCAATTCTTTTATACTTCCAAGGCACAACACACGCAGTATTTCTGCCACAAACCCTTTAAAGGCAGCACGATAAATGGAACCGTTCTTTTTCCGTTCCGCTTCGCCCGGCGAAAGCCTTATAGTCTGCCGGCTGCCATTCCCGGCAAAACGATGAAGATAGGCTCCGCCCTTGTCGCTGAAATTTATCGTTCCATCCGTTCCGAATATGGACACCGTCAGGAATGTTCCCGTATGGCTTGTTCCGGCGCAAAAGATCTCCGCCGCGACACCGCCGCTCAAAGACAGCCGCGTGCTGAATAGGGATTCAGATTCCTGTTTTCTGTGCCCGCCCGCCCGGTCTGGGACCTGGTCTATAACCCTCGACAAAAAACCGTCTACGGCCGTTACTTTTTTGCCTGAGAAAAATGTCGCCAATCCGACTAAATGCGAACCCATAGCCAGCAGCATGCCGCCGCCCGATTTCGGGTCAAAACACCAGCTCCACAGCGTTCCAGGTCTTATTAACCGGTCAGTTTCGAAGTTGATGCGGATAAAATACGGCTTCCCTATTCCCCCACTATCAATCGTACTCTTAATAAGTTCAAAATCCGGCAAGAACGGCAGTTGGTGATTAATCAAACGCAGTTTGTCGTTCTTGTTAGGCCTGCCCGCCAAGTACCGCACCTCTTTATTACTGCATCCTAAAGGTTTCTCGCATACAATATGTAGATTTTTATCTATCGCCTGCTTCACCATTTCATAATGATACTGATGCGGTGAAGCGATAAACACCAGGTCCGGCGCCTTTTCCGCAATCAATTTTTCACAAGGCATTTCCCAGCATGGAATTCCGTGCCGCTTTGCGGTTTGTTCCGTTTTAGCCCTATCCTTTCCGCCGGCAATAGCGGTAATCTCAATATTCCGGAATTCGTTAAGCACGGGGACAATCGTGTCCGCGCCGAAACCTGTTCCACAAACGGCAATTTTTATTTTTTTCATACCGGCAACCTTCCCTTATCAGAAAACCAGCCACAGCCCCACTCGCCTTATCTTTGCCGTGCCGCTACAATTATCTGCTGGCGGCTTTCAGACTTGAACGGCTCCCTGTTAAAATCCCCGTACTTATGAATTACTTTAAAGCCGTTGTAAGACAGCAGCAATTCCAACTCCTGCGGGTAAAAACAGCGCATGCGCAGTCGGCGCCTGTAAAGAAGCTTGCCGCCCGAATAATAATTCCACGTGTTATTCGTGCCTTGCATGGCGCGGTCGTAGAAATAATTTTCAGTCTCGGTTATTTGCTTTCCTGTGTAGGGATCGGTGTATTTCCCTATGGGGTATTCCTTATCCTGATGCGCGGCTATGAACCCGGGGTCGGGATTAAATATATCAAAAATAAACCTTCCGCCAGGCAACAAATGCTTTTTAACACAGGTAAAAAAACGGTCCAAAGATCTATGATCATGCAGATGCAGCATGGAGTTAAAAGGAGTGAATATCAGCTTAAATTTTCTATGCAGATCGAAAGATCGACAGTCAGCCCGGAACCATTTTATTTTGAGTCCCGCTCTCCTGGCTTTAAGTTTTGCCGCATCCAACATGGATTTTGTTATATCCAGACCGGTAACATCAACACCGGCATTTGCTACCGGAATCGTAAGCCTTCCCGTGCCGCAAGCTATCTCCAAAACAGGGCCCTTAGCTTTACAGGCTTCGTTGAGATAAAATGGGATATCGACCGAATATTTGGCATTGTCGGCATCGTAATGTTTGCCATCCCAGTGGATTTCCGTGCCATCCGGCAGTTTTTGTATTTGCATATACACCTTTTGTGTTAAAATTCAACGGATACTTTGTAGTGTAAAATTACTTTGTTTTAAAAAGAGCTATGCCGACGCAAGGATTCCTACATTTTATTATAACAAAATCATGCAGCAGCAGCTTTAGAATTCCCACCGCATGATGAGCCTGAAATTTACCGTGTTTCTAACTCCCGGAGCCAATCTTCTTCTTTTCCGAACTGTGCCATTTTCCTAATATGGGAAAATCATCTCTCACAGTGATCCCGGACACCTAACGTGTTATTCTTCTCACCAGTCTACTCGGTCCGCCGCCCACTGTGCCGCAAAAATAATTAATTTAAGAGCGCAATGGACACCCAGGTGGACACCAAGTTATTTCCGTCACCAAAATTTAACGTTTGGAGTAAGCCTCTTTCTATTTGTAGAATATGAAATACTGCGCGGTTAGCTCAGCGGTAGAGCGCCTCTCTTACACAGAGGATGTCACAGGTTCAAATCCTGTACCGCGCACCAAATTTCATAAGGCACGGTAAACGAGTCAACTGCTTGGCCGTTTGTTGGCCATAGGCCTTGTACGGCACTGCCAGAGGCTTGACTCGTGTCAGGATTTTAAAGGCGGACCTACGGAGTCAGTGAGTGGACTACGCTTCCCGCTTTTGCTACGGACACTGTGGCGGTTTCGCGAAGCGAAATCCGACAGAGCCGGGGTCGCGGGGCCGGCTGAGCGGCGTCGAAACCGGAACCTGTGACCAAATCCTGTACCGCGCACCAGATTTTACTGTTGCCATAGGCCTTAAGCCTTAGGCCATAGGCTAATAAGGGGGTTCCTTAAAAAGCGTACGGCCTAAAGCTTAGGGCTTATGGCGATTTTTAAATGACCTTAACCTCACAAAATAAGGGGAATTAAATGAATAACAGCCAGCGCGATGATCTGCCTTTAGAAGAGATGCGTACCGAGGAAGGGATAGAACTCATCTCCGAACCAAAAGAAACGCCGCACGTGGCCGGGATGACTCCTGAAGAAATAGAACTGAAATGGTATCGCGAGGTTTATAAGGGCGACACCATGAAGCAGCTCACGCTGCGCTCCGTTGTTATGGGCGCGCTCCTTGGCGGCTTCATGTCGCTGTCAAATCTTTATGTCGGTCTTAAGACCGGCTGGGGGCTGGGCGTGGCGATCACCGCCTGCATCCTCTCCTACACTATCTGGAAAACCCTCATGGCTGCATTGCCTTTCCTGTTCAAGACCGACATGAGTATACTTGAAAACAATTGCATGCAGTCAACCGCTTCTTCGGCCGGCTACTCCACCGGCGGCACAATGGTTTCGGCTATCTCGGCATATCTAATAATCACCGGCGTACACATGCCCTGGACAATACTTACGCTTTGGACCATTTTCCTGGCAGCCCTGGGCGTATTCATCGCCATCCCGATGAAGAGGCAGATGATAAATATAGAGCAGCTCAAATTCCCCAGCGGCATCGCGGCCGCGGAAACCCTCAAGAGCCTGCACGCAAAGGGCACGGAAGCCGCCGATAAAGCTAAATCTCTTGGTATGGCCGGCGCTTTCGGAGCCCTCATAGCCTGGATGCGCGACGCCGGGATACAGTCTTCCTGGTTCGGCAATCCCTCCTGGATGCCGGAAAAAACGGCCTTGCCCGGCTCGATAGCTTTCCCCGGCACGCTTAAAGGTTTCCCTATGTCCCAATGGACATTCTCCTTCGAGGTCGGCGCCATGATGATAGCGGCCGGAGCCATTATAGGCTGGAAAGTAGCCTGGTCGCTGCTTTTAGGCGCCGTTATAAACTTCGGTGTGCTGGCACCCTGGGCTGCGCAGGCCGGAGCCATAGACACAACCAAGCTCGGATACAGGGCTATAGTGCAGTGGAGCACATGGGCCGGAGCGTCCATAATGGTCACCTCCGGGCTGTTCATGTTCGCCCTTCAATGGAAAACCGTGCTGCGGGCCTTCGGCGGCCTCACCAACATATTCCACAAACGACCGGACACCGTAGCCGATCCGCTGGCGCATATTGAAGTGCCCGGAACCTGGTTCCTGACCGGCGCCGCACTCTCAGGTTTGGGCTGCATAATGGTCCTGCACTATGCTTTCCAAACTTCCTGGTGGATGGGACTGGTGGCCGTGATCCTTACCTTCTTCCTGGCGATCGTGGCGGCGCGCGCCACGGGAGAATCAGACATTACCCCGATAGGCGCTATGGGGAAGATCACACAGCTTACCTTCGGCATACTGGCCCCATCCAACATGACCACCAACCTCATGACGGCCTCGGTCACAGCCGGCGCCGCCGGAGCCACAGCCGACCTGCTGACTGATCTGAAGAGCGGCTACCTGCTGGGCGCCAACCCGCGCCAGCAGTTCCTGGCGCAGTTCTTCGGCATATTCGCGGGCACGCTTGTGGTAGTCCCGGCTTTTTATATCCTTGTTCCCACTGCGGCTTCTCTGGGCACGGATCAATGGCCGGCGCCTTCAGCCCAGGTCTGGGCCGCGGTGGCGCGGCTGCTTTCCAACGGAATCCATTCACTGCACCCGACCGCGAAGCTCGGACTTCTTGTGGGCGGCCTGGTCGGCGTCGCTATCCCCGTGCTTGAACTGGCCATGCCCAAGCGCAAGAAATACATTCCTTCAGCTATGGGACTGGGCCTGGCCATGGTCATACCGTTCTGGAATTCTCTATCCATGTTTATCGGCGGCGCCATAGCCCTTATAATGGAGAAAAATTGGAAGACCGTGGCTGAAAAATACATAATTCCGGTCAGCTCAGGCGTGATCGCCGGCGAGTCTATAATCGGCATTGTCATCGCTCTTTTAATGTCCACCGGCCTGCTGAAATAAACAGACCTATGGAAAGTTATTTCTTTTTTTGATATCCTAGTAATACGATGTGCCACGGGGTCGTGGTGTAGCCTGGTTTAACACGTCGCCCTGTCAAGGCGAAGACCGCGGGTTCGAATCCCGTCGACCCCGCCATAAAACAAAAACCGGCCTGTAGCTCAGGCTGGTTTTTGTTTTATACAGGTTTGACTGTGCCAGCCCAGTTGAGGAAACACCAGTGCAGTTATTGATAAATAACTTTGTATAGGTCCTAAGGGTAATTATGCCGGACAAAAAATTTTCACAAATGGGCCTTATGGCCCTTAAGAAGTCGCGGTTTTAATGATAAATTATAGGTAACAGTTAGTTTATCCGCAGCTTCTTCCGGAGGATTGCAAATGAACAGTAAATTTATCGCAGCGCTTCTTTGTTTAGGGTTTGTCGCCGCAGCCGGAGCCGAAGTTAATTTTGATCAGGGCGTATCGGTGAAAGACGCGACTCACGCCTTCGGGGATAACAATAATATTCCGCTCCCAAAAGCTACCGTAGCGGATACCGCCACATCCCGTTTTGACAGTTCAGGATGCTCGGTTCAGGATCAACGCAAGCAGAACGGGCCTGTTACCGTGAGTGTCACCCCTATCCCCCGCAATAACTGCTGGAATTTTGGCAACGGCAGCATTTTTGTCGAATACAAATGGACGCAGGCTAATACCGCGACCCCGGAAAAAAATAATATAGGATTCTGGTTTTCCTTAAACGGCTCCGCGCAATACCAGAAAGCGTCGTCCTACAATTGCAAACCGGCCACACAGGCGGGATATAGTCCCGACACCAGCGGCAATAATTCTTACATCTGCGCGGCGTCCACCTATTTCCAGTTCCGCACCTATCCGAACCTTCTGAATTTTGCCTACAATCAGAACGGCGGCCGTAACATTTGGGACACGCAGGTTGCGGTTTCTCTTGATGATAATGGGAATTGGGACAGCTTGAACGGAAGGAACTATTCCTTTCGCTTCTGAACAGGCGCTTCTATACGCCTCAAATCTCGTTACCTCATGTAATGGCAGGTATAACCGCCGGGGTGTTTCTTCAGGTAATCCTGGTGAGACTCTTCGGCGGGCCAGAACTTTTTAAACAAAACTATTTCGGTAGTTAAGGGCCGCCGCCACAAACCGGCGGCCTGCGCTCTTTTCACGGCAGCCTCCGCCTCGGTCTTTTGGGCCGGGGTCCTGTAAAAAATGGCGGAGCGGTACTGGCTGCCCGCGTCGTTGCCCTGCCGATTAAGTGTCGTGGGGTCATGCATTTTAAAAAAGAGGTCCAGTAAGGCGCCGTAGGAAAGTTTCGCGGGCTCAAATTTTATTTCTATAGCCTCGGCATGACCGGTATTGCCGGACTTCACATCCTCATATTTGGGATTTTCAAAATCTCCGCCGGTATAACCTACCTCCGTCTCAATCACGCCGGGAATTTTGCGTATTATCTCTTCCATCCCCCAGAAACATCCGCCTGCTAATGTTGCGGTCTCATAATTTTTATCAATATCTGCCATATCGGTCCCCTTTCCCGCGCCGGCTGGAGCAACGCGCGAAGCATCCCCGGAAGATTTATAGAATGAAAATAAAAAACCTGCTGCCAGCGAAACCGTAAAAACGATAATAAATCTTTTATTCAGCATGGCCCGGGCGGTATCTCAGTTTATTTACAGCGAGAAAACTTCGGAATGTATCCTGGTTCTGGAAACTCCAAGGCCGGTCAGGGCGGCCGTCAGCGCGGTCATCATAGGCGGCGGACCACACAGAAAGGCGTCGCGTTCCGCGAAGTCCGGAACCAGGCGCTTTATACGATCAGCATCAATACTGCCTTTCTCGCCCGTCCACTCCGGATCGGAGTTGAGAATATGGTGTACCGTTAAGCCCCCCAGATCCTCAAGCTCTTCCAATTCCCGCCTGAAAACTATATCTTTCTGCGCGCGGTTGGCGTATAGCAGAACGCAGTCCTTACCGGAAGCCCGCAGCCGTTCACCCAGAGAGCGCAGAGGTGTTATGCCGATGCCGCCGGCTATCAGGAGGGCCTTGTCGCCGAGGCATTTTTTTTCAGTGAAGACGCCGTGCGGCCCGTCGATAATAACCGGTGTGCCGGGCTTCAGCGAATTATGCACTGAAGTGGTAAAATCTCCGGACTTTTTTATACTGAAGCGCAGATATTTTCCGTCAGGCAGCCTTGAAATGGAAAAGGGATGGGCCTGTAATTTGAAGCCGGGAGCCCAGAAGCGCAGAATGGCGAACTGACCGGCTTCAGCCTGCAGCGAAGCCATGTCGCGCCCGGTTATCCATATCGATTCAACTTCCGTCGTCTCCGGCACTATCTTCTCAACCACAAATTTACGGCTATGGTAACGCCATAGCGGTTTTAAGGCCCGGCCCCAGGCCAGATTAACCAGCGTGAAAATATAGAGCGCGTACCAGGTCCAGACAAAATACGGGAGCCCGGCGTTGAGGTCCATTCCAAGCTCCAACTGGTGGCCGATGGAAAGCGCCAAACCGATATAGGCTCCCAGATGAGCTCTGTGCCAAGCCTCATAGCTGAGCCGGTGGCGCGCGAAAGGAAGAGAAAGTATAACGGCTACAATTATAAGGAACTCACCGCAGGCCGCGGCCAGGACATCCGCCCAACCGAGCACCGCGAGATATTGCGCTATAAAACCATTCCCTGTCTGCATGACGTGGTGCCATACAACCAGCGGCGGGTGTATCAGCAGGGCTAAAGGTATGATGAGTCCGGCCTTATGATGAAAGCGGGTAAGGCGGTCCAGGCCGAAAAGCGGCTCAAGCCAGGCCGCGCGGGAAACCAGCAGCAGCTGCCCCATAACACCCAAAGCCGCCACAATTCCGGCCAGCCGGCCGAAAGCCATGACAAGGCCGATCTTATCGGAGAAAAAACTGCCGGACGGCGCCGCGCTATTATCAAAATACCATAGACATAGAGCGGCGGCGGCGCCTACGGGAAAAACGGAGAGGAAAATCTTTTTCATATAAAGAGAATACCCACTCTTTTGATTCAAGCGCAAAAGCCGCGGCCTTACCGGTTGTCAAGCCTCATGCAAACCGACCAAAAGAACCGGGCAGACTGCCGGCTATTCCACTTCGGTAAACTGCGCGCGGGGCTGAGAACACACGGGACAGGTTTTCAATTTAAGGTCCATCGTGGTATAACCGCAGGCCTGGCAGACTATAAATTTTTTCTTCAGCTTCCAGTCTTTGAGATTAGCGAGAGCCTTGGAATACATCTGCGCGTGCATCTTTTCAGCTGCCATGGCTCCTTTGAAGCTGTACATTGCCTGCATGTTTTTATCGGCTTCAGCTTTTTTAAGAAAAGCGGGGTACATTTTTTTGCTTTCATGGTTCTCGCCGCTAATAGCCTCTTTCAGATTCTCCCTTGTTGATTTTACAACCGGGGCCTTGAGCTCGGCCTTGGGCATCCCCCCCAGCGCCTCTATGGCTTTGGCGTGTTTAGCCGCATGTATACTTTCGGATAGTGCCGCCGCCTTGAACAAGCCGGCAACACCCAGGTATCCTTCGGCTCCAGCTTTCACGGCAAAAGCCTCGTAACGGGCCTTGGCGTTTGATTCTCCGTTATAAGCCACCTGGAGATTGTCCAGCGTACCGGCTTCGGCCTTGTGAGCTTTGGAGTCAATAGCCGCGGCCTGCCCAGCCATCAAACCGAAGGCCATGACACCGAGCAATAAATTTTTTACTTTTCTCATTTGATCCTCCCCTTTTATAGTGCGAATAATCTTTTATCCATTATATAACTTCTCAGCGCCGGCGCAAATTCGCGCACGGTACTATGAGCGCGATGGAGGCGGCTATACATATGTAGCGATTTTTTTAAAATGTCATGGTGGCGGCAAGTAGAAATGTCATGGTTTGAGGTAAACTAACCCTTCAGGCAACTAGCCAGGAGGGATTAAATGGAGCAACTAACCATGAGCAACCAGG
>CAIPTO010000107.1 GCA_903867985.1 uncultured Elusimicrobia bacterium | reverse complement strand
GTCCTTGTTGTTTTTCGTGCTTCCGACCAATCTCTGGATATCCTGTTTTGGAATTTTTGCATTTGGCTTCTTTACAATTGGGATATCTCTTGCCGTTCGTAATATACTAAATGCGCACACCAAAAGAGAAGATCTTGGAAAAATATTCTCCGTATTTAGGGTTGTGGTCTCTCTTTCTTCAGTTCTGCCGCTGCTTTTTGTGGATCAGGTGCAAAGACTTCTCGGCAGCGCCGCAAACGCCTTATTAGCGGCCATTGTGTTCTGCCTTATAATGGATGCCATCTTTTTTGCCTCCTCAGCAAGATATGCGCAGACTCCTGTTGAGGAGATTTAATGTCCGCTAAGAAATCATGAACTCGGGCGATAGAATCCACGGTTTTGTTGTTAAAGACATTCGTGATATTAAGTGCCTTAACATTCAGGTTATCCAGCTTGAACATACAAGAACCGGAGCGAACCACCTTCATATTTCCGCTGAAGACTCAAATAACTGCTTTGCACTAACCTTCAAAACCATCCCGACGGACTCCTCAGGCATCGCACATGTGCTTGAGCACATGCTTCTTTGCGGCTCAAAGAAATATCCATCCGACTCTCAGTTCACCCGGGTAATGTCCTCCGGTTTTAAAACATTTATTAATGCTATAACGACAGCAACCTGGACAATGTATGTTTTTGCTTCTCAAAATGAGAAAGGTTTTTACCAGTTAGCGGACATGTACCTTGATGCCGCTTTTTATCCTCTTCTGAAGGAATCTGACTTTTTGCGCCAATGTTGTCGCGTAGAACGGGACACCTCAGGAAATAGCGGCGTGAACTTTAAATATAATGGGATAGTATACAATGAGATGTTGGGAGTTTTTTCCAATCCATCGTCTCTGATGTATCAGAAACTGTTTGAGTCACTGTTCCCATCATTGCCGTATCGCCATTCTTTCGGCGGGAATCCAGGGGAGATTCCACATCTCAGTCAAAAATCGCTTTTAGCGTTCCATGCAAGATTTTATCAACCAAGGAATGCCTATACATATACGTATGGGAATTTTCCCCTCGAACGTCATCTAAAATTTTTGAATGACCGGCTATTGCAAGCAGCTACAAGAGGGGAATCAGAGGCAGTGATCGCACTAGGGGAAGAACATCGGTACGAATCCCCAAAAACTTTTCATTTTCCTTATCCCGCACAAACCCAAAAAGCTGCACACAGCGTTGCGATTGCCTGGCTGACCTGCTCGATTAGGAATCCGCGCGAGTTTCTCCCGATGAAAATTCTTTCAAACATTCTACTCGGTCACGATGGGGCACCACTTCGGCGTGCGCTTATAGAATCCAATGTCGGGAAAAGACAGCT
The DNA here is from genome assembly GCA_903867985.1 of uncultured Elusimicrobia bacterium. GTDB lineage: Bacteria > Elusimicrobiota > Elusimicrobia > Elusimicrobiales > UBA9959 > YA12-FULL-51-18. The sequence goes on along the minus strand of CAIPTO010000107.1, from coordinate 3,538 downwards.
TGCATTTTCAGGACTTATAGGAGACACAAGCGAAGCAATTTTTGCAACAGGCCTTGATAGCTGTGACACAGGGAATATAGATAATGTTGAAAAAATAGTTCTTTCCACACTTAATGAAGTCATGGGTAGCGGCATTTCCAGGACCCAAATCGAGTCCGCGATTCATCAGTACGAACTCAAAACGAGATCAATTCCCATAGACCAATATCCTTATGGTCTAAACCTCTTGTCTAGGTTTATAAACGTATGGTTAATAAAAGGCAATCCGGCAGAATTGCTTGATTTTGAAGAGAATCTGGTGCAACTAAAAAAAACATGTTTTTCAGCGGGATATTTCGAAGCTTTGATGTCGCGTTGGTTCCTAGCAAACCCTCATCGTGTCAAGGTGATAATGTCCCCTGATGTACAAATGACACAGCGGGAAAGCGCTGAAATTCAGAATTCTCTAGCCACTTTCACAAAGGCAAAACTCCCGGAAGTTCCCCTCCTAAATAACGCAAATAAAATACTGCGGTCTATGGCAGGGATTGATGCCCTATCAACGATATCCCTAAACGATTTTACAAAAGTCTCTGTGACGCCACTCAAGAAAATAGAGCGTTCAAATATAGCAGGGTCTGGGGTTCATTACTACACCTGCCATGCCAACGGCGTAATTCATAATTTCAACTTCTTTAAATTGGGTAAAACTCCGGAATTGATCCCTTTTATCGGTTTGTTATTGACGAAATCCGGTTTTCAAAACCTCAGTCACGCTGCGGCCGCTGATTTAATCAATCGGTATACTGGTGGTGTATCAGCGAGACCTCTTACGCTTACAAATATCCGTGAGCCAGAGAATAGTAACACATTTTTAATAGTTTCCAGCAAAGCCCTTAACGAAAATGTATGTAAGTTGGTGGAAATATTGACTGACCTGTTGACGACCCCAAACTTCCCCGATATAAAAAGAGTAATAACGATTCTAAATCAGAACATTCGTCAGAAGGAACTTGATCTTTCAATGAATCCTCAAGCTTACGTGGCGTTTCTTGCCTCCCGGCATTTTAAAGGGTGCCTGCATGATACAAATACCCTTCTGGGAATAGGACAGTTACAGAAGCTAAAGGAAATCCGCAACCTTTTGCAATCAAATCCAGAATCTTTAATACGCAGCTTATGTGCCTTAAAAAATGAGACTTTTACAAAAACCTACTTAACCACAGCGGTGGTCGGTGAAAATGTCGCGCTCAACCAATTTAAAGAATCCTATCCTCAAATGGTTTCCGCTTTCCAAAATGCTAAGGGGATTGTTCTCCCATCAGATACAATCTTTTCACAGGCGCTTCCAGTACTTAAGCGGGAAATATGGTTGATGCCGACGACTGTTTCGTATACGGCGAAAGCAATCAAGGTTCCGAATATTTCCGACCCCGTATCCGGTAAATTACGTGTCATGACGGCATTTTTGTCGGAATATGTTTTACATCCTGAAATACGCGAAAAGGGTGGTGCATATGGAGGCATAGCAAGGTATAGTGCTGAACATGGAGTGCTTTATTTCATCTCTATACGCGACCCCAATGTTAAGCATACCTTGAGTGTTTTTGATTCCATACACGAACTCGCAGCTAAGATTAGTTTAGAGCAGCGGGATGTCGACAATCTAATTCTCAAGTGCCTTGGGGAGTTGGATTTCCCGAGGTCTCCCAGCGGTGCAGTTAGACAAGATATGTGCAATTATCTTTCGGGGATAACACCAGAGCTGAGTGATGCCTACCGAGACGCAATATCAAAGTGTACATATACAGATATTGTGGAATGCGCCAAGCAATATCTGCAAGGAGATTCTTCGCTTGCGGTTATTACGAGTGAAGAGATATGCTGTAAATTGTCGCTAAACTCATTTGATACCTATACACTATGAATAAACTTATGGTCGGCTTACTTATGGGTGGAACATCCTCTGAACGCGGTGTTTCTTTGTCTACCGGCAAAGAATTGTTCGCGAATATAAACAGAAAGCGTTTTGACGTGACCTGTGTTGAGTGGAATGCGGATAACTCTTGGGCGGAGTATTCTCCAAATTCGTTAAGTTCGTGAAGGCGTCGTTTAAGGAAAAATAATGCGATAAAAACGGCGGCCGGGCATGAGGCGTACCGCACTTTCTTGGCCGCTTCCGTGTTTCCCCTACCACCCTTAACCCATTTCCCCGGACAGAGATTAAAGGCAGGCACTTACAGCTATAAGCGTCGGCCTTTCCCCCGGCTTTCATAAAAAATATGACCCCTGCCGTCCGCGTTCCTGCGAAGCGGCTGCGCCGCCGCGGTCCGTTCCCGGCCGAGGCCCCGACCCGTCCGGGGGGGATTTTAGCCTGCGGCGCGGGGGGCTTCCTTTCCAAGGCCGCCGGTTTCGGTCAGCCTTGTGAGGTGAGACTATACGCTTGGTGTCGCAGTTTAAGTGGCGATTATAACACTGCCGCCAGCTCTTGGCCGGTGACCGCCGGTAACCAGAAAACCCTTCGCCTTACCTGCTGCTCGCAGTCTTCTCTCTGTCTTTCCCCATGCCATAATCCCCTCCAAAATAGCGTCTGGGCCTTGCCGAATGCCAAGCCGCGATGTATACTATTGGCAAATGCACCAATACACAAAGTGTAGAGGCTAAAAACACCCCTTATGCTGACCGCAATGGTTTTGAGAAACGACATGGAAAAACTCGCGGCATATCACTGCCGTGGCGAGAACTATTATTTCAAACAGGTCGAGGCCGTTGAGCGTGAAATGTATGGTCTGACCGGCGAGTTTCCGCAGCGGGTTGATCCGTTGGATTATGTCAAAGTGCATGGCCGCCTGGCGGAAGCCCTGGGGTATAAGGCGGGGCAGGAAATCGCGGAGGGGGATTTCCTTGCTCTGCTTTCCGGTAAGAATAAGGCCGGTGAAACTGTCGCCAGGAAACATAAGGTCAAGGGCATAGACTTAACGTTTTCGGCCCCCAAGTCTGTGAGCATTGTCGGGCTTCTTATGGATAAGAACCCGGCCATAATAAAGGCCCACGATGAAACTGTTCTTGAGGTAATGGCCGAGGTTGAGCATAGCTTTGCCGTTGCCAGGCCCACAGCCAGGACACAGCAGCATACCGGGAAGATGTGCTATGCAACAGTCCGGGACGGGTTCAGCCGGGAACATGACCCGCACCTGCATACCCATGTGATATTGATGAACCTGACCGAGCTGACCGACAAAGCTGGGAAGAAGAAGGTCTCGGGGTTGTGGACCAGTAAGATCTTACAGCGGGATTTTAACAAGGTCTTCGGTGAGTTGTACCGGCTTAAGCTGGCGGCAAAGATGCGGGCTCTGGGTTATGACCTCTGTTATATCAAGAACGGCGAATGGCGCTTAAGCAAGGTCTCCAAAGATCTTGAGACCGAGTTCTCCCGCCGCCATTCCCAGATAGCCGGCCAGCGCGCGAAAGGCCTGTTGGATATGACCGCCTGGCACAGAAGCCGGAGGGGAAAAGACCCCGCCACGGATAAGGCCGGTATTCTTGCCGACTGGGTCGC
>CAIPTO010000106.1 GCA_903867985.1 uncultured Elusimicrobia bacterium | reverse complement strand
TGTTAAGGCGAGTGATTGCTTATAATTATTCTTAAGCAGGCTAACATTGGCCCTAAAGTTATCAAGGAACCTTGCTTCATTCTTTTCAAAGAACACCCCAGTAAACACCTTCTCTATTAAATTATCCGCCCTCTCTGTGCTTCTAAAGGCAATAGAATATACTTTTCCGGGATATCTATGATTCAACAACCAGCCGGAAGAATACGCCCTCAACTTGTTCGTGTGCGCTATCAGATGATTCCGCCCGGCATAAATTAACACTTTCGAACCCTGAAGGTATGCGGTGCCCGCTAATTCGGCAATTTTTACACCCTTTATTTCTTCCTGGGAATCTTGAAGTTTTTTAAAGGCTGTTGCTATATTTTCCTTGTTTTGCGTAATAAATCCCCCGACTTCTTCGGAATGTGAATCGGCATATTTTTTACAATCCGCGGTATTTCCAAATTGCCGGTGTGGCATTTTCACGTTCCAAACATTCAGTATGGCGGTCCATTGTGCCTCATCGTTTTCTAATTCGTAGTTGCCTAAAAGGATTTTTATGCGGGCAGTCTGTGTTTCCCGATTTGTTTTCCAGACTTCTTCAAAAATATCGGAATACTCCTGATATCCCCAGCCCAATGGTTTATCCACAGTTTTAAGGATCGCATTTACTTTGTTTTTATCAAATGTGTTGGCGTTCAGCAGACCATCAAGTATGGGCTGAAGCCGATAATCTCCGAATTCCAAAACCAGCACGGAAACGCCGGCGGTTTTCAACGGGCGGATAAGATTTTTCACAAAATCAACCTGTTGTTTTATACGATGATGCTCCCCCAGCAAAACAATGGGATATGTATTAAATTTAGCGCAGATGAATCGCACAGGTTCTTGACTGGATTTTTTTAGAAATTCAGAATAAGTAAGGCTCTCCTTAGCTCCCCCCGCGAAGACGTAAGTTGAAGGAGAAAGGGGAAAAATCAAAAACCATATCACGACAGGCATTTTCATTATTAGTTTTATTTTACAACCATTTCTTAACAGTAACGTGTATGAAAAGGTCTTTCCACTATCCCAAATTGTACAACTTATCACGCGATTTCCGAAACAGCGCCAAGAGCGTTTTTAGCAAGGTAATAGCAGGGTGGGCAACTCAAGCAATGATTAGGGCGGGGTTAAGACGTTGTGTTTCAAGAAGTGCCGGGTTAATAGCCAAAGAACCATCAAGTGCGTAAGCTGAATTAAGGGGTGATTCGCAGGACCCCGATTTTGCTATCCTGCGACTCTCATGCCGAAGTCAAGCAGAGAGGCGTTTCAACTACTTCCAGAGGCCGGGTATGGCGGCCGAACAATTACCGCAGAGGCCTTTACCCTTTTTTGTGACTTTCACCGAGTTGTTCAGAATTTTAAAGCCGCGGCGCGTCACCAGCCCTTTCCCGCAGGACGGGCAGAGCGTATCCTCAAATCCCTGGCCGGGGGTGTTGCCGGTATATACGTACTTGAGACCTTTCTTCAACCCGATATCCCTGGCTTTCAGGAGAGTTTCCGGAGACGTAGCTTCCCGGTCCGTCATATTGTAAGTGGGATAAAAAGCCGTGATGTGCCAGGGGATATCTTTTGAAACTCCGGCGACGAAAGCGGCCAAAGATTCAAGTTCTTTTTCTCCGTCGTTAAAACCGGGGATCAGCAGCGTGACTATTTCCAGCCAGAATCCTCTGGCGTGTATCATCTCAATAGCTTTCAGCACATTTGAGAGTTTTCCGCCCGCCACTTTTATGTAATTCTCATCGCTAAAAGTTTTCAGGTCCACCTTGTAGATATCAACGTGAGGCCTTATGTAATCCAGAACTTCCGCCGAGGCGTAACCGTTGGAGACGTACGCTCCCCGTATCCCGTATTTCCTGGCTTCTTTGAATACCGCTACGCTCCACTCGGCGGTTATGAGCGGTTCGTTATACGTGGAGACGGCGAAAGCGGCCCCGGCCTCGCGCGCGGCCTCCGCCAGTTTCCCCGGAGCCGCCGGCTGTATCCCTCCTTCGGAGCAGGCGGGATCCCTGAGAGCCTGCGAAGAGAGGTAGTTCTGGCAGAAGGAACATTTAAAATTACAGCCGAGCATTCCGAAGGAGAAAGTCAACGCGCCCGGTAAAGCGTGAAAAAACGGTTTTTTTTCTATGGGGTCGAGTCCGTAGCCTGAGATGTAACCCCAGGGAACTTTTAAAATTCCACTGTTATTAAACCGAACTTTGCATATCCCCGCTCCGCCGGGAGGTATTACGCATTTATGAGCGCAGGCGAGGCAGCGCGCGCCATCATCCTTCAGGCGCTCGAAAAGTTCAGCGGGAGCCGAATATTCATGGATCTTTTCTTCAAGGGTCATTTGGGAGCTCTGACGCTGAGGGCATGATGAAGCACGGAAATTTTAAGCGTGCCATCCCCGGTAAAATCCTCCCCGTCGAGATGGTATGAGGCCCCCGGCGGATAGCTTATCTCTATGATCCCTGAGGCATCCGTGGTTACGAGATCCGTATGTCTTAGAAACTTTCCGTTAAAGAGATCGGGCACGGCGAGCAGCGTCCTTAAAACTCCGGATTTTTTAACTACCACCAGATTCAACAGGCCATCGTCAATATGCGCGTTCGGCGCGATCCTGGCGCCCCCGCCATACTGCTGCCCATTAAGAACCGCTGTTACCATCGGGGAAAAAGTGCGGCGGCTGCCGTTCATTTTCACTGCGATAGCCGCCGGAGAATACCTGAAAAAAGTCAGAGCCGCGTGATACACATACGGAAATATTCCCCGCCGTCCGCCAAGACGGGTGTTGAAGACTCTGGCGACCTCCGCGTCCAGTCCTACTCCGGCCGCGCAGAAAAAGGGACGGCCATTGGCGAGTCCGACGTCTATCTTCCTGGGAGCCCAATCTAAAAGGCCTTTGAGCGCTTCATCCTGCTTCAGGGGAATGCCCAGGTTGCGGGCCAGACCGTTTCCGGAACCGGACGGCAGTATGCAAAGCGTTACGGCTTTACCTATTATTGGCTCGGCCGCTTCCCGGATCGTTCCGTCTCCCCCGACCGCCACTATGTCGGAGAAGCCTGCAATGACCGCCCTGCGCGCGAGTTCCCGGCCATGCCCCTTATGCCGCGTCAAGGCGATCTCAAAATGAATATCGCGCCCTCTGAAAAACGCCGTTACGCGCTCGGACAGGCTCGCTCCATGCCCTTTGCCGGCGGTAGGATTTATGATAAAGAAATAAGACATAATTTATTACATTCCCTATATATTGTATATTTTAGTTGTTAAGAAAAGATTTACTTTTTGGCGAAATCATGGGGGTGTTATGAAAACGCTGCTGGTTGTTTTTATCCTGGGTATGACTTGCGGAGCAGTGAGCGCGGCCGGCGGATCGTCCGCTACCGCTTGCGTCTATAAATACGCCGGAGATGTCCAGCTTCTGGAACCCGGGGCGGCGGCCTGGCACAGCCTTAAGAGTTCGGTCCCCCTCAGGGAGGGAACCCGCATTAGGACAGGCGCCGGAGCCACATGTGAAGTATTGGCCGGAGACGGAACTTTTATAAATCTTTACGAAAACTCCGAAACCGTGATGGAAACGCTCAGATTTGATGCCGACACGCGTGAATATGGCTTTAATTTCATAAAGGGCCGGATTCTCTGGCTGGCGGCTAAGATCAAGCGCAAGGCCTCAAGGTTTGAAGTCAGGACGCCTTCAGCCGTCTGCGCCGTTCGGGGTACTGATTTTTCAATAGCAGTCTCGTCCGCCGCGTCCGACATAGGTCTTTTTGAGGGACAACTGGATATTCAAAGCAACGGCAGAGAAACGGTCCTGTCCGCCGGCAGCGAAGCCATGGCCGGGCCGGATTCAGAAGTGACCGTCAGCCCCCGCTTTTCGGCGTTGATGAAAGCTGAAAAACGACGTTATCTGAAACTTAAAAAATACGCCGAAAATATTCGCTCAAAAATGGCGGCAAGAGACGGGTTTATAGATGAGTTTCTTCAGAACCGGCAAAAAAAACTACAGGATCTGGAAATCCGCAGGCTGGGAAAACTTAATAAACGGAAATAAGGAACTTACGGTTTATTGAGTTCGGCTTCAATATCGTAAGAGGAAGTCCGGTTGATCTTGACCGGAAATTTTTGGTTTTTCGTAAGAAGCTGGGATAGATCTGAGGCGTTCCCTTTCCTTAATCCTATATCCAGCGCGGCGGTGTCGCCGGACATGCTTCTTAGCCAACAGTCACGGACCAGCGGAATATTCCTTACCGACTTTAGAAAATCGCTCAATTGGTTCATGCTCTCAACTTTGGAAAGAACGACCCGCACCACGGATTTTTCGCGCAGCGCCTTGATAACGCGGTCCCTGAGATCGTCGCCCGCTTTTTTTGCGGAATTAATTATAGCAGCGCGCGCCGCGGAAGGTTCGTTTAGATCTATACCTCCGGCCGTTTCCTGAAGAGAGGCCAATGTCTCGCCTGACCCCTGCTTAACCGCGCTGACGGAAAGACCGGCCCTGTAGGAAATGAACCCCCCGAGGCCCTCGCGCGTATTAAAGTCCGACTTGGCGGAGCCTTTAATAAGGATGTCAGCTTTTTCCTTATCCCCCGTCATAAATCCCGCTTCCGAAAACCTGTTCTTTAACTCAAGTGCCGCGTATTCTGTTTCCTGAACCTTCCCGTCCACACTCTCGGATATTTCAAATCCTATGACCGGATTGCCAAGCTTCTGCGGCTCGTTCTCAAGCTTCCTAAGTTTTGCCGTGATATCTTCCTTGCGAACATGTGCCCTTATCTTCGTTTTATAGAAGTCCCCGTCCCTGGTTTCTTTAAGAACTTCGTACTTCTCTATATAGCCCTCGGTCTGGGAGGTTATGGTGTCGTCGATAAGTATGGCCTTTGAGACCATGGCTTCCTGTGAAACATAGACGCCGACCACAAGTCCCAGGGCGTTTTTCATCGCTTCATGCAGGGATGTTTTCTTGGCGCCGTCAAGGTCGCCGCTCACCACGGGAGCGATGCCTTCGGCTTCCACCACCTCGGTTTCGTACGCGCTGTTCAACGCCGACTTATGTGTGGCAGAGCAGCCCGCCAGCAGCATGGCGGCTAAAAGAGAGGCGAATATGCGGGGGCAGCATTTCATAAGTTCAGCGGTTAGTGAATAGTGGCGAGTGGGTAGTGACCCAATAATCTGACGACCGCGTGCTTCGGGTGCGGTCACTCGCCACTAACCACTCGTCACTTGCGGTTATCAGTCAACTATTTTAAGGCCGGCTTCTTTCAGGGCTTTCTTGGAAAGCCTGAGAACGATCACGCAGCCGTCGTCACTGGTCCACTCTGTCCTTACGACTTGAGCACCTTTGATTACGGATTCTATCTTGGTGGCAAGCACGGAATCAGTTTCTATCGCTTTTTCAACGGTGATGCCGCCTTCCAGGCTGACGCCTTTAATGAAGGAAAGCATATTATACTGACCGTTGACTATGGAAGCGTTCCTGGAAGTCGCCATGCGCTGGGTTTTATTTTCAAGGGTTTGATCTGCTGCGCCGATGCCGCGGGCGAAGACAAAATTTTTAGTGACGCCTTCTTCAACCCATTCCCGCTCTATATCACCTTTATCCGAAACGGTCCCTTTTTGATTTGTGGACGAACAACCCCACGCCAACAGCGATACAACCACCAGTAGTAAAGTATTTTTCATGTTGATGCTCTCCTTATGAGGGGACACACGGGCGCCCCGTTCTCTTTATTCTATAACAAGGAATTTCAAGTGTCAAATGTCCGCCGGAGGAGGAACTTGTTTTTATCCTAAAAATACGCCTGAATTGTCCGGATCAGTACAACATAAAAAAGTCGGAATCCTTGTTGGCGGGAATATTTTCGGATTTTCTTGGCTTTGCCGGTACTTTTTTTGCGGGTTTTGCCGCTTTCCGCGGCTGGGGTCTGACCTCTTCCTGGTCGCGGTACTGAATTCCTTTCTTGTATTCACTAGAACGCCAATTGGTGAATTTATAAGAAAAAGAGACTTGTGAGGTGTTAAACACCTCGTTGGCCAGGGACATCGCGAAATCAAGGGCGAAACCTTCGTGCCGTATGCCAAGCCCCATAGTCATGCCGCTATTGTCTTCCATGGCTTTGTAGCCCAGGCGGAAATTAAAATACTTTTCAAAATGGTATTCCAGCCCCGCCCTCAGACTTTTAAGACTTTCATTCATGTAGGAGTCGTGTTCCAGGGACAGCAGGACGGATTGGTCCAGAATAGTGGGCCGCTGGTAGGAAAGGCCAAGCCTCAGGATGGAAGGCAATTGCTCGGTTTTCGCGCGATATTTAATGCCTGTGCCGTAATTTGAAAGCGCCGCGCCGAAAGTAAAACCAAGATTAGGCTCTCTTACCAGCCAGCCGGCGTCCATGGCGAGAGCCGAGGCGGAATATTTACCCAGGAGTTCGGATCCTATATACTTGGCTGAAAGCCCCAGATATTGTTCAAATTTAGCATTGTAGCCTTCCAGATTCATTTCGCCGGAATATACCTTCTCGCCGTAACTTAAAGCCAGGACTTTATTGGTTTCCGCATCCATGCTTGAAGAAGACACTGTTCCATTGGGATTGATCAAGCGGTAAGTGAAGTTTCCGTTCTGAGAGAAAAGCGCTGAAACTGCCAGACCGGGCTTATCAAGTCCGGCGAGGCCTGTCATAGGAAGCGGCATTCCGAAGGCCAGGTACTGGAGTTTTGAATCCTCAAATCCGGAAAGGTACATGGCCGTAGCTTCAGGAATATAAAGTTGCCCGATGCCGGCGGGATTGTAATTCGCGGAGTAAATATCATCCGCGACCGCAACGAAACTTCCGCCCATACCCATAGCCCGGGGGCTCATGTCCGTCTTGAGTATCTGCACGCTGGCAGAACCGGGGCCGCCGGAGAAGGCAGGGGATAGGGTATAGGGGTTAGGGGCCAGGGCAAAAGCAAACAGAAACACCCATACGAGAGCATGCTTTCTGTTATGCTTTAAGGTATTCATAAAATCAATTCCGCCATACCTACATACCTATTCACTCGCCACTAATCACTTATCTTACGACTGCTATCTTATCCACCGCGTCCAGGCCCGGACCAATTCCCTTTATGTAGTAAATGCCGCTGGCCACCTTCGCGCCGTTGCTGTTGGTTCCGTCCCAGTCTATAGTGCCCTTACCTGCGCTTACACCTCCTGAGAACAATGTTTTAACAAGGGAGCCGGTGACGGTGTAAATTTTAATCGTGAGCTCTCCGGCTGACTGAAGCTCGTATTTTATCAGGGCGCGGTCGCCGGCGCCTGTCAGGATATTATTGTAGGCGATAATGTCGGATTTGTTCGTAGTGAGATTAATCGCATTAGAAACGCCCAATGACATCACGCTTCCCATGTGGTTGCGCCCGAAGACCTCAAGGTAAACCGTTCCCACTCCTGGATAGCGGAGGGCGAATCCGGGATTAAGGCTGACCGTGCCGGTTAAAATCGGCCTGCCGAAGTGATCAAGGGACTTGGAGGGCAGAGATGGAACTGAAAGCAATCTGCCGGAAACAGGGGTGTAATCGGTTCGGGCTAAAGCGATCGGCTGAAAATTATGGTCGCGCAGTTGCGCGTACGCGAAAACCGACTCGGCCCCCGTAAGTGTCGAGGAAGAGGGTGCGGTGGTAACAGGGAATTCGGTGTAGGGCACGGTGAAACTTATAATATCCTGATCATACTTAGCTGTATTCACGCTTGCTGAAGCCGAGCCTTTGGGAGCGTAGGATAATTGAAGGGAATAGGGCAGGGCGGACGCGACCCTTGAATTGCCGGAATACATACCGAGGGCGCCGGACACGCCCAGGTAATAACGCCCCGGAGTTGTTATTGAGTAGGTGAGAGAAACGCTGGGGGAATCGGTGAGGCAGTTCGCATCCTCGCAGAAGTCGTTATAGCTGTTGGATATTATCGGTGTTACAAGCGCTTCGCTGCCGTCAGGGTAAGTGACCAGGCTGCGGTCCGCGTCTACCAGGAACAGCGTGTAGGGATAGTAATAATCCGGATTGGATGTCACAGGCATTTTCAGAACGGCTGTAAAATCCCCCTCCTGGAGCGGGATGGAGTAATAATCAACATCTCCTGCCGGATACACAGTGGCCGCCAGCACTGTCATAGTGCTTATATCGGTGGCGCATTCGGGGCCATTATTGTTGTCGCATAATGTGCCGGCTACGGGCTGGTCGTAAGCATCGCCAGCTCCGCTGTAGGCGGGTATTCCGTGCGCCGTAAAAGCGGAGTCAATTTGCGCTTTCAGGGGACAGCCGGAATCCAGAAGTTTGCAGGCCTCGATAAAGGCGTCGTAAAAATTCGCGAAATTATCCGGGAAATAGAAGAGCGCGGCGTAGGTGAACACGTCAGCTTTGGGCATATTCGGGAAAGCGCTAACAGCGTCAAAACTGCCCATATCCTTCAACTGCCACAGAGTTTGTGACAGTATTAAGCTGTCGTCATGCACTTCGCCGGTCCAGTCCGTCGGCATGGATTTAGATACGCCTGACAGATTCCTGGCCATACCTTCACCACCGCCGCCGACGAAATTGCCGAGCACATTCAGGACACCGCCCTCAGGCGTAAGCGTTCCTTCCTGCTTGAACGAAGCCAGGGAGAAATAGTCAGCCATCGCTTCGGAAATGGCGCCGAACTCGCCAAAATTTATAATTGGGTAGATCTTGTTCACCACCCGGTGGGTGTACTCGTGGCGTATAATAGTCCCGTCCAGTGCGAAGGATCTGTAGCTGCCGTCTATCATTGCCCCGTCACCTATAAGGATACTGTCTTTTTCCAGATCGTAAAACGCGTTCTCCATTCCCCCCGCTTCCGCGATGTTGTCCGCCATGCCATGCGCGTGAACCATAACAGGCACCTGTTTGGATGAAAGATCTGCGTATGGGCCGCCGGGACCAAGGTTTACTAATTTAAAGTAATCATAAGCCGCATTCAGATGATAAAACGCGTTAACTTCAGCCAAAGTGTTCTCCACGCCGCCCAGCAAACTGTCCATAAATACTCCGGTTGTGCCGGTTGACCAGGTTATGGAGCCGGTGGCGTTATTTTTAACGAGCGGACTGTTCGTGAGAACCAGGTAGCTCGATATATCCACTGAGAACCCGTTGAAGGTGCCAGTCTCATCGGTTTGAAGTGTCAGGCCGTAAGAGGAGTTCTCCACGGCTGCGCCGAAAAATGGCTGGCTCCTGGTGCCGACATAGCTGGCGATAACGCCGCTTCCGTCCTTTATGTCCAGCTGGTCGCTATCGCTAATTGTTCCATCGATGCCCATCTCACCTACGCTGAAAGAAGTAAAATGCGGCATCACCTTCGCGAAAGCCTGGCCCTGACTGGACCAGTCATTAGGCACGGTGACCGCGTAATCATAAGTCTTTGAATTGGCGTAAGGAATCGGGCTGGTCACGGCGGTAGAAACAGAGCGCCATGTTCCGCCGCCGTTATCAAAATGGGCGCTTGGGCCGCGAAAGTTGACCACGGAAAAATACGGTCCCTTAAGCGAAGCGAACACCTTGCCTGCGGTCGCATTGCAATATTCTCCGGCCGCAGTAGTAGCCTTTGTGGGTAAATTCAGATCGCCGGTGACCCATACGTATTGATTGTCGATAGGTGTATTGGGCGTGGGCTGAGTCCAGGATTCACGCGTTATGGTGCGACTGGTGTCAGTCGGCACCGGTGAGATGGGATAGACCGACCCCTTCACGGTGCCCGTGGATTTGGTGTTATCGGGGCAGGCGTAGCGCAGGTCATTGTAGCTGAAAAGTATCTTGCCGTCCTCGGCGCCGACATAATATACCCAGACGCCGCTTGCGGTATTGGCGGCCCGGGCGCGCACCTTCCATGCCAGTTTTAATGCGCCGTCTGCCGCCTGGTCCGGAAAAAGGACCAAAGTCTTATCTGTTACCCGCGCCGAAAAACCCAGATCGGATAGCACGGTATTTTCCGCGGAAGAGGCGGGGAATGCGGGAGAGAGACGGACATTGATATCAGGCTCGAATTTTGCCTGGTAACCGGTCACCTCCCCTGAGGGCCCGACATGCACCCTGACGTAGGCGAATTCTACCGGTATCGAGTTATAGACCTGTTCGTACTGGATATGCGTGACGCCCATAAAAACTTTGGAATAAGCCTGGCGCAGCTGATCGACATCAATTTTAAGCAGGTCCTTATTGTCATTCAAAAAAGCGATGGCGGCTTGTGCCGGGGTTCCGGCATATCCTGAAGTTTTTGCGCCGACAAGGGCTTCCGGCAGAGCGGTTTTCGGGCTATATCTCACGCGCCAGGCATTCGTCCCTGTTTTTTTTGCGAAGGCACGGAAGGTGTCACGGGCCGCAGAATCGGGGACCTTTCCAGTTTTCCGGAGCGAATCGGACAATGGGGAAAGCCTGACTGACGCCTTGCGCTGGCCGGCCGCTGCAGATGCGGAAAACACTCCCAGCAATATGCCTGCCAGGACGTACGAAAGGAATTGTATTGAAAGCGGTTTACTCACGCTTATAATGTATTTGCCTGATGCCATATATATAGTGTCTTATATCCGTCTTTCAGGAACGTTAAGAATAGATTACGAAATTATGACAGTAAACGTCCGCCATTTGCCTTATGCCATTAGCCATAAACTTTTAAAGAGATTCCCTTATGAGCCTTCTGCATGGGCTTTCTGCGTACGGCCTATGGCAAACGGCGAATGGCAGGTTATTGCATCTAGTTGCAATGACCTAAATTTTGTGCCCCCTAGAGGGTTCGAACCTCTAACCTACTGCTCCGAAGGCAGTTGCTCTATCCAGTTGAGCTAAGGGGGCATAAATCAAATGTTTAGCGGCTAGTCGCGGACATCGATAATGCTTCGGTTGCCTTAACACTTGCCGCTGATCACTAATAAGCCATCCGCGGGTCTTGTGAAAGACCGCATATTATTATAGAATTTATTTACTGAGTCGCGTGCAAAAGTTGAATTTCAACGATGTGATAGAGACGACTGAGGATTATCAGCATTTTGGACCAGCAGGATGTAAACCGCTGCGGCCGATCCTCCAGTCCTCTGATCCTCCAGCCCTCTGGAGGCAAAGGAGCCGATTATGGGTGGACACTCTCACTGGGCAGGAATAAAACACAAAAAAGCCATTACGGACGCGAAGAAAGGCAAAGTCTTCACGAGGATCATAAAAGAAATCGCCATGGCCGCTAAGATAGGCGGCGGTAAACCTGACGAAAATCCCCGCCTCCGCAAAGCTATGGAAGACGCCAAAGAGGCCAATATGCCCGTTGATAATATAAAACGCGCCATAATGCGGGGAACCGGCCAATTGCCCGGCGTAACTTACGAGGAAATAATGTATGAGGGCTACGGCCCGGGCGGCATCGCCGTTCTTGTGGAAGTCACCACCGACAATCGAAACCGGGTTTTCAGCGAAATACGAAAGATCTTTGAGGTTTCCGGCGGCAATATAGCCAGCACCGGCAGCGTGGCCTGGATGTTCGAGCCGAAAGGATATATCTCAGTAAAAAAAGCCGATGCCAAGGAAGATGAACTGATGACGCTGGCCCTCGATATCGGCGCCGAAGATTTCAAGTCGCAACCCGAATCCGACGAGTATGAGATAATCACCGCCCCGGCGGACTTTGAGTCCGTAAAGAAAAAACTGGAAGAGCGCAAGATCCCCATCGTACTGGCTGAGTTGACCATGCTCGCAAAAAACGAAGTCAAAGTGGGAGAAGATAAGGCGCAGCAGGTTGTCAACCTGATGAGCAATCTCGAGGACCATGATGATGTTCAGAAGGTCCATTCCAATTTTGACATTCCGGACTCCATTCTATCCAAGTTGGAATAAAACCGGGGTATAGGGATCAGGGTGGAGGGTATAGCGCGGCAAATACAGGGTTCCTAAACCCTGGACCCTCACCCCTCTATACCCTGACATAAAATCTTTTATGAGAATATTGGGCATCGACCCCGGACTCGACCGTACCGGCTGGGCAGTGCTGGAAAGCGCCCCTTCGGAATCTCCGCGCCTGCTGGCGTCGGGGCTCATTCACACTGAGAAAGGACTTCGCCTCGAAAAACGCCTGGCGGAAATTTACGACGCTTTAAGCGACGTGATAAAAGAGAACAATCCCGACGAAGTGGCGATAGAGGAAGTTTTTTTCTCTAAGAGAGCCGAGACGCAGGCAAACACCACCCACGCCCGCGGTGTCATATTGCTGGCTTGCGAAAAACTCTCGCGTAAGATAAGTTCGTATAACCCCAAGACCATAAAAAAGACGGTCAGCGGGAACGGCAGCGCGGAAAAGTCACAGATCCAGAGAATAGTGCAAATGACGCTTAACCTTGAAGCCCCCCCCCGCCCCGACGATATAGCGGACGCTATGGCCGCCGCTATTTGTCACATACGCGTGGCGCCTTTCAAAGCGGCGCTGGCGAGGGCCGCATGATCGCATCCCTGCGCGGTTCTGTGGCGCTTAAAACGGATGATGGCGCCGTTATAGAAGCTGGCGGGGTCGGTTACGAGGTTTTTCTCTGCGAGACCTCCCTGCGAAATCTCGGTCCTGAAGGCAGCGAAGCGTTTGTGTTGGTGGCTGAGTCTATCAGCATGTACGGCGGGACGGCTCTTTACGGTTTTATGACTAAGGAAGAAAAAAATCTCTTCGATCTTTTCCGCGATGCCGTGCCCAATACGGGCGCCAAGAAAGCGCTGGACTATCTCAACAAGGCCCTTAAATCCCTGCCGGACTTCAGGCAGGCTGTTATAAATAACGACCCCAAGCTTCTCACTTCCATCTTTGGTTTCACGGCAAAGACAGCCGATAAGCTTATCGCCGCTCTTAAAGATAAGATGCCTGATTTCCAGACCGCCGGCTCAGCCCGGCTGGGGATCTTCACCGCGCAAGGCGTATACGCCCAGGTTCTCAACGCTCTAGCCAGTCTCGGGTTCAGGGCCGGAGAGGCCAAAATCGCCCTGGAAGCGGCCGCCGCTGAGGAGCGCTCTGCGACAGAGAGCGCGGAAGAACTTTTGAAACGCACCCTCAAAAGACTTTCGCCTAAGTAAGACAACCGCTCAACGACCCGCAGCCAAACACTGATTATGCCCGAAAAAGAAAACTTACTTTCCGCGAAAGCGACCGGCGACGACGCCAGATACATGGACAGCGCCCTGCGCCCTTCCAGCCTTGATGAATTCGTCGGACAGGAAAAATTGAAAGAAAATCTTCGGGTTTTCATAGAGGCCGCCAAGGGCCGCAAAGAAGCGCTTGATCACTGTCTGTTTTATTCCCCCCCTGGTCTCGGCAAAACCACGCTTAGCTATATCCTCGCAAAAGAAATGGGGGTAAACATAAAAGTCACTTCCGGCCCCGTCCTGGGAAAGCCGGGAGATTTGGCGGCGATGCTTACCACCGAGCTGCAGGAGGGCGACATTCTTTTTATTGACGAGATACATCGTCTTAACGCCTCCGTGGAAGAGGCCTTGTACCCCGTCATGGAAGATTTTCTTTTTTTTATCAGCACCGGCGCGGGTCCCGGCGCCACCACGCTCAGACTGGCGGTCCCCAAATTCACGCTGGTGGGCGCGACAACCAGAAGCGGCTTGCTTACCGGCCCCCTGCGGGACCGGTTTGGCATCGTTTTCAACCTGGGATTTTACGGCAGCGCCGAGATAGAACAGATACTGGAGCGATCGGCCCGGATCCTCAAGACAGAGGCTACAAGGGAGGGATTAGCCCATATCGCGGCGCGTTCCCGAGGTACCCCAAGAATTGCCAACCGCCTGCTTAAGCGCGTACGCGACTTTGCGCAGGTCCGGGCAAAAGGAATAATAACTCCGGCCGTAACGCTGGAAGCCATGAATTCGCTGGAGATAGACAAAGAAGGGCTGGACAGTCTGGACCGCAGACTGCTGCGAACCATAGCGGAGAAATTCGGCGGCGGCCCCGTGGGCGTGGAGACCCTTGCGGTTGCGGTGTCTGAAGAAATTGACACGCTTACCGATGTGATAGAACCATTCCTTATGCAGTCCGGATTTATACAACGCACCACCCGGGGCAGGATCCTGACCGGGAAAGCCTATCTTCATCTCGGTCTTAAAGCTCCGGTGCAGGAGAAGTTCCTATAGAGCGCGATCCCCTGCCCTGCTTCTTATGATACG
The DNA here is from genome assembly GCA_903867985.1 of uncultured Elusimicrobia bacterium. Lineage (GTDB taxonomy): Bacteria > Elusimicrobiota > Elusimicrobia > Elusimicrobiales > UBA9959 > YA12-FULL-51-18. The sequence goes on along the minus strand of CAIPTO010000106.1, from coordinate 89,606 downwards.
ACTCTTTCTTTGCGCAATGTTATCGTTCGCTCCCCTCAACTCCGCAGCCGGCTCCGGAGAGGAAATCCCCTCCGTTATCCGGGTCGCTATCTCCCGCAATACCAATCAATTCAAACTCGTCACCTCAGCCAAAGTTTACGCGCTGGAGGTTAAGACCGGGCAAAAATATATGTTGCTGGAAAGGTCCATATACGAAGTCAAATACGTCAATCCCACGCATCTCGCCGTGGCCGGCGAGACGCTGGAGTCGCCTGTTAAGCTGTTGGCCGCGGATGGCGGCGACTGCGTTAAAATCAACGGACACTTTTATAAAGGCGATCTATACATGAAGACGACCGCCGCCGAGAAACTGGAGGTTATAGAACATCTCTCCGTCGAAGATTATCTCTGCGGAGTACTGCCCGTGGAAATGAGTCCGGATTGGCCGCTGGAAGCCCTGAAGGCTCAAGCCGTTGCCTCGCGCACTTACGCGCTAAAAAACATCGATCCGAAGAAGGACTACGATATAACGGACGGAGTGGAAACACAGGTCTACAACGGCGCCTCCGGAATGAATTCCCGCATCATCGACGCGGTCAGATCCACCCGCGGCGAAGTGCTGAAGTATAAGGAAAAGCTTATAACCGCTTTTTTTCACGCCTGCTGCGGAGGCCACACGGCCAGCGCAAGTTCCGCGTGGGGCGAAGACGTAATAAAACCTCTTTACGGCGTCAGAGACCCTTTTTGCTCCGACTCTATCCATTCCAGCTGGGAGTATTACGCTACGGCCCGGGATCTTCTCTCTTTTATCCAGAAAAAAGGCTCCTCCGCCCTGAAAATAAAGGGAGTTAGAATATCCGAGCGCGACCGTTCCGGCCGCGCCCTGAAACTGAAATTCGCGACCGACGCCGGCTCGTTCACCGCGGCAGCTGCGGAATTGCGCAAAAATTTCGGCACCTATGATATAAAAAGCACTTTTATCACGCGGATTACCCCTGGCAGCGGCGGCTATGAATTCTACGGCCGGGGCTGGGGGCACGGCGTGGGGATGTGTCAAGAAGGCGCCAAGCACATGGCTCTGAACGGAAAGAACTATAAAAAAATACTCCGCCAGTATTACCCCGGAACATCAATAGGGGATGTTAATGACTGAGGCCGCCCTTACAGAATTTGACAGTTTGTACATTGACCCCCTCATAGCGGCCAGACCGGCTGAACCGAGGGACTCTTCCAGGCTTATAATCATTAACCGCGCCGGCAAAAATACAGAGCACAAAGTTTTTAGCGACTTGCCGGACCTCCTGTTGCCCGGAGATATCCTGGTACTTAACCGCAGCAAGGTCTGGAAGGCTAAACTGCCCGCCCTGAAACCCACGGGAGGCAAGTCTGAACTGCTGCTGATCAAGCCGGAAAGCGCGGACCTGAAAACATGGAGCGCGCTGGCCCGCAAGATCCAGCCCGGCCAGACGCTTATCTGCAGAGGCGGGGCAAAAGCCGTCTGTTTGCGTCAAAATCCGGATGGCAGTTTTCTGTTCACTCTTTCTTGCCCTCTCGACCAGGCTTACCTGGAGTATAACGCCGAAGTCCCGCTGCCTCAGTACATCCTTAAAGCAAGAAAAAAGAACGAGGCAGGGGAAAGCGAAACTCCTGACGACTCCCGTTACCAGACAGTTTTTGCCGCGGTTCCAGGATCCATCGCCGCTCCGACAGCCGGCTTCCACTTTACACCTGAACTGCTGAGTGCGATACGAGCGAAAGGCGTTGAGGTGCGCTACGTAACTCTGCATATAGGTTGGGGCACGTTTAAGCCCGTACGCGGCGAAGATCCGGCGGCGCACGTGATGCTTGCCGAGGAGTGCTCTCTGTCAGCCGAAACTGCTGACGCCCTCAATTCCGCAAAGGGAAGAGGACGCAGGATAATAGCAGTTGGAACTTCGTCCATGAGGACTTTGGAAACTTTTTCGGACGAGTCCGGGAGGCTCCTGCCGGGTGAGGGGCAAGCCGGACTCTTCATCTATCCGGGCTACAGGTTTAAAATCGCGGGTGCTTTCCTCACTAATCTGCACGTGCCCTCTTCCGCGCCGCTCTACATGACCGCCGCGTTCGCAGGCCGGAACCTTCTTTTTAATGCATATAAAGAGGCCGTGGATAAAAAATACAGGTTCTATTCCTATGGCGACGCGATGTTTATAAGCTAGTACGACAGCGGGGCAGGAATCAGCAATAATTAGCATAATGGTGGCACATTATTTTTATGAAACACTTCGAAGTTATCAAAAACGATCTCTCGACCCGCGCCCGCATATGCCGTCTAAAAACCGCAAGCGGCGTGGTTCACACTCCTGTCTTCATGCCGGTGGCCACCCAGGGCACTGTCAAAGCCGTTTCTCAGGACGACCTGAAAGCCATCGGAACGGAGTGTATCCTTTCAAACACATATCATCTTTACCTGCGGCCTGGACTCGAAGTGCTGGAGAAGTTCGGCGGACTGCACGGTTTTATGAACCATAAGGGGCCTATTCTCACGGATTCCGGAGGTTTCCAGGTTTACAGCTTAAGCAATCTCAGAAAGATAACGGATAGCGGAGTCCATTTTACCTCCCACATAGACGGGAGCCCTCATTTTTTTACTCCGGAGCGCGTTATCGACTACCAGGCCAGAATAGGCTCCGATATCCGGACATGCCTTGATGTTTGTGTCAAAAATCCGTCGGAACACGCGGAAGCCGCCGATGCCCTCAAAAAAACAAAGATCTGGGCGCAGCGCTCCAAAGAGCATTTTACTAAGACTACCGCCCATATTGAAGAATCCCGAAAACCGCTTCTCTTCGGTATTATTCAGGGCGCGACCTTTCCCGATCTGCGCCGTGAGGCGGCTCTCCATATGGCTGAGACGGTAAACCCCGACGGCTTTGCCGTGGGCGGCCTGTCCGTAGGCGAGACAAAAAATCAGATGCACCAGTCTCTGGGGATAGTGACAGAGAATCTGCCCAAAGACCGTCCGGTTTACTTTATGGGGCTCGGCAGCCCGGAGGACATCTGGGAGGCCGTGGAGTTTGGCGCGGATATGTTCGACTGCGTACTTCCGACCAGAAACGCCCGCAACGGCCAGGCCCTGACCTCGCGCGGCAAATTTTATATCAAGAACGCGCCTTTCAAACGCGACGAATCCGCGCTGGACCCGGACTGCGACTGCGAGACCTGCAGAAACTATTCCAGAGCCTACCTTTCTCATCTTTTCAAGGCCAAAGAACTGCTGGTTGGCAGGCTGCTTTCTATTCATAACCTGCGTTTCCTGATAAAACAGACCCACATAATGCGGGAAGCGATAAAGAATGGCGATTTTTTGATAAAAAAGAAAGAGTTTTACGACTCCTATTTTCGTGACACTCCCCGCCCCAAAAGAGATTAGATAAAACCGGGTTGACGGCGGACAGTTAAAAGCCGCGCCTGACAACCGTCAACTTGTAACCTGAAGAGCCCATGCGGCACAGGCGAACATTTGCCGTTAAAATTTGGTAGAATTAGTACGGATATATATTAATTACGGAGGAACAATGAACAACCAACTCACTCAATTTATTCCAATAATCATAATAATGGGTATCTTTTACTTTTTCGTCATACGTCCGCAGCAGAAGCAGATGAAAGACAGAAAGAATATGATCGAAGCCCTTAAGTCGGGGGATAAAATTCTGACCAACGGCGGCATTGTGGGCGTTATAACCGGATTAAACGGCGATGAGCTGGAAGTTGAAATAGCCAAAAGCGTAAAAGTTACTATTGTCAGATCCGCGGTCGCCGGTCTCGTTAACCCGGTTAAATAATCAGGAGCCTCCAAAATGAAAAAAACAACGCACTGGAAACTCGGCCTTACGCTGGGACTAACGATTCTGTCGGTGTGGCTGTTGTACCCCTCGGTTGAATGGTACACCAAGCCGGCTGATGAAAGAGCGAAGCTGGAAGCCGTTCGCGAACGTCCAAAGCGCATGTTAAACCTCGGCTTGGATTTGCGCGGCGGCACCCATATGCTCCTTGAGCTCGAAGTGGAAAAGTTGGACAAGAAGGAGAAACTCAACGACGCTATTACCCGTGCGATAGAGATTATCCGCAACAGGATAGATCAGTATGGTGTGGGCGAAACGCCGATCTCACGCCAGGGCGAACGCTGGATTTCGGTAGACCTGCCCGGCATCTCTAACACTGAAGAGGCTGAAAATCTTATAGGTAAAACGGCCCTGCTGGAATTCCGCCTTGTGGACACAAGCCCGGAAGCCGAAAAGGCCCTGTCCAAGATATCGGATCTCACCGATTCCCCCTTCGACAAGGACGGAAAACTTGTGCCCGAGATAGCCAAACTCATGCCTAAGAACACCGCGCTCTTTAAGGCATCCTCCGGAGAAGAAAGCTCCAGGGCCAAATACTACGTATTATCTTCCTCCGTGGGGATTACCGGCGCCTACCTGGAGAATGCCAAGGTATCCACCGACAGCCAGTTCGGCTATCCAAATATTTCTTTCACGTTCAATAAGGAAGGCGGGAAAATATTCGAGCGCTACACAGGCGAGAATATAGGCAAATACCTGGCCATCGTTCTGGACGGCGTGGTGCATTCGGCGCCCGTCATTAAATCGCGCATAGGCGGCGGAAGCGGAGTGATAGAAGGTTCATTCACCATGGAAGAAGCACGGAACCTTTCGATCATCCTGCGCGCCGGAGCCTTGCCCGCCCCGGTCCGGATCATTGAGAAACGCGTGGTCGGCCCCGGTCTCGGGGAGGACTCCATTAAGAAGGGCGTAAGCGCCATGGGCATCGCGTTCCTGCTGGTCGTACTCTTTATGATTGTCTATTACAAAGGCGGCGGTTTTATAGCGGACATCGCCTTGTTCCTCAACTTCGTGCTGCTGCTGGCCGCGATGAGCTACTTCTCGGCCACGCTGACCCTCCCCGGCATCGCCGGCATGATATTGTCCCTTGCTATGGCTATAGACGCGAACGTGCTGATATTGGAGCGCATGCGCGAGGAAATGGCTCTCTCCAAGCCCGTGGCGATGATAATCCCCACGGGTTACGACAAGGCCTGGAGCGCCATTCTGGACTCCAACGTTACCACCTGGATAGCGGCGGTGTTCCTGTTCCAGTTCGGTTCAGGTCCCGTAAAAGGCTTCGCCGTTACGCTGACCATAGGTCTTTTGATAGGTATGTTCACGTCGGTGTTTGTGACCAGGGCCATATATGAATTCTTGCTCACATCCAATCCCAAGGAGCTCAGCATATGATAAGGATACTCCACAAGACCAACATCAACTTCATAAAACTACGCCATGTGTTCTTTGCTATTTCCGGGATAGTAGTGCTGGCGGGCATCGTTTCCCTTTCCGTGAAGGGGATAAACCTGGGGCTTGACTTCACTGGCGGCACTCTGATGCAGGTAAAGTTCGACAAGCCCGTCGAAATAGGCGCGCTCAGGTCCGCCCTGGACGCGGCGAAAGTGGAAACCAGCATACAGGGTTTCTCCGGTGAAAACGCCTATGCGATCAAAGTAAAAGGCACGCAGGAAAACGTCAACGAAAAAGCCAATCAGATAATCGCCGCCCTGAAAACAATACAAGGGGCCTCGTTTACGGAGGAAAAGCGCGACTATGTCGGCCCCGTAGTGGGAAGAGACCTGGCTAAGAAAGCTCTCTTCGCTATAGTATTGTCGATGTTCGGCATAATTATTTACGTGGCGTTCCGGTTTTCCAATCCGATATGGGGCGCAGCCGGCGTAATAGGTCTGCTGCATGATGTTTTTGTCGCGCTTACAGCCATGTCGCTTACGAACCGTGAGATAGACCTGGTGATAGTCGCGGCTTTCCTTACCATAGCGGGCTACTCCATCAATGACACGATCGTCATTTTTGACCGCATGCGCGAGAATATGAGGAATTATCCGAAAATGCAGCTCGGAGAATTGATCAACTTCAGCGTAAATGAATGTCTATCCCGCACCATAATAACGACCTTTACCGTCTTTATAACCGTGCTGGTGCTCTATCTTCTCGGCGGCCGCGCTATCAACAACTTTGCCTTTGCAATGCTCATTGGCACTATTACCGGCGTCTATTCGACGATCGCACTTTGCACCCCGATGGTATATCAGTGGGAGCGTAGGAATAAATAGCGGTTTGGAGTGACCGTGAGAAAAATCAAGAAGTTCAAGATACCGATATACACCTACGATATATTGCGCAAGGCTAAAAAGCGCAAGATAGACCTGTTCGCTCTGGGCCTGGCCGATCAGGAAAGCGCCAAGGAATACGTAGCCTCCATCGCCGCGGCCCTGGAACCCTCCACGATGTTCGACCTCCTGACACCGGAGGACGACCTGGCTAAAAAGGACGGGCTCACGAACGGCGGGGCCGGAACTGTCGGGATCATAACGCTCGGGGCGGCCTTCGAAGAGAAGCTGAATGCCATAACCGACCCGGAGCTTTTCAGGCTCGCCGAAACTGCCGCGCTTGTATTCGCGGAAACAGGTCTTAAAGTGGTGTCCGAACTTATCGCCCAGGAAGTCTCCGCCGAAGGGCTGGATCTCGGCGACCCGCGCTATATATACGCCTGCCCAAAACCAGAGACGGAAAATGAACCGATTTACCAGTCAGATCCGGATACGCTTGCGGCGATACTAAGCCGCCTTAATGCCGGGCATGTCGGGGTCAGCCTGAACTGCGGTTCACTCAGCCCAAAATATTCACTTGTCTTCAGCATACCCTGGCTGGCCAAGAAAAAGAAGAAGCCGGGTGTGGGTTCCGCTGCAGCCGGCAAGGCTACGCCAACGCCGGCGCAGGCAATCAAACAAGATGAATGAGTCTACGCACTCAAGCCCCCTGCATTCCATTCTGCCGTTCCTGGCGTATCTATATATATTATTCACAGGCGCTACCACGCGGTTAAGATGGGAAAACAGGCCGGAGAACGCCGACTTCATATACACCCTTTGGCATTCACAACTGGCCTTCATGCTTTATTCTCACCGCGGCATGGGCATATCAGCGCTGGTCAGTAAAAGCACTGATGGAGAATACATGGCCAGAGTGCTGCGCAAGTTCGGGCACAATACCGTCAGAGGTTCCACCAGCCGAGGCGCCTCCCAATCCCTCATGGAGCTCATAGAGCGCGCGGCCGCCGGTTTCCCGGTGGCAATTACGCCCGATGGCCCAAAGGGGCCTAAGGGAAAAGTCCAGCAGGGCGTCATCTATCTGGCTCAGAGGACCGGCATGAAAATACTGCCTACCGGAGTAGGACTCTCGCGCAAGATCACTTTTAATTCCTGGGATAATTTTGAATTCCCACTGCCCTTCGGCAAAGCCGCGATCGTCTATGGCGACCCTATCAGCGTTTCCGAAACTGATTCCATACCGGCCAAGGCCGAAGAACTGGAGCAGGCTTTAAACTCGCTTGGGGCTGAAGCTCTGGAACTGATTAAGTGATAAGGATAAATTATAAGGTGTAAGCTGTAAGTCGTAAGACATAGGTAAAAAAATTAATTCTTATCACTTAATCCTTAGTGCTTAATCCTTGATCATTACTCCCTGAACTATGGGCTTTTTATTGTTAATTCTTTACAATCTCCTTGCGCCGTTTATCGCGGCGCTCTATCTGGTTTTTTTCTTGTTTTCCCCCCGGCGCAGCCTGCTGAATAACCTGTTGGCGGAGCTTAGAGAACGCTTCGCCATCACCGTGCCCTCTTTCTCCGAGCGCCCGCTCTGGTTTCACGCAGCATCGGTAGGTGAGGTTAAGGCGCTCCGCAAGATCCTGCCTTTAATGCGTGAGCGCTGCCCGTCAAGGCCGATAATGATCACTACTTCCACCTCCTCAGGACGGGCGGAAGCCCTCAGGCTGACGACTCACGCTTTCCTGCTTCCGTTGGATTTCTATCCCCTTATGAGACGTTTTATAGCCGCGGCGCGTCCGGAGTTGCTGCTGATAGCCGAGACCGAGCTCTGGCCCAACCTGCTTTACGCGGCAGGCAAAGCAGGAGTCAATGTTATGATAATAAACGCGCGTATCTCAGCGCGCACCCTGGGCTTTTACCGGCTGTTTTCACCTCTCTCGCGCCTCATGTTCGCCAATATCTGCAAGATAGCCGCGCAGAGCCGCGGCGACTTGGAACGATACGATCTCCTGCTGGGCGGGGCGGAAAAGCTGACGCTTACGGGCAACATAAAACACGATCTGGTGGATCTGCAGCCGCAGGGCCGCGCTGCGATTATGGAGTTTATTGAGGCGGCAGGCTGGAAGGATAAAAAAATATTCTGCGCCGGAAGCACTCACCCGGCTGAAGAAAACGTGATATTGGAGGCGTTCATTAAGATCAAAGAGGCTCTCCCGGATACCCGGATGATAATAGCCCCCAGGCATCCGGAAACAGCTTCAGAAACCGCATCCAGGATCCGGAACAAAGGCTTGATAGCCCCGCTTTGGTCCCAGCGCGCGCACGCCCGGCCGGGCCCTGACTGCCTGTTGGTTAATGAGTTCGGCCGCTTGGCTGATATTTATTCCTACTCCGATGTTGTGTTCGTGGGAGGCACGCTGGACGATACGGGCGGGCACAATGTGCTTGAGCCTGCCGCGCTCGCGAAACCTGTGCTTTTCGGCCCGAATATAAAGCATACTCAGGAAGGCGCCCAGGCTCTTATGAATAGGAACGGCGGCTTCATGGTATGTACCGCCGATGAACTTGCCGATAAAACAATTTCACTTCTAAAAGATCCCGCTGCCCTTAAGGAAGCCGGAATCGCCGCCAAAGCTGCCCTTGAAGCGCTAAAGGGCGCCACCGCGCTAACATTGAAAGAAATAACCTCTCAGTTCCCCTCCCGCTAAAAGCAGGATGCCACAGGTTTAAGGATTGCATGCCTTATCACCTGAAACACCTGTAAGTACGCCGTTAGCGAAAGTCCAATCATTGCATGGGGTTCCGGTTGTTGTGGTCGTGCGCGCAACGCTATATGTCCCGGAAGCGCCGGCCTGGCTTTCAAGGGCTGTGCCGCCGGAATTCATGCGTATAACCTGGCTGGCAGTAAAGGAGGTGCTGTTGGTACCGCCGCTGCCTATCGGCAGGGTACCGCTTACATGCGTAGTCAGGCCTATCTTTCCATATGAAGGCGCGGTATTAGCGCCGCCGGAAATCAAGGCATTGCCCGTTGCAATGTCAGCCAATTTTGATAATGTTCCGGTCCCTGAAGCGTAAAGGATATCACCCACGGCATAACTGGTTTGTCCAGTGCCCCCGTATGAAGCGCTTAAGGTCCCCCAAGTCGGAGCGCCTGTGCCGCCGGAAAGAAGCGCCTGGCCGGCAGTACCGGCCGACATTGATGTCATAGCGTTAGTCGCGGAATAATAAGGAAAACCACCGGCAACACCCACATTCAATCCGGTTCCGCCCTGGGCCACCGTCACTGTTGCAATATCAGTCAGGATGATGGCTGTTTGGTTCGGCAGAGTAAATGTTTTAGCCGTTGAGGCCGGGCCGCTGAATTTGACAAACCCGTTCTCGGTGCCGCCGTTGGTTGCGGGCAAAATGCCGCTTACATCCGCCGTAAGCGACACCGCTGAGTAGGACGGAGTGCCTGACGCGTTGCCATGCAGCACCGTGGTCACTGTACCAGCCGATCCCTGTAAAATATTGGTACCGTTTGAAACCATGATCGAACTTCCCGAGAGGGCGGTTGCGGAATTGGTACCGCCGTTTGTTATCGGCAGGGTGCCGCTTACGGCGGCGGTGAGCGAAACCTGTCCCCAGGTCGGAGCGCCTGTGCCGCCTGAAAGAAGAGCCCGACCGGCGGTACCGGCCGACGTAGAGGCCATAGCGTTAGTCGCGGAAAAATATGGAAGACCGCCGGCAGTGCCGGCAGTCAGCCCTGTTCCGCCATATGATGCGCTCAGGGTTCCCCAGTATGGGGCACCGGTGTTGTTGGAAAGAAGCGGCTGACCAATGCTGCCAGCGGACATGGAAGTCATCTCGTTGGTCGCGGAATAATAGGGGAGACCGCCGGCAAGACCCGAGGCGAGTCCCGTTCCGCCGTTGGCCACGGTCAAAGTACCGCTCACATCTCCGGCAGCCCCAAGCGCCACGGCTGCGTAAGTGGGAATTCCGGCGTCGTTGCCATGCAAAACCGTGGTTGCTGTGCCTTTGTTCCCTTGCACTATACTTGCCCCGTCTGAAACCATTATTGAGCTTCCCGAGAGGGCCGTGTCGGAATTGGTGCCGCCATAAATTACATCCACCGTATTGCCGTGCCAGGTCGTGTTTGTTAAAACCCCGCCGGCTGAGATCCTTTCCGTGCCTGCGGTCAGCAGAATTCCACCGGCGCTGATATTAAGATCGCCGGCGACATCCAACCTGCTCAAAGGCGTTAATGTGCCGATGCCGATATTGCCGCCGGAGTTAAGCAGAAGTCCGTCCACGCTTCCGACGCGCAGCACGACATTGCCTATGCCGTCGGAATTGGCATCGGCCCGCACCACCGCGTCATCGTTACTGGAAACTGAGCCCACAGAACCGACATTGGCGGTCCACATAGTCGTGCCATCCGCGAAAATAAGGCCGTTGGTGGTGGGCCCGGAAATCCGTATATTGCCGGCGACGGTAAGGCGATGATTCGGATCCAGGATGGAGGTGCCCATACCTATATTGCCCAGCGAGGAGCTCACATAAACGGCCGGCGTGGTCGCGCTTACGGAACTACTGCCGGTTGAGATAAGAACTACGCTGTTGTATATGCGGTAATAGGTGCTGTCAACAACCGACTTGGTGGAATTATTTATCACCAACGCTAGGTTATTGCCGCTGTTGGTCTGGATGCGGGCGGCCTCCACAGCTCCGCGATAAAAAGAGACTTTTGAGTTAGCCGCGCTCCCGGACACCAGGTAGGCCGCGGCGTCATCACCTGAGAACTCCGGTTTATCGTCTCCTATCTGAAGATATTTGGAGGCAGGGAAATCGAAATCGCTGACTCCCACGCCGACGCGGTTGGAAACGATCATGCTGGTGGAAACCGTTACCAGACCCGTGAAAGTGTTCTGTCCGGTTAAGATATTATTGTCTGTGAGGTAAGCGGGGAGGCCCTTTTCCGAGCCCACGCCACCGGTCACCAGCAGGGTGCCGTATACTACGGTTGATGAAAGATAGACCATATTCCCGTGGCCGGAGTTGGCCGTGAAATTCCCCTCGTCATCAACCCGAACTGAATCCGAGAAGGCGGCGGTGGCAGCGATAACCCCGTAATCAGCCTTAATGTTGCCGCGCACATGGAGTTTTTCAGTAGGAGCATTGGTGCCTATGCCTACATTATAATTATTGGTCTGCTGAAGAAGAAGATGGTATCCGGTTTCGGATCGCACCTCGTTCGCAAGGTTGGTCCAGGTCGAATAATCTCCCATCGAAACTCTTCCGCCCCTGACGCCGGTATTTGAGGCTATATCGCCCGCCACCTCAAGATTATCCGAGGGATTTGAAAGTCCTATGCCGACATTTCCGTTCGAATGCACGCGTAGCCGCTCGGCGCCGCCGCTCACAAGCGCTATCACGTCATTTTCACTGCCCAGCAATAAATACTCCGAGTTAGCGCCGGTTATTCCGCCGTCCGGAACATAAAGCCCCTTTACGGTCACCGATCCGCCTGTCCTATCATAGATGCCCTGGCTTCCCACATAGAGCGACCCGTCTATATCCACGGTCCCGAGCGGATCAGTCAGAGCAAGCGGGCCTATGCCTATTCTGCCGTTTTTAGAAGCATCCTTTATGCGCATTCTCTCCACAGTTGAAGTCTTAAATATCATTTCACCGCCGGCCAGCGCGGTGTCGGATTCCAGAATGCTCTCCACAGGGCTGGTAACGCCGCCGACCGCGGTGCCGACTCCCGCTGTGTACATGCATGTGTTATTCGAGAAACAGATCCCGTCGGAAGTGCCGACAAGTTTTATTATCCCGCTTACGGATAGCCTGTTCGCGGTAGAGCTGGTGCCTAAACCGACATTACCGGTGGTGGTAAGCGTGGTAACCGAAATCGAAGCTCCGTCCTCCAGCTTCTTTGCCACCATGGCGTAAGCCACGCTGTTCAGCGGCTCTCTGGGAGACAGAACGTCGCTTTCAACCTGCACCTCAAGATAAAGCGCCTCGCCGTTCGCGAAAACACTCCAAGGTGGGGTTATTGACGCGTTAAAAATGCCCTGCACGGCGTTGACCACGGCTTCGGCGCTGGCCCATCGGCAGGGCGCTCCCGAATTTCCGCACGCGGCCGGATCGCCACCGGTCGCAACATTATAGATCCTGAAAGTCAGATAAACCGGCCCGCTGACGGGCGCGTTATCCCTTTCAAGGCGGCCCTGGTAATTGAGGGAGCCGGGCACTGAGCCGGGTTTTATTTCTCCCGCCATTGCGCAAAAATTAAAAACGCCCAACAGTCCGAGCGTCACGATCGTGTTCCTGAACATTCTCATATACTTTCTCCCGTAATCGGATTCATAACTGCAAGGCTATGGGTTGCTAAGTTCAATAAAACTATCTGACTATGACCAGTTTCCCTTTTTTGGAGGTGCCGCCGCCTTGGTTGAAATAGATATATAAACCGCTGGCCACCTGACGCCCGCTGCCATTTTTCAGATCCCAAAGCACATTGTCGAAGTTGCTGTTCTTTTCTATTGTGCGCACCAGCTCACCCGAAATAGTGTAAATGCGTATCGTCGCTTTGAACGTAAGGCGGGTAAAAGTCACTGCGACACAGCCTTCCCGCAGGTTGCAGGGATTGGGATAAACATGGGAGGCGTTCACGTTATCGCGGGGCGACGGAGCGGAATTTACAGAGCCCCAGGTGACCGAGTAGCGTGAGCTCCCTATGGCTCCGTAGCCAAGTTGCCCTGTGCTGCCGAGAAGAGAATAAGCCCCCCCCGTTTTAGCCGCGGTATTGCCGATAGTGGTCTGTTCGTTCACAAGGATGCGGTAGATGGGGGATGTGAGGATGGCTCCGGCTACTCTGTATGAGACTATAGCCACAAGGCAGACTAACCCGCAAACGGCTGATCTTTTCCACTTGGCCATACTATATTATATAGACTGGTCGTTAATTGTCAATAGAATTTAAATTAAATCTTTGTTGCGGATGCCTGCGACAAGACGCAAAATAAGGCGGCCGCCCAGAAGCGTGACCAGATAAGGTGATGGCTTTCCTTTATGCCGAAGTGGGCTACTCCGGAGCGGAAATCAACAATATTCACCAGCCAGAAACCCTTGGAAACCTGAAAGAGCATTCGCGGCAAAGGCGCGTCACAGCTTTCCGCGGCGGCGCTGTTTGCTGCCGTGCTACAGCACTGTCTTAAATGATATAATTTTTGGATTAAATATGGAAATAGCGCCGCGTATACTTGTAATCAGGATGTCGTCGCTTGGCGACATAATACTGACGGCACCGGTTCTGCGTAATCTCAGGCGCCGCTGGCCCGGCGCGCGCATCACCATGCTGGTAAAGCCCCAATTTGCCGAGGCCGCTGCTAAAAATCCATTCATCTCGGATATCCTGGCGTTCACCGATTTCGCGTCCGCGCTCAGGGCGATAAAGAAGGGGCGTTACGATATCCTCATCGACCTGCACGCCAACCTGCGCAGCCGCCTGCTTTCAGTTTTTTCCGGCATTAAACGTAAGGCGCGATATCGTAAGGATTCTCTGGCCCGCCGGCTTTTCGTAAATTTCCGCATACCCAGCCCGGCCCTGGAGAAACACACGCTGGAAAGGTATCTCGAATCGCTTGAGGCCATAGATGTGCCGGTTGTTTACCGGGAACCCCTGGTCGGCGACTGGATCCTTCAAAATAGCACCGCCGCGCTTAAGAAGGGGCCCAAGCGCCTGGCCCTGCTTCAAACCGCCTTTCTTGGAGACGCCGTCCTCACTCTGCCACTGCTGGAGAAGATAAAAAAAGTTCTGCCGGACACGGATGTAACGGTGCTCACCCGGCCTGAAACGGCGCAAATCTTCGCCTCGTCAGGGCTGGCCTCAGAGGTTATTACTGACAATAAAAAAACCTCTCATTCATTTTTTGGAGAATTTTTTCGTCTTCTAAAAGAGTTGAAGCAGCGCCGTTTCGATATTGTGATAGTTCCTCACAGATCTCTGCGCAGCGCCCTGATGGCACGCCTTGCCGGCATTCCGATCCGCATAGGCTTCGATTCAAGCGCTGGAAGCTTCCTGTTCACCCATAAAGTCCCGTTTTCCTGGCTTATACATGACATTGAACGCAATCTGACCCTGATACTTCCGCTTTCGGGAGATACAGATCCCTCCTTCCCCGCGCTCCGCGGGAAAATCGGCGCATTGAAGGACCTGGGAGTGAACGAAACCATATTTATCGGGGCCAACCCCGGTTCGGTGTGGCCGACAAAGCGCTGGCCCCGCGAGTATTGGGCCCGTCTAATAACTGAGCTGGCGCGGGCATACGATACAAAAGTGCTGCTGGTAGGCGGCAAGAACGAGGTGGCGTGGAATGCTGAAATTGAAAAAGCCGCGCCCGGCTCGGTGCTTAATCTCACCGGCAAAACAGGGATGGATGACCTGATGGCGCTGATAGAGAGCCTTAAGCTGTTTATAACCAACGACTCAGGACCCATGCACATCGCGGTCGCTTTCGGAGTACCGGTGGCGGCTATTTTCGGTCCGACCACACGGGAGCTTGGCTTTTTCCCCTATGGTAATAATAATCTGGTGTTGGAAGAAGAACTCTCCTGCCGGCCCTGCGCCCTCCACGGCTCAAAGAAATGTCCGCGCGGTCATTTTCTCTGCATGCGCATGATCACCCCCGATAAAGTTCTGGCGGCGGCTAAGCAGATTCTGGATAAAGCGAATATTAAGGGAAAAAATATACTGCTCGGACAGGGTTAATCAACAGATCGTGCAACTTGAATAATTACGGAGCAATCATGACTAAAGAATTTCTTGCCTCTGCAGCTTTTTTGGGAGCGGCGCTTGTCAGCGCCCGTTGGGCCTGGTGGCGACGCACGACCCCGGGCCTCCGGGTTTTGGTGTATCATAAGATCGGGACCCCTCCCGCCGGTTCAAAGCTGAAAGACCTGTGGGTTACCCCTGAAAAATTCCGTTCTCAGGTCGCCTGGCTGAACGCCCATGGCTACGTGACGGTACTGTTTTCGGATCTCCTTAAAGCCCATAGAGGCGAAAAACCACTCCCCGAGAAAGCGGTGCTCATCACTTTCGACGACGGCTATGAGAACAACTACTCGCATGCTTACAAAATACTGCGCGAGCTCGGCGCCAAAGGAAATATTTTTGTGGTTTACAACACCATCGGCAAAGTCAATCTCTGGCACAACCCTAAAACCGAACCGTGGGTCAACATGGCCGACCTGGCGATGCTCAGGGAAATGCGGGAAAGCGGGGTCATAGAATTCGGATCTCACACCATGAACCACCCCAATCTTGAAAAGCTCACCCTGGAAGACGCGGCATGGGAATTAACGGAATCAAAAAAACAACTTGAGGCCGCGCTCGGAGCGGAAATGTCCGCTTTCGCCTACCCTTACGGGGCGGGCGCTTATTCGCCTGCGGTACGGGCCAGCGCGCTAAAGGCCGGCTATGTTCTGGATTTCAGTTTTAAGCAGGGCAAAACGCCCTGGCCATGGAACCCGGATTCCGGTCCCATTGACCGCCTTTTTATAAAACGCGGCGAGGGTAATCTGGATCTAAGACTTCATCTTGAGCGGGGAGCGTCAAGACTGTTTTAGCCTGAATCCTGCAGATTAAGGTATATCTCATTGATAAAATCGAGTAACAGAATTATTCTGCAGGATTCCCCGCAGCAGCGGGTCGAGGATCAAGCGCTATGCGCGATGTATCCGAGAAGATGTATGCCTCCCGATCGGGCGCCTGCTATACAGGCGGAAAGTCGCACCTGCAACTTTCAGGTTAATCATTCCGAAAAACGCGATGAAAAAATATGAATCTCAATCCCGGTAAAATACTTTTGATACAGTTCCGCCAGATAGGCGACGTGCTTTTGAGTTCCTCCGCGGCGGAAGTTTTAAAGATCAATTTCCCGCGCGCGAAACTGGATTTCCTTACTCAGCAGCCATCTGATCAGGCCCTAGCGCGCAACCCCGCCGTTGACGAAGTGCTGGTTTATGACGCGAAAAAACCGGTTAAATGGCTTTTAGAGGTGAGGCGACGCCGATACGATCTTGTAATTGATCTGATGTCCAATCCCCGATCAGCTCTCGTTACGGTTATGAGCGGTGCTAAGGTAAAAGCCGGCCCGGCATACACCCACTCGGCCTGGGCCTACAACCTTAAACTGGAGTTGCGGCCGGGTCAGCGCGAGTACAATCCTTTTTTTAAGATCGACCTCCTGAGCCAGCTCGGCCTCGGAAATATCTTTTATCCATATCCTAAATTCTATCCGGCGACCGACGACTTGGCCTGGGCCGCCGGCGAGGTGACGAAGCTTGTCCCCGATACCGGCCTCAGGAGCAAACTGATCTTTTTTTCCCCGGCTTCCAGGCGGATGACCCGCCTATGGCCAGCGGAACATTATGCCCGCCTGGCCGGGCTTATAGTCCGAAAGACAAAGGCCGCTGTGCTTGTTCTATGGGGGCCGGGCGAAAAATCACTTGCCGAAGACATCGTCCGGGCCGCCGATCATCCGGCCGTCTTCCTCGCACCCGAAACCTCCGATCTCTCCAGGCTATCGGCGTTGCTTCAGCAGTCGGCGCTCCTGATTTCTAATTGCAACGGCGCCAAACATATCGCGCAAGCGTCCGGAGTGCCAACGCTTGGGATCTATGGTTCAAGCCGGCCTGAAAGCTGGACACCGCCGAACGACCCGAAACATCAGATCATAAGAAATGACGCCTTCGCCTGCATCGCCTGCCAGAAAAACGAATGTCCTGGCACAGTGAATTCCGCGCCTTTTACGATGCGGCCGACGTCAAAAGGCGGCGTAAAATGCCTTCAAGAACTTTCTCCGGAAGCAGTATTTGCTAAACTTGTCGCTATGGCCGGCGAACTCGGACTAGGGATCGCGTAATATTATGGATGCAAAAAAAATCAGGGACGGTCTCAGAAAAAAGGCGTCGGGGCGGCTGCTCCTGCGCGCTATGTCCCTCGTTTATATCGGGGCGATATCGCTGCGCCGGGCGCTTTACTCGGCCGGCCTGTTTAAAAGCTACAAGCTTCCGGTTCCGGTGATTTGCTTCGGCAATCTTTCAGCCGGGGGGACGGGTAAAACTTCAACAGTTGTCATGGCCGCCATGGAGCTCAAAAAAGAAGGCTATAATCCCGCCATCCTTATCCGGGGGTATAAACGCAAAGCCCCCGGCAAAAAACTGACTATCCTGGCCGACGGCGAATCCTTTTCCGCCGACGAAGCCGGCGACGAAGCCGTCATGATCTTTGAGATGTTAAGAGATCACGGCATTCCGGTCCTGGTCTCCTCAGACCGCTACCAGGCCGGGCTCGCGGCGCTGGAAAAATTCAAGAGCGATCTTCTCCTGATGGACGATGGGTATCAGTTCTTCAGGCTG
The DNA here is from genome assembly GCA_903867985.1 of uncultured Elusimicrobia bacterium. Lineage (GTDB taxonomy): Bacteria > Elusimicrobiota > Elusimicrobia > Elusimicrobiales > UBA9959 > YA12-FULL-51-18. The sequence goes on along the minus strand of CAIPTO010000106.1, from coordinate 72,064 downwards.
CGCCGTGACAAAAACATCGTCATGGTCAACGCCACCGCGCCCTTTCATAAAGACGAGCTGATCCCGCTGGGGGATCTGCGCGAAACCTCCATAGGCCTGGATAGGGCGGATGCAGTCATACTGTCACATTGCGAGCACGCTTGCCAGGCAGGCGTGGAGACGATCAAGGACGAAATAAAAAAGCTGAACGCTTCCGCGGTCGTTATAGAGAGCATGCATTCTCCCGAAACTTTTGTCGACGCACTTAAAAATGAAAAGGTTCCCCTCTCCGAATTCCGGGATAGGAAAGTGACGGCGCTTTCCGGCATAGGGGATCCGAAATCCTTTGAGGACACTCTGGCGGGCCTTAAGGCCGTTCCGGCCCAGATCTGGCGCTACCCCGACCACCACCGCTTCACGCGAGAGGAGTTGGCGGCCGTACAGGCCACGCGCGAAGATATGCCGGTTATAACCACATACAAGGATTTCGTGCGCTTCCCGGCTGACTGGGCGCAGGTCATCAATGGAGACGTGTTCATCCTCTCGGTAAAGATCGTCTTTCCGCGCGATGGCCGCGCGCGCCTGATGGAGATAATAGCGCCACGAAGGTGCAAAACCGAGAACTGAAGGTTTGCCAAAATTCAACGGTAAAACTGCACGATCTATGATTGCTTATTTGCGAAAAAACAAGGATAACGCTAAACGCCCCGCGGTGTTTCTCGACAGGGATGGAACCATCATCCACGACCGCCCCGGGTTCTATCTTACCGATCCGCAAGGTCTCAAATTCTACGCGGGCGCCTTTAAAGCCCTGCTCCTCCTCGCCCGCCTCGGTTACCGGCTGATAGTGGTTACGAACCAGGCGGCGGTCGGCAGGGGGTATATGACCATGGCCAGATCGAAGGCGATTAACATGAAACTCGTTAAAGATCTGCGCGCAAAAGGCGTGGAACTTGACGGAGTGTATTTCTGTCCCCATCTGCCGACCGCGGGCTGCGCTTGCCGCAAACCCGCCACCGGCCTTATAAAAGAGGCGTTGAAGCACCAGCAAGTGGACCTTGCGCGGTCCATCGTTATAGGCGACAAAGAATCCGACATGAGACTTGCGGACGCGCTGGGTCTCTCGTCCATACTGGTTACAACAGGCCACGGTTTTAGCGAGTTGCGCAAAAAACACGATCTTGCCGGAGGACGCGTGATAAAATCCGGCATTTTAGCCGCAGCGCGTTGGATCAGCAGAGCACGGAAGTGATTCGCGCCTGACGCGGCTGATATTTTCAGCAAAGGATAATCATGAAAAAAAGAATACTCGTTTCACAGATCGTAGCTGTAGCGGTGATAATGCTGGCAAGGCCGGATAGCTGGTCCCTTTTCACGGCCGGCATGGCAGTAATGCTCCTGGGGCAGCTCATCCGCGTGCTGGCCTCGGCGGCGATAGTAAAGTCCAAAACGCTCACGGTCACCGGCCCCTACGCCGCGGTCCGCAACCCCCTTTATCTGGGCACCGCGGTAATGGTGCTCGGCCTCCTCATCGCCCTTTCAAATCCCCATGATCTTCTGCGTACGGGGATTGTATGGCTGATAACGACCATCTCCTTCACCCTTATCTACAAAGTACAGATACGCGCCGAGGAGGATTTTCTGCGCGGCGAATACGGCGCGCAGTATGCTGAGTACATAAAGCGGGTTAACTCCATGCTGCCCCGGCTCCGCGCCATCCCGGATTTTTTTGACCGGAACTCGTTATCCCTGGAAGTCTTCCTGAAGAATAAGGAATGGCGCGGCTTCACCGGGATGGCCGCCGTGGCGGCCATCGTCTGGGCGCGGATAAAATATGGTTTTTAAGAATGCGCTTTTCGCCGGAGCGCTATTGACGATTTGCGCCGTTTCACTTTCTGCCCTTGAGAAACAGGCGGTTCTTGTTCATCCTTATACAGCCCTTGAGCCTGCTATCGCCGTGGATACCACGGTCGTGCGCGATGGCTGGCACAACGAGCGTCTTGAATACGAAATCTATTGGGGCCTTATAAACGTCGGCTCCGCCTACCTGCAGATAGATAAAATTGTAATGATAGACGGCCGGACGGCCTATCATATAATTTCAGGCGCAAAGTCTGCGGCCTTTATAAATAATTTTTACACAGTAAATGATATCAATGAGTCATGGATGGATATCCGGGACCTGTATTCCTTCGGCTATCGCAAAAGTATCCGGGAAGGACATCACTTCTTTGATGAATGGGTGATCTTTGATAACACAACCAAGACTTTTCACGGCGAGAAAATGGGTAAATCTAAAATTGCCGCACCCGTGGAAGGGACGTTGGACGGGCCGGTCAACGATGTCCTCTCAGCCCTCTACCTGGTTCGCACAATGGACTTAAGGTCCGGCACCAGCCAGGAGATACTGATCAATACCAAGCGAAACTGGCGCATGGATGTTAAATTCAGGAAGCGTGAAAAGGAATCTACCGCCTACGGCAAGTTCAAATGCGTTCTGGTGGAGCCACAGCTGGGGGATGACGGTCTCTTCGTGGCCAAACAAGGAAAGAAAATGCTTGTCTGGATAACGGACGACGAACTGCGTCTGCCGCTCATTTTAAAAGCCGAGATCTTCATCGGTTCCGTAACCGCCAAACTTGTAAAGCGCCGCATGAACTGACTTTCCGCAAAAAACAGGCAGCAACACTCAGCTGTCCTGAAGGCGGCGCAGTTCGCTGTCAGCGTCCCGTAAACGCAACGCCTCTACGCTTGCAAGTCGCTGAAATAGCGCCATCGTAACGGTTGGATTGCGGCGGGATATGACATCGAAAGCGGCCCGGCTTATCACATAAAGGTCCGTATCTGTCAGGGCGATCGCGTCAGCCGTCCGCGGCATGCGGGCCAAAAACCCCACCTCGCCGAAGAAATCTCCGGGGCCGAATACGGCAAGATGATGCTGGCGATGAGTATCTTTCAGCGGCAGTATTATCCTGACACGCCCGCGGCGAATTACAAAAAGCTCATCACCCTGGCCCTTACGACTAAATATCGGTTTGCCGGCGTCCACGCGGCGCTCTTCGAAAGCCACGCGGAGCGCCGCCAAAGAGGCGGGATCTATCTCCAGTAAAAAATCTATCTGCGAAAGATCCAGCAGTTCCCCCGCGCCCGGGCGTTCGATACCAGCCTCTTCTATGGCGCAGTCCTCCGCCCACTCAAGCGCGTCATGAAGCGTTTCAAAGATACGTCCCCTTCCATCGTGATGAGTCAGACCCAGCTGTTCGAAATAAGCGCGTAGATCCTGCCCGGTGGGCAGACTCGGGGGTAAATGAGAAAAAACAAGCGATCCGCCGCGCTCCCCCATCATTTCCCCTGCCTGTTCCAGCATATGCACTGCGGTAAAATCCACGGAAGTCACGCGGCGCATATCCAGGATCAGGCGCCGGCATGAGCGCATATCGCTCTCTATTTCTGAGAATAGCTGGTCGGTGGTGCCGAAGAACAGACTCCCCTGGAGTTCAACCACAAGCGTTTCCACGCCGCGCTCCGCCAGCGCCGCGCGCTCTCCAGGCAGGCGTTGTTGTGTTGAGTAAATCTCCGCGCCCGTCACTTTGCGCCGGACCACGCTGCTGCGCATTTGCTCGCGTATAAAAAGGAGAATTGAGAGGGCAATGCCCACACCGGCGGCCGAAATAAGATCTGCCGCAAGCGCCGTACCCGCGACCGATACGATAACTGCAAAATCCAGAACGGTGGAACCGCGCAGCGCCAGACGCACGCTGGAGCGGTCTATCATCCGCAATCCGACCACTACCAGTATCCCCGCCAGTGCCGCAAGAGGTATACGCCCGATGGCGCTTCCCAGAACAAGCGCCGCTATAAGGGCAAACGCGCCTTCCAGCAGACCTGCGCGTCGGGTTTTGCCGCCGCTTGCTAGACTCACCAAAGTGGCTCCCATGGTGCCGGCGCCCGGCATACCGCCGATCAAAGCAGATACCATGTTGCCCGCACCCTGCCCCTTTAATTCCTGGTTGGAATCGTGTCGGGCGCGCACAATGGAGTCGGTTACCACACAGGTTTTAAGCGTATCTATGGAAAGAAGAACCGACAACGTGAGCGCCGGACCGATAAGCATGTATACGTCATGCATACCCATAAGGCGCAGTGCGTTGAAATTGGAAACAATGCCTTTTACGACAACTCCCGGGCTGGTGGAAATGGCGCCAATAATAAACCGGTTAGCCTCCAGCGTCAGTAACTGGGGTCTGACAACCCCCGCAGCGAGGTGCGCCGCAATTCCGGCCACGAGGCCCAGTATGGCCGCCGGGATCCGTTTTGTAAGCCGCGGAGCGGCAACCATCACGCCGGCTGTTACGAGCGCGACCAAAACCGCCGGCCATTGCCAGGCGTTAGGAGAAAACATTCCCGCAAGCGGGGAAGTACCCTTCTCAAGTCCGAGAAAGGGCCCGGCCTGTTTTAATATTATCAGCAAACCTACGCCGCTCATGTACCCCGTTACCACGGGATAAGGGATGTATTTGATAAGACGCCCGCCGCCGAGCGCGCCGTAAAGCGCCTGCAGAACGCCTGAAAGCAGTCCGACCACGGCAAGGGAAACGACAATCCGTTCAGTGGGCGCGCCTCCGTCCAGCAAGCGGACGCACAGCGCCGCCATAACAGCAGCCGCCGGAGCGCAGGGAGCGGAGATAAGGCGCGGAGCGCCTCCAAACCCCGGGGCAAGCAGGCCTATGGCCACGGTTCCGATAATCCCCACAAGCGCGCCGGCTCCGGCAAACCCGGGACCGAGCGGGGCGTACATGGCGACGCCGAACGCGATGGCGGAGGGCAGCGCCACCAACATTGCCGCCATCCCGCCCCACGCATCAGTCCATTCAATTTTTCGGGAGACTGGAAACATGCCGTTCATTGTCATAAGTTAAGCAGTAATGTTTTCAATTCAGGCAAAAATACACCGGACAAGCGCCATAACTCCAATATTCTAGCAAATGCCGATAAATAAAAATTCCGAAGAAATCCACCCGAACGTTCTTTGAATGCGATAAAATTTGCCGCTTCGCTCCACCCTCGGCCCGTTACCCGAAAACATTACCAGCACCGCGTTATATCAGGATATGTATTTTTAGTATAATTAAGACATGGATAACATGGCTTTCGGCAGACTCCGCGGGATAATTGACAATTTCAGCTCAAAGCGCGTAGCGGTCCTGGGTGATGTAATGCTTGACCGGTATATCATGGGCACTGTACGACGGATCTCTCCTGAAGCGCCCGTTCCCATAGTGAAAGTGCGGGAGCAACATACCGTTGCCGGAGGTTCCGGGAATGTGGCGGCTAATCTCGCCGCGTTAGGCGCCCGGCCCGCCCTGATATCCATAACCGGCCGGGACGCAGCCGCGAAAGAACTTGCAGAAATCCTTTCAGCAAAAGGCGTTGATACCGGTTCCCTTATCGCCCACCCCCCCACCTTCACCATCGAAAAGACCCGCGTCATAGCCGAACACCAGCAGGTGGTGCGCTTTGACCGCGAACCCGTACTCAAGATCACTCCCTCTCTGCAGAAATCCGTACTGGCCGCGCTGGACGCGCAGCTTGAAGCCGGAGCCGGCGCCCTGATATTGTCGGATTACGGCAAAGGCCTGCTTACGCCGCATATCATCGAGGCTGCAATAAAGCTGGCTATCAGGCAAGGCGTACCGGTTTTCGTGGATCCAAAAATAGAGCACTTCGCCCGCTATAAAAGAGTAACCTGTCTGACGCCGAACACAATGGAAGCATACCAGGGGATGCGCCTGATACAAAAAGAGGGTCAGGCCGCGGTAGAAGAACTGGGTAAAAAAATAATCAGGACGCTTAATTGCCGGTCGCTGCTCGTAACCCAAGGCGAACACGGCATGACGCTTTTTAATAATACCGGCGGCCGCATGAAAACTCTGCACATCCCCACCAAAGCCCGGGAAGTGTACGATGTGACCGGCGCGGGCGATACGGTCATCTCAACGCTGGCCCTGGCTTCAGCCGCAGGCGCGACGCTGGAAGAAGCGGCCTTAATATCCAACTTCGCGGCAGGCATCGTAGTAGCGAAGCTCGGCACCGCCTCCGTAAGGAAGGAAGAGCTTCTGGAAAACATAAAATCATGGACAAAAACTGTTTAATAGTCATTCCAGCCCGCTATAATTCGCAGCGCTTTCCCGGCAAAGTTCTGGCGAAGATCCGCGGCAAGGCCGTGCTTCAGTGGTGCCACGAAGCCGCGGTCAAATCGGGCCTTGGTCCGGTACTCATCGCTACCGAGGACAGGCGAGTGCTGGAATTCGCGAAAAGCATCGGCGCCGATGCCGTTATGACCAGTGCCAGATGCGTTTCCGGCACGGACCGCGTTTACGAGGCGTCCAAAGGCTCCAAAAAGAAATTTATAATCAATTTCCAGGGCGATGAGCCGTTCATGCGCGCAGAAACGCTGCTGGCGGCTTTTAAGCAAATGCGCGCGGGTTTCGACATCGGAACCGCCTGCGCGCCAATAATGGACAAAACTGATATAGCCAACCCCAACTGCGTCAAAGTCGCAATGAATCGGGATGGCCGGGCGCTTTACTTCTCCCGCTCCCCCATACCCTTCCACCATCCGCTTTCAGGCCTGAAAAAATCTCCGTGGTATAAGCATTGCGGTTTTTACATATACAAGCGCTCATCGCTGGAGCGCTTTGTGCGTCTTAAACCGAGCCCGCTTGAACTTTTGGAGCGGCTGGAACAGCTCCGCGCTCTTGAATGCGGAATGACGATAGGCGTGGCAAGCGTGAAGATTCTGGGACCGGCCATAGATACGCCGGCGGACCTGAAGGCGGCCGAAAAGTTTATCAAAAACGGGAATTAAGCGATAAGTCGTAAGGATTAAGCGGTCGGCGAAAGATCAGTTCTTAATCCTCTGTATTTAATCCTTTGAACTTGCAATAAGGGCATTCCAATGACCAGATATATATTTGTGACCGGCGGTGTGGTTAGTTCGCTGGGTAAAGGGATAACGGCCGCTTCCGTGGGGCGCCTTTTAAAAGCCCACGGGTTGTCAGTCAACATTGTAAAATGCGATCCCTATATCAACGTGGACGCGGGAACCATGGCTCCATTCCAGCATGGCGAAGTCTTTGTAACTGACGACGGAGCCGAAACCGATCTGGATCTGGGTTATTACGAGCGTTTTCTCGAGATAGACACCCGTCGCGACAACAATATGACTGCCGGGCAGATATATCAGACCGTGATAGCAAAGGAGCGTTCAGGTCTTTATCTGGGCCAGACCGTCCAAGTCATTCCGCATATCACCGACGAGATAAAAAAAAGGTTCTATAAGGCCGGAGAGGGATTCGATATCACCATTGTGGAAATCGGCGGCACCGTTGGCGACATCGAGAGCCTCCCGTTCCTGGAGGCCGCCAGACAGATGCGGCCCGACAGGACGCGAACCGATGTGATATATATACATGTGACGCTGGTTCCATATCTTTCGGCCAGCGACGAGCTTAAGACCAAGCCCACCCAGCATTCGGTCAACAAGCTGCGCGAGATAGGAATAGACCCGGACATTATTGTCTGCCGCACGGAAAAACCCCTTGGCAAAGAAATACGCAATAAAATAGCTCTTTTTACCAGCGTGCCCGACGAGGCCGTGATAGAGGCGCCAAACACCTTCTCAATTTACGCCGTCCCCAATGTTTTAAAGAAACAGGGGATAGACGAACAGATCATGATGCTGCTTCGTATGAGGAGCAAGAAATGGGACTTTGAAGAATGGAACTCTTTCGTGGAAAAACTGAAAACCGCGGAGAAGGCGCAGGGCGTGCGCATCGCCATAGCCGGAAAATACACCAAACTTAAAGATTCCTATAAATCACTTGTAGAGGCCATCCACCACGGAGCTATCGCCAACGGGGTCCGCATGGATCTGGATTTTGTGGATGTAGAAGATAAGGATTGCATGGAGCGTCTATCCAAGGCTTCCGGAATAATCGTGCCCGGCGGCTTCGGTGACCGGGGAATAGAAGGCAAGATAAGCGTAGTGCGCTATGCCAGGGAGAAGGGTGTTCCTTTCCTGGGCATCTGCCTGGGTATGCAATGCGCGGTCATAGAGTTCGCCCGCGACGTCTTGGGCTATAAAAAAGCCAACTCCACGGAATTCGCCCCCAAGTCGAAGTTCCCGGTGGTTGATCTCCTGGCCGAACAAAAAGGCGTGAAGGAAAAAGGCGGAACCATGCGCCTCGGAGCTTATCCCTGCCGGCTTAAACCAGGGTCACTCGCCGCGCTCATGTACGGCGGAACGCTCATATCCGAGCGGCACCGCCATCGTTACGAATTTAATACCCGCTACCTCAAAGCATATGAGAAAAAAGGCATGACGGTCAGCGGTTTCTACAGGGAAAAGGGCCTTCCTGAGATCGTGGAGCTGAGAGGCCACCCGTGGTTCATGGGCGTGCAGTTTCATCCTGAGCTTAAATCCCGCCCCCTTACGCCTCACCCGCTCTTCCGGGGATTTGTAGCCGCAGCCCTCAAGCACGGGGCTCCGGCGGCCAGGGAGGCATTCATACTATGACGCAGACCAGCGTAAAAATAAAAACTGCGGTGTTCTCAAATAACGCGCCCATTGTTTATATAGCCGGCCCCTGCGTAATTGAATCCGTGAAGACTTACGCCGCTCAAGCCGTAAAAATGAAGGGGATGTTTGAAAAACTCGGCACCTCTTTTGTACTCAAAGCCTCGTTCGATAAAGCCAACCGCACATCTCATTCTTCTTTCCGCGGCATTCCGATGGAAACCGCTCTTGATTTTCTAAAAGACCTGAAAAACCGCCTTGATGTACCAGTGCTGATAGACGTACACGAACCATCGCAGGCTGCCCGCGTGGCGGAAGTTGCGGATATCCTGCAGATTCCGGCCTTTCTGTGCCGGCAAACAGACCTTCTCTTCGCCTGCGCCGACACCGGGTGCGCCGTAAATGTCAAGAAAGGACAATTTCTGGCTCCCTGGGATATGGGCAACATTATTTCAAAGATAGAATCACGCGGCAATAAGCGGATACTTCTGACCGAGCGCGGTTCCTCGTTCGGATACAATAATCTTGTAGTGGACATGCGCGGCATGGAGATCATGAAAAATTTCGGCTACCCGGTAATCTTCGATTGCACCCATTCAGTGCAGAAGCCGGGCGCCCTGGGTAAAAGCACCGGCGGCGACGTGAAATTTGCTCTACCGCTGGCCAGGGCGGCCGCGGCGCTTAAGATAGCCGGTATATTTTTTGAGGCCCATCCCGATCCGGCTAAAGCATTTTCCGACGGACCCAATTCCCTTCAACTCCGTAGGATTCCGGATGCCGTGGATATGCTGAACCAGATAGATGGACTGGCCATGAAACTTGCAAACAACAAAGCGCTACGGAGCCTTTAGGACAAGAATATGAAATGCTTAAACTGCGGACAGGAAAACAAGATCACGCTTAAACTCTGCAAAAAATGCGGCCGGGACCTCACTTTACCGCCGGTATGGTTCCCGGACTGGAAATGGCATTTAAAAACCCTTTCCTGGATATATATCTCGGTCACCGTGCTCTTTTTTACTGTAAGCTGGCTTCTCCACAAACTGCCGCCCCCATACAACCAGCGCAAGATTCCGTCCGAGATGACACCCTGGCTGAACCCGCACAAGGTTCCCGCGCCATGACCCCGTCTTTTTTATCCGGACGGGCGAGTATCCGCACGATGAGACCGCGCAAACCTACGGACGCGTTTCTCCTTAAGGCCGCCCGGTCGGTAGTGACGCAGGAGGCGGGAGCGCTCAGGCTTGTCGCGGCCGGCATCGGCAAAGACTTTGTCTGCGCCGCCCGCCTGCTTCTGGCTGCACGGGGGAAGGTGGTGGTGCTCGGCGTAGGTAAATCCGGCATTATCGCCAGGAAGATCGCGTCCACGCTTTCATCCACCGGCACACCCAGCGTATATATTCACCCGGTAGAATCCCTGCACGGAGACATGGGCTTGATCGCCAAAGAGGACATCATTCTGGCGCTCTCCTACTCCGGCGAAACGGAAGAGACGACCAGGCTCCTCCCCCTGCTGGCAAAAGAGGGCCTGAAAATAATTTCCCTGACCAATAATCCGGATTCCAAACTCGCGCGATATTCGGACATCGTTCTCCGGCTCAATATCCGGAATGAAGCCTGCCCGTACAATATAGTACCAACCTCTTCCACTGCGGCCATGCTGGCGGTGGGCGACGCCATGGCTGTTACATTGATGCGCGTGAAAGGATTTGACGACTCTAATTTTGCCAGGTTGCATCCCGGCGGAAATCTGGGGAAGCTTTTAAATCTGCGCGTATCCGATCTGATGCATAAGGGCCGCGAAAACCCCGTCGTTCGCTCCGGTTCAACACTTAAAGCCGCTCTGACCGTAATGACCGGCACCAAAACCGGCGCCGTATCTGTCATCGACAAGCGGGGGCGTCTCGCCGGTTATTTTACCGACGGAGACCTCCGCAGGAGCCTCGAGCGCGGCAAAGCCGCCCTTTCATCACCGATAGACGAGCTTATGACCATTAAGCCGATTTGCGTTTACCCCCACACTATGGCAATAGACGCCGCCAGACTGATCTCGGCCAGGAAAATAGATAACATGCCGGTCATAGACCGCAAGACCTTGCGTCCTGTCGGGATCATAGATGAAAAAGATCTTTTAAAAGAGGGCCTCATCTGAAGCTTTTAATATCAGTGCTGATACTGCATATGGTTCTCACGGCCTGCTCACAAGCGCCCTCAGGCGTTCCGACCGTTAGGGAGGGAGCGAGCTTAATGACCGGCGTGAGATTTTCTCAGGTGAATGACAATCAGCTGCAATGGACCCTGGTTTCTAAGACGGCGCGTTTTGAAGAAGGCGAAACCAGGATATATTTTTATAGTCCGAAAATGGATTTATTTAAAGATAATAAGCTCACCTCAAAACTCAAATCTGAAACCGGGTTTCTGAATATGATCAAAAAGGACGCCCAGCTTGAGAAGAATGTACGGGTGGAGTCAAATACCGACGGCATGTTGCTGCTGACCACGAGACTTTTTTTTAGTTCCGAAAAGAATAAAATATGGACCGACGATGCGGTAACTATATTTAAAGGCAACACCGTCACTCAGGGACGCGGATTTACCGCGAACCCGGATCTGTCCGAGATAGCGATAACACAACAGGAAACCACCACGCTGGGAGGGAAATGAGCAGGTTCATCTTTTCGGCTATGCTGGCAATCATCACCCCCCTTTCGGCGGGCCAGAGGGATGATTTCATGAGAGGATCGGTGGTAAAAAGCGACAAATGGACGATGGATCGCGCCAATGACCGGGAAATATTCGAAGGGGCCGTATCTTTCCGTAACGCGGCATATAACCTTAAGGCTGACCACGCAGTATACGACCGCAAGCCCCGGACCTGGACCGTCAAAGGCTCCGTCTACTGTCTGCGCAAATTTCTGGACGGGTCCAATATCGAGCTTTACTGCGATAACGGAACATATCGCGAAAACTTTGAACAGGCTGAACTTTTCCGGGGCACGGAATTGATAAAGATGAAATATCTTTCTCCCGATGGGAAGATCCTGAGGGGGCGCTGCGACCGCATCAACTCCGACAACACAAAGGCCGTTATGGATTTTCTCGGGAATTTCTATCTGCAAACGGAAAATATGGAGATTTTCTCGGCCAACGGATTCTACAGCGACGCTGAACGATCTTTTCTGATCTACGGATCCACGCCGGTGGCGGTTGGCATCAGGGATGGACGCGACTTTGCCATGACCGGCGAAAAGATGAAATATTTTAAGGATACCGGAGACGTAAAACTCTACAACAATGTCGCCGGCTGGGTAAAATCAGGGGAAAAGCCGCGCGGGAACTGAAGAGGGCGATATCTGACGCAGGGTTTTCGCAAATATCCGGCCTTAAATGTTCAACATTGAACCTGGAATGGGGAATATCATGAGACTCAAATCCGAACTGCTGGAAAAAAGCTTTAACCGCAGGCAAGTCGTGAACGGGATAAGTCTGGACATAAAATCCGGGGAAGTCTGCGGCCTGCTGGGCCCGAACGGGGCCGGAAAGACCACGACTTTTCACATGCTGGTCGGCTTTCTTGAGCCCGATTCAGGGAAAGTTTTCATTGACGGGAAGGATGTCTCCGGTATGCCGATGTATCTGCGGGCCAGGGGCGGCATCGGTTATCTGGCGCAGGAACCCACGGTGTTTCGCGGCCTCACCGTCGAGGATAACCTAGTGGCGATACTTGAACGGACCACCAGCGATAAAGCCGCGCTCACCAGCCGCGTAGATTCCCTTTTAACTGAATTTGGCCTGATGAAGCTGAAAAAACAAAAAGCCTGGACGCTTTCCGGCGGAGAAAAGCGTAGGCTGGAAGTAGCCAGGGTCATGATAAACGAACCGAGGATAATACTGCTGGATGAACCTTTTGTCGGAATAGACCCGATAACGGTGAGCGAGTTGAAAAATATTATACGGCACCTTAAGGACAAGGGTATCGGCGTGTTGATAACGGACCATAATGTCCGGGAAACCCTTTCAATAACGGATCGTTCTTACCTCATATACGAGGGCCGGATATTGATAGAAGGAACGGCGGAAGTGCTGTTGAACGACCCCAAAGCGCGGGAATTCTACCTTGGCTGGGATTTTAAAATGTAATGCCGGTTTCCGGCTTATCACATCGGTAAGGAAACTATAAATGAATAAAATATTTAAGTGCCGGAAAGGCCAAAACACGGTTGAATATCTGCTAATGTTGGCCGTCACAACGGGAGTAGTGCTAATTGCCGGAATGGCCCTAAAGAGATACATCCCCCAGCTATTTTCACAGATACAGGCTCTTATTGGCAACGCGGCCCAAACTCTTGGGTCCCCCACCCGGTAACCATGCTTAGGCAATAAAATCAAAACGCCTGTTTTCATGATTTCTACCCTACTTTAGTGGAAAGTTTATCCGGAATTTACCTAGGGGAATATTAAAGCTGATTTCAATACAGCAGCTGCGGTTCGGTCTTTCCGAAAAGAATAGATTCCATGGACGGGATGACCGCGCCGGTGTTTTCATTACGCCCCTGAAGAATATATCTCGGCGTAACGCCGGAGGCCTCATCTACAGCCAGTCTGCAAAGTTTCCCAATATCCCCGCCTTTTACCCGGTTCCAGACCAATGATAACTTCATATCCGGAAAGCCTGTCAACATTTCATAATCTCCGTCACTGTCTCCGGCGGAAAATAATGGATCCCAGTTTTTGCCAAGTCCCGTCTTGATTGCCATATTAACAGCGTCAACCTTTCCCTGCCTGAATGTTTTAACCCATCCCGCTTTATACCCGGGAAGAATTTTGCCATCGCTTCCGGTAGCCAGCTCCATCGCGACTATCTTTTCGGCTGATATATTATACCCGTAGGCGCCTATCCCGGAAAACGCCTCAACTACGGGTTTATAGCTCGCCGACACGATAAAAACGTCGATCCCATGGGTTTTAAACGTGGAAATAAGTTTTTGCATCTCCGGGAAAACGCGTAATCCTGTTTTATAGGAATAGCTGACAGCTCCGGCGTTAGTGGGCAAGTTCGCGGGCGACTGCAGTGTTTGTTCGCTGATACTGTTGCCGAGTTCGTATGCGATGACTTCTCTGGCCAGGACTTTTACTTCATCTGTCGTAAACCCCTCGAACAGATAAAGGACCCAGGGATAGCCGTAGTCGGCTCCGATTCCAGGCGTTTCGCAATATCCGGCATATAAAAAGGGGATCTTTGCGATAAAATCCTTATACTGAAGCGTCTCCCGTATTTCTTCAATAGTCATCGCGCCGTTAAATCCGGAGAAATTATCATATAGAAAATCATAGTCAGCTATAAGATCCCGATTGATATCGGTAAGCCGCACATTTTGATAGCCTTGCGATAATTGGGTTATTCCGTTGATGCTGTCTTTCAGCAAATCCCTGAACTCATCTTTTGTAAGTTTGTATACAAGATGAAACAACTGATACCGCATCATGGCTTCTTCCACGTCTAAATAGGCGCATGTCTGATCCCAGTCAAGAACGGCATACGGGGGTTTTTCGATACTATAATGCTGCCCGCCAAAGCCATAATCTGTTACCAACTGGTTTAAAATACGCCGGTTTTTGTCAGACCAGTTCAAGTCGTTAACGCCTATTGACCGGCCGCGCGTCTCCGCGCTCAAAAGCGACTCGCCCGCGGCGTTCAGGGCGGATACCCTGTAATAATATGTCTGCCCGTATGCCGATACGGTGTGCGCGTAAGGGGCGCTTGCGCTGCTGATTTTCGTTGACGCGCTTGTCACCCCTGACGCGGCGCCCCAGTATATATTGTAAAAGGCGGCCCCCGGAACTGAATTCCAGATCAGGGTAACTTCCCCGATTCCGCTGACGCCGGCAACGCCTTCGGGCCGCAATGGCAGCAAAAACGAAGGGCTCATATGTGCGACTGGTGTGAGATTTGATTCCACATCGTCCGCCACCGAAGAAATTGCAAAATAATAAGTCACTTCGTTCGCCAACCCCGTCAGATAGTATGGACTGGTTACCAGGGACGCCTTGTTCCCGGTCCCCGTTGCCTGCTGCGGAGTGTTGCCCCAATACAAATTATACGAGGAGGCGCCTGACACGGATGTCCATGTTATTTCAGCCGCGGCATTGCCTGCCTGGGCGGACAAGGACGTTGGCGCGCCGTTCCTTTTTAGGGCAGACAGCACTTTTTTATCCAGTCTGCGCACCTGTTTTTTTATTGCGCCAGGCAGCCCTATGCTTAAGCCGGCATAAGAAACGGACGAAAAGCTGAAAATTATCGCCAGGAAAAGAGTCGTATTTCTCATTATCTCGCTTTATTGAATGTGGGAATTATGCCACTAGACCAAGGCAATTACGCGTTTGTAAGCCTTTTTTAAGTGAAGGTTTCAAGATATGTGTGAAGGCCGTGTTTTTTAGCTTTGGCTACGGCGGCAAAATACATTTTATCCGCCTCGGCGACATGGCCTTCCAGATAATATACATTTGCCATCGAAAGCCCGCTCAATATTTCCCCCCGCGGCTCCGCGTTCCCCTTAAACAGGCGTAAAGCGTTCTTAAAGCAGACCATTGCGTTCTTAAACTCACCTTGCTTTTTATAGACTTCCCCAAGCCCCCATTCCACGAAACCAAGGTCGGGCTTATCACCAATTTCCGAATACATCCTATGCGCCCGTTGATAGCCGTCGAATGCGGTGTTCAGTTCGCCTTGCTGCCGCAGGACATTGGCCAGGCCGCATTCCGCGTAGGCCCTGGCAAAAGCGTCTTCGGTATTTCGGAAGAGCTTGCGTGCCTCTTCATAAGCCGTTCGCGCCGGGTTCATAAAACCCGCCACTCGCAGCACACCGCCTAACCCGAACAGGGCGTAACCCTCGGCTGATTTATCGTTATCCCTGCCCGCGTAAGCGCCGGACAACTGAAAGGATTCTATTGAAAGCGCGTACCGGCCTTCAAGCCTGTATATACCTCCAAGCGCCCATAGGATAAAGGCTGCCGCGCCGTAATCATCCTCTTTCAAATAGGCGCGCAGAATGCGGCCGAGCATCGCAGAAGCTTTTTTAAAATTTCCTTTCAGGCGGTAAGCCATAGCCAGCTCCAGCTCGGCCTCAGGCTTCAGGGCCGGGGCCTTGGATGCGGCTTTTAGACCTGCGGTTGCGAAAGCAAATGCTTGTTTTTCATGACCTAACGCCCTGTGGCAGGCGGCGGTCTTGATCAGGACCTGGCAGAAGAACTCGGCGGCGGGCAGGCCGTGCGTCATGGCAGACTCGTAAGCGGTGATAGCCTTATCAAATATACCTTTAAGCCGCCATGCTTCCCCATACAGGTAATACCAGCGGCCTTCGAAGCCTTTGGCCAGGCCTATATTTTTTAGGGCTTTAAAAGCGGCGTCCGACTTCCCGTCTTCCAAAAAATCTGCTGCTTTTTCCAGTTCTTCTATTATCATATATGTTTCTCTTTAGTCTTCGTATTTTAACTGAGGATCGGGGTACCGGAGAATCAGTATTAAATAAGCACGTTTCTGAATGGCGGTTCCTTTAACCCTTTTTCGCTATTCGTCCCGTTGAACACGCGCTTTTCAGGGGGCATTGCGCGCAAACCGGCTTGTTTTTTCGGCAGTAATTCTTGCCTAGCGCAACTATGAGCGCGTGATACTCGTTATAAACCCTGTGATCGCGCGGCAAAGCTGTCTCAAAGCCCTCCTGAAGGCCGGCATAAGTCCCGGGAATAAACCCCAGACGCCCGAACACCCTGTGAGTATAGGCATCCACCACGAATTTAGCCTTTCCCCCGGCGTAAAGGACCATTGAATCAGCGGTTTCCGGGCCGATTCCCTTTATAGTAAGCAGTTCAGCCCGCAACCCGTCCGGAGTGGCGTCCAAAAACCATTTCTCCAGGCCTTCCGGATGTCTGGAAATTATATACCGGGAAAAAATTTTCAGCCTTTCAGCTTTCTGTCTATAGAATCCGGATGATCGTATGAGCCTGCAAAGTTCGGCTGACGGCAGGGCGGATAATTTTAACGGTGACATCACCCCCGCCCCGTTAAGACCGGTGAGCGCGGTCAAGGCGTTTCCCCAGGCTGTATTCTGGGTCAGGATAGCACCGGCACAAATCTCGAACATTGCCCTGCAGGTATGCGGCCCGTAAAATAGCGGCCGGTAGACCGGCAGCCGTCCGTGGACTTCGGTAACCGGCCACCACCCCTGCGGACCTAATGCCTTAAAAAGCTTTTTATAAATACTCCTAACCCCGGACTTAGCCGCGCTTTTGGCGCCGAAATAAACAATCCGTGAGTCGGACATGGATCCTGCCGCCTAATCCGCTGAACCGAAGGCTCTGGGCAAGGTTAGCAGACGCTTTATCTCACTCAGGAGGTTGTCCAGATTGTACGGTTTTTTCATGAAATTCTGGGCGCCGCATAATTTTATCTTTTCTAAACTTTCAGGGCTGTCCATAGTTGAGATGATAAGAATCGGGATATGCCGCGTCAGGTTATCGCGCTTTAAATTATTGCAGACTTCATAGCCGTTAAGCTTAGGGAGCAGCAGATCCAGCAGTATAAGGTCGGGCCTTTCGCGGCGGGCCATGGCTATTCCGGACACCCCGTCGCCGGCCAGGCACACTATATACCCTTCGCTCTCAAGCACTTCCTTGAGAACACCTGAAGTGTTCTTACTGTCCTCAATGATAAGTATCCTGGTCTTGTCTGTTTGCACCATCTGTTATTCCTAAGATTGCCCGGGCTGCGGGGTTTTACCCTGCTTTCTGTATTGCCGCGCTAGTTTTATGTAATCTTCCTTAGATCTTATTAAGGAGGCCTTTTCCTCTTTTTTTAACGGTCGAACTACTTTTCCCGGCATCCCGAGCACCATGCTGCCTGGCGGGATCACCGAGCCGGGGGTTACCACAGCGCCGGCGCCGATCAGAGAGAACTCCCCTATCTGAGAATCGATAACTATAGCGCCCATGCCTATCAGGCAATGGTCGCCCACGCGCGAGCCGTGTATTACCGCGCCGTGCCCGACGGTCACGCCCCTGCCGAGTATTACCGGCTTGGCGCGATTGGGATGAAGAACGGCCAAATCCTGTATATTACAGGCTTCCCCTACCTCTATGCCATCCACGTCCCCCCTCACTACGGCTCCGGGCCATACCGAAACAAATGCATCCAGCCTGACCCGGCCTATCACCGAAGCGGAGGAATGCACCCAGGCGTCCGGCGCGACCTGTGGTACAAATTGCATGAACTTTTCCTTCATATATTAAGTTCGAACCTCTGGCTCAGTCGCCGGCGTGGCGGCCGTGATGTCTAAACTCCGACATTTTGAGCCCCCAATAAACGAATATGCTGGCGAAAGACGGGACAAGGTAATAAAGAAACCTGAAGATGAGCGTGGCCGCCAGAGCCTGGCCAACGGATACTCCCATTTGAGAGTAAACCGCCGTCATGGCGGCTTCCATGGCGCCGAGTCCGCCCGGCAGCAGCGGGATTACCGTCATAAGCTGGCCGAACGCGAAACCGATGACAAGCTTTGTAGAACCCATGTTCACGCCTACCGCGCGGAAGGCGAAATTCAGTATGAAAATATTGCTTATCCAGTCCAGACAGACATATCCCAGGACCAACGGCAATTCATATTTGCGGGAATGTATGGTCTGTATTCCGGTAGAGAGCTGGGACTCGAATTCCTTAAAAGTTTCCTCAGGTATCTCTTTTTTTGAAAAGAAAAACAGCAGGTGATTAACAGCGTGGTAAATTTTGCGCGCCCAGGCCGAACGCAGCTCGTGGTGAAAAAACATCAGGACGAGGACGAAGGCAAAGGACAGAACGAACAGAACGCCCGCGATTCCCTCAAAAAACTTTGTGCCGAATTGCTCGGTTTTAAGCAGCTGCAGGAACATCCCCTCCACGATAATAATGGACAGGACCAGATAGATGAAAACGCTTATAACCACCGAAGACGTAACACTGATGCCATAGGGTATTTTGCGCTTACTCAGCAGATGCGCGCGGGTGGCGAAACCGCTGACGCCGCCGGAAGATACGAAATAATTCACCGTTGTGGAAACGAAAGCAACCCCGGCCGTTTCCCAGAAGGGCAGTCTGTGGCCGAGTATCCTCAGAACCTCCCAGAGCGAAAAGCCCATAAAAAGGTAGCTCATGAATGAGAAGATAAGCGCTACACAAATAAAACCGGGATGCGCCGTCTTAAGGGTTGCGGCCAGCGGGGCTAAATTGGGGTAAACAAGAGACGTCAGTATGACCAGCGAAAGCGCTATCGGGGCGTAGATGAATATTTTTTTCTTCCAGTTAGTCATTTCGATATTTACATCACTTACGCACGGCGGTCACAGTATCGGCCGCTTGAGAAACGCCGTCTCCGAGACGGATCATAGGCAAACCACGCCTTTTTGGCTAAGCAGGCTTTGCGCTTGATTTATATCCAATTCCTGAATCCTTTATCACGCGGCCAAAAGGGCGGGGCAAGTATTGTAAAATATATATATATTACATTCGCCTTATCTATATTCTAAAACTTTCAAACGGATAAGAAAAGAGAAATGTCCATTTATAAATCGGATTTTCTGGTTATCGGAACCGGTCTGGCCGGCCTGCTGACAGCCCATAGGCTTTCCCGCTCGGGCACGGTAAGCCTTGTCTCGAAACGCGGGGCCCAGGTATCCAACACCGATCTTGCCCAAGGAGGGATCGCGGCCGTAACCGGCAAAGATGATGCCGCAATTCTTCATATCAACGACACCTTAAAAACCGGTTCCGGCCTGGCCGACCTTCACATAGTGGAAATTGCCGTGCGCGAAGGCCCCGAAAGAGTGAAGGAACTGGTGGAATTAGGAGTGTGTTTTACCAAGAACGGCTCAGATTTTGAACTCGGCCTGGAAGGCGGACATTCCAGACGGCGTATACTCCATGCCGCCGACTCCACCGGGCACGAGATCGAATCAACCCTGCTGCGGGTATGCCGGGCGAATAAAAAAATCCGTTTTTACGAGGATCACGCCGCAGTGGACCTGATACTGGACTCCCGTCCGGCCGGGGTCAGGCCGGAGCGCAACGTTGCCAGGGGAACTTACGCGCTGGAAGAGCATACTGGCATCATACACAGCTTCCTGGCTTCGGCAACGGTGCTGGCCTCGGGCGGGGCCGGTAAAGTCTATCTTTACACCTCCAACCCGGACACCGCAACCGGGGATGGGATGGCTATGGCCTATCGGGCGGGGCTCCGGCTTATAAATATGGAATTCGTCCAGTTCCACCCGACCTGCCTTTACCATCCCAAGGCTAAATCCTTCCTTATATCGGAAGCTGTGCGCGGTGAAGGCGCGATCCTGCGCAACCCCGAAGGCAAACCTTTCATGGCGGCCTACGATGTCAGGAAAGAACTGGCGCCGCGGGATATCGTGGCCCGCGCGATAGACAACGAACTTAAAAAGAGCGGAGCGGAATGCGTGTATCTTGACATCACTGCCCGGCCGGCCGCGTTTGTAAAGAAGCGTTTTCCTAATATTTATAAAAAATGTCTTTCCTTCGGCATCGACATTACCAGGGACCCGATACCCGTAGTGCCCGCCGCGCACTTCTTCTGCGGAGGAATAGAAACCGACGAATGGGGACGGACCGCCATGCCCGGGCTGTACGCCGTGGGTGAAGTGGCCCACACGGGCCTGCACGGGGCGAACCGTCTGGCTTCAAATTCCCTCCTTGAAGCATGCGTCTTCGCCCGGCGCGCCGCGGACTCGATATGCGGAAACTTGGGAAAGAAAACAGCGAAAAGTCCAGCCAGGGCTGAGGTGTGGAATTACGGCAACGCGCGGCATTCGGACGAGGCAGTAATGATAACCCATAACTGGGATGAGGTCCGCACGCTAATGTGGAATTATGTGGGCATCGTTCGCAGCGATAAGCGCCTGGAGCGCGCCAAAGCCCGCATAAAAATCATAACGGATGAAATCGCCAAATATTACTGGGATTTCCTGCTAACTCGGGACCTGCTGGAATTGCGCAACATAGCCTGTCTGGCAGAAACCATTATACGCTCCGCGGCGGAGCGTAAGGAATCCCGCGGGCTGCATTTTAACATCAACTATCCGCAAACTGAAGAAACTTACACTGCGAACACGAAAGCGGACAGATACGATAGGGAGGGTTCAGGGTCTAGGGGTTAGGGTAGAGAGTGAGGAAATTCACATTTCACTCTGCCCTTCTCGCCCCCCCTCTGCTTCTGCACTTATGGATAAGATCAAAATAACCGGCGCGAAAGCGCACAACCTTAAAAATATAACCATAGAGTTGCCCAAGAATAAACTGGTGGTGCTGACCGGACTCTCGGGATCGGGCAAATCCAGCCTTGCTTTCGACACTATCTACGCTGAAGGACAGCGCCGCTACATGGAAAGTCTGTCAGCCTACGCCAGACAATTCTTAGAGCAGATGGAAAAGCCTGACGTGGAATCCATAGAGGGCCTTTCGCCTGCCATCGCCATCCAGCAGCACACTCCCTCAAAAAATCCGCGTTCCACCGTGGGTACGGTTACCGAGATTTACGACTATCTGCGCCTCCTCTACGCCAAAGTCGGATCGCCGTTCTGTCCGCAATGCGGACGCCCGATAAAGGCCTGGTCTGCACAAGGTATAGTCGCGGAGATATCCTCGCGATATTCAGGTAAAAAAATAAAGATTCTCGCTCCGCTGATCAGCGGCCGCAAAGGCACCTATGAGGAATTATTCGCTAAGTTTAAAAAAAACGGATTTATTAAAATCCGCGTAGACGGGAAAATTTTCGACCTGGACTCGGTTCCGAAACTAGACCGTTATGTAAAGCACAATATAGAACTATTCGTGGATGAGATGACCGCCGGAGACGGTGAAAAAGAGCGGCTCACGGAAACTGTGGAACTGGCCCTGGCCCAGGGGCGCGGGCTGGTTGCGGTGGAATCCGGCGCCACGGGCAAAGCCCCCGCCCTTTACAGCGAGAAGAATGCCTGTCCGTCGTGCGGCATCAGCTTTCCCGAATTGGAGCCCCGGCTCTTCTCCTTCAATTCCCCTTTCGGCGCCTGCCCGGAATGCGGCGGCCTCGGAGTTAAAATTGAAATAGATACGGATCTGGTCGTCCCCGACATCTCAAAATCCATCAACGGCGGGGCGATCGAAGCCTGGTCAAACCCGGTCACTACCCGCACTCACCGCTGGAAGAACTCCTGGTCTGGCTATTACATGGAAATGATAATTGATGCGGCCGGAAGAAATAATATTTCCCTGGATAAGCCCTGGCGTGACTTGACGAAGGAAGCCCGCGATATAATCCTGCGCGGCGAACCGGGCGGGGAGTTTGAAGGCGTAGTTACAAACCTCAAGCGCCGGTATACGGAAACGGAATCTGATTTCGTCAAGGAAGAGATCTACCGCAAATTTATGCATGAAGTAACCTGCGGTATCTGCAAAGGCCAGCGCCTGAAGCCCGAGGGTCTGCATGTACTGGTGGGGAGTCAAAACATCGTCCAGGTCTCCAGCCTGCCCATTTCAGAGATTAAGGAGTTTATATCCGGATTATCGCTGAGTGAAAAAGACCGCGTTATCGCCAGACTGATACTCAAAGAAATAAATGCCCGCTTAAGTTTTCTTACAAATGTCGGCCTGGGTTACATTTCGCTTGACCGCCGCTCGGAAACTCTATCCGGGGGCGAAGCGCAGCGTATACAGCTGGCCACCCAGATAGGCAGCGGCCTGACCGGCGTGCTCTACGTGCTGGACGAACCCACCATCGGGTTGCACCAGCGTGATAACGCCAAACTTATAACAACTCTCAAGTCGCTGCGCGATCTGGGCAACACTCTTATTGTTGTGGAGCATGATGAGGCAGTCATCCGCAACGCGGATCACATCGTGGATCTCGGACCGGGCGCCGGACTTGCCGGCGGTCATGTCATCGCTCAGGGGAATCTCGCCTCTATACTCAGGAATAAGAAATCCATAACAGGCGCTTTCCTGCGGGGCGACAAGAAAGTCTCTATCAGCCATCCGCTGCGCAAGCCGGATAAAGGCTGGCTGGAATTCATAAAAGCGGAACAGTTTAATCTGAAGGGTATAGACATCAAGATTCCCCTCGGCCTTTTTGTAACGCTGTGCGGCGTGTCCGGTTCCGGGAAATCCACCCTGCTATACGAGATCATATACAAAGCGCTGTCCAAAAAACTTTACAACTCCAAAGAAAACCCCGGGCGCTTCAAAAGCATGAAAGGCGAAGAGAATATAGATAAGGTCATCATAGTCGACCAGTCGCCGATAGGCCGAACGCCCCGTTCTAACCCAGCCACCTACACCGGAGTCTTCAACTGCATCCGGGATATCTTCTCCCGCCTCCCTGAAGCCAAGCGCCGAGGCTATGAGCCGGGCCGCTTTTCTTTTAATGTTAAGGGCGGACGCTGCGAGACCTGTCAGGGCGACGGGACTATAAAGATCCAGATGCAGTTCCTCCCCGACATCTATGTCAAATGCGAGGAATGCCACGGGCTTCGCTTCAACGAGGACACGCTGGAAGTTAAATTCAAAGGAAAAAACATCGCGGAGGTCCTGGATATGTCGGCCGACGAGGCTTCCGTCCATTTCTCAGAGATACCGCAGATAGCCAAAGTGCTTTTAACCATGCGTGAAGTGGGACTGGGCTACATAAAACTCGGCCAAAGCGCCACAACTCTTTCGGGAGGAGAAGCACAGCGCATGAAGCTGGCTGGGCAGTTGGCAAAGCGCTCTACCGGCCGTACGCTTTTCATCCTCGACGAGCCCACGACCGGTCTCCATTTCGCCGATGTGGAAAAACTGCTGAAAGTACTTCACCGGCTTGCCGACCAAGGAAACACTGTTCTGGTCATAGAGCATAATCTTGACGTAATAGCATCTTCTGACTGGATAATCGAACTTGGCGCCGACGGGGGCTCTGCCGGCGGAGAACTCATTTACGCCGGCGATACGCCGGGCATCGTCAAAGTGCCCGGCTCTCACACCGGCTTTTACCTTAAAGAACACCTGGGAACAAAAAGTAAGGATTAACCTGAAAACTTCAGTTGAAGTTTTCCGCCCGCATAGCGGGCGCCCATTCGGGAGGCATACACCTCGTCGGGCCAGGCGCGCATAGCGCTGGTCCCTCCGCCCGCTTTGCGGGGAATCCTGCAGAATAATTCTGTTCCCTGATTTTATCAATGGGATATACCTTGAACTGCAGGATTCAGGTTAACCCCCAAGCTGCGGTTCCAACTTTCCGCCAACATAGCGGACCGCACGTTCGGGAGGCTAACTGCGGTCTTATTTTTGGCTGTGGGGCTTTGCCCGGTCAGCGGCGGGGGCGGGCGGAGTTAAAATTGGTTAGCGTGAAGGTGGAAAATTCTATCTTTTTAAAATTAAAGTTATCTGTAGGATAACTGGCTGAAAAAGCCCGATTATTCTTGTTTTCATAAGTTCTGAGCCATTCCCGCCAGGAACGATCCATGCCGGCCGATCCGCTCAGCCGGTATGATTTCCACAGCGCTGATTCCAGGGGTTCGCCTTTCCGCAACAGAGAACATAAATTTACGAACTGCAACCGGGTGCGGGGCCTGAAAAGATACGAAACAACTCCGAAAGACTCCAGGTACCAATATCCGATCTGTTCGTCGGAACTCAATTGGGCTATTCTGATCCTGAAAAAATCATTCAGCGGCAGCACATTTTCCCTGGGAAAATATTTAAGGGCCTGAGTCCATGGTCCCTCATCCTGATATGACATATCCTCCATAAGAACGGCCAGACCCTCGTTGAGCCACTGAGGCGGATATTTCAGGTATTCTCCATAAAAACTTTCAAAATACAGGTGAGAAAGTTCATGCGACGCGGCTGCGCGCAGTTTGAGCATATCTCCTGAATCGAAGATTACCACCGTTTTTTGGGAAAAATACGCCAGGCCCTTTGACCACTTGGGCGGATTGAACTCCCCCTTTAGATAGGAGTCCTGATCCTTGTAGATGTATATTTTAGTTTTTTCTTTTACCATCCAGGGCGCGAACATCGAAACGCTGAGGCGAAGCTTGCCATAAAGACGCTCAAGTTCAAGCGATATGGAGCCCGGCGACCAGTTGGATTCGTGGTATATCTCGAAATGCGGAGAATTTTTTACGTGCCAGACGGTGGAGGAGTGAACGGCAGCCGGTTCCGCGGCCGCCAGATTCAGGGCTGAGCACAGGATCAATATAAGCGTGGCGGACATGTTGTAAGTGAGGCGGATAAAAATGCGTCCTGACAGTTTTTCCCGGCCCATATGAACAAGCCGGACCGCGCATCGCTGCCGGACGGCCCGGCTAATACTCGTCGGTTACCGTGGTCGTGAATTTTCCTGTGGAGACCTGCTGAAATGAAACCGATTTGAGGTCCATGGTCGTGGTCGCGTTTGCGGGCGTGGTCCAGGTTTTGACGTTCAGCGCGGCATAGCCCTGAGCATTGCCTGTATTTTTGGCGCTTTGCTGTATGCGGGCCACGATGATGTATCTGGCCATGATCCATTTGAGAACCATCACCGATATCATGGAAAGAATGACGGACATCACAAGGGTCTGCAGGAGTATCGCGCCTTTTTTCCAATATGACCGTGATTTCATAAAATACTTTTCCTAAAAACCCGACCCGGACAGACCGGCACGATTCACTCTGACAGTAGTATTAAGTGTGGTATCAATAAGCTTATCCGTGGTCCGGAAATCACGGCCTGTGGTGTTATTGGTGACCGGGTCCCAGCGTACGCGCAAGCTGATATTAACGAGGGCGCTGCCGGCGATGCCGTCGATACTGCGGCGGGAGAACAACTCGGGGGCGGTTTTGGGGAAGATGTCAGAAGACAGCAGCGTTACGGTGCCGTAGGCTCCCCCACAAGCTAAAACCGGGTAGTCTGTAGTTGTCCATACTGACGGACCGCTGGGGCAGTTGTTGCCCGACGGGACAACAATAGTGTCCGTGTGGTAATACAGGCAGCTCCCTGAAGGGCATTCGGAAGTAACTGCCGAGGAGTGACAAAAATAATGCCACCTGACCGGCTCAGCGGGATTCACAGGATAGCAACCACTCAGCTGGTCGACATTAACGGCAAAAGCAAGAATGGCCCCAGAGGCGTCAAATCCGGGCGCGTCTATCCTATTGGCTTCCTGCAGTTTGGAAGTAATGGTCTTCATCGCTATTGAGGCGTTGGACTTAAAAGTATTCATGCGGTAGTTATGGAACAGATGGTTATTGGCAGAGGAATAGATAAGAGCCAGAGAAATTATCATGAAACCAAAAATAAGTGTCGCAATGACAAGTTCCGCCAGCGTGAACCCTTTTCGAAATTTAAATGGCATGTTTAATCCGCGTACTTCATATCAAAACTCACCGTCTTGCAGGCGTTGCTCCCGACTCCAAAGCCGCAGTCGGTGTCCGTTACGGTGTACACAAAATAACAAGAACTCCCCCAAACGCATGGCACAGCGGGGTCCGTCCGTAGTTCGGAGAGCATAAGCGATGAAATGTCATGCTGCCCGGCGCGTAGGGCCCAGGCGGGGGATAGAGAATCCGCCGCCCACCATCCACCCATGTTAGGGGAATAATTAACTTCGTTTGGCACAGCGCTGACAAAAGTCTGCAGGGTTTGCTGCGCCTCTTTTAGCACCATCGCGGCCAGCTCCTTCTTATCGGCTTTCTTCTGGGAGACGAAGCTTGAAAGAATAACTGAAAATACGGCGACAGTGGTCATGGCCGCTATCATGGTGGCAATAGCGACCTCGATTAAAGTTTGGCCGGGCCTTTTTGTACGAGCCTTGAACATATTCCAGTCTGTCGTTAAATTCACAAAAAAGGGGCACGCCTAGAAACCAGGGCAGGACGGAGCTTCGCCGACAACCGCACAGCCGCCCGTGGTACTGAAAGTATACCCCCAGCCGTTGTAAGGAGTATTATTTGTGCCGGGGCTTGCGCCGGTCTTTCGTGAAACGGTGGCCGCGATGTCAGCGGCTGCGCCGATAGAATAGCTGTAAGAGCTGGAGTCCCAATCCTGCCTGGCCACATAATTACATCTTACCAGCCTGCAGGCGTCTGTCGCGGATGTGTCGCAGGCGCCGGTGTTGCACGCATTGGTGATAGAGCCGGTTAAAGGCAAGCTCGGATTATCCACAAGGTACATCCGGTAGGAATTGCCGAGTAGATGACCGATCGATAAGGCGTCGCTGGCCTTTGAAACTTCAACCGTCTTCAAATAATAAGGAAGCCCCATGGATGCCAGGATTCCCATAATAACGGTAACGATCACGAGTTCAATAAGGGTAAAGCCTTTTTTGTTGTTATTCATAGCTCTCCCGCAACCCCGGTGCCTGGACGTATTGACAGCGCAACACATAGCCACTTGAGTCGGTATCCTACTTCGCTCCGATTTGTGACAGTTGGAAAATAGGCATAAAAATGGATGTGACGATAACGCCGATAACGGCGCCGATCCCAACCACGAGAATCGGGTCTATCATTGAAGAAAACCGTCTGATCCACTGGTCTATCTGTTCCTGATAATACTTGGAAAGCACCACTATGATATCAGGAAGTTTTCCTGACTCTTCTCCCATCCACATCATCTCGGTCACCAGACTGGGAAAAATCCCGGTCTTCTTGAAAGACTCGGAGATCGAGCGTCCGCTGGCTATATCATTCTTGGCTTTCTTAAGCGCATTCTGGTAAATGAGATTTTTTTTGAAGGCGCCCTCCAGCACTGAAACAGCGTTAAGAATACTGACGCCCGAACGGATCAGCGTGGACATGGTAGTAAGCAGCCGTTCAGTCTGCATATTCTTTATCAGAGACCCGAAAACCGGGACTTTAAACTGCACATGATTCCATGTCAGCAGGCCCGGCGGCGTGGCGATATAGGCCCGTGCCGACACAAAACATCCTATCCCCGTCACCAGCATAAAGACGAAGTATTTGGCAAAAATATTGGAGATATGCACGATCATGCGGGTAAGGAAAGGCAGAGTCAGATTAAAGTCCTTAAAAATGTCGGCAAAAACCGGCACGATGTAGATTATAAAGTAGGCCAACACGCCCATAGATGAAACCGCCAGTACGGCTGGGTAAGCCAACGCGGTTATGATCTTGGATTTTATGTTTTCCTGAGATTCGCAATAGGCTGTTATCTGCCGCAGTACAGTTGGCAACTGTCCGGAGACTTCACCCGCCTGCACCAGGGAGGTCCAGATCTCATCGAAGACTTTCGGATGTTTTTCAAGAGCTTTATGAAATGTACCGCCCGCGGAAATTTCTTTGGTGATCTGGCCCAGCACATTGGCCAGATTTTTATTTTCAGAGTGCTCGCCCAGAAGCGAAAGCGCGCGCACAAGAGGAATACCTCCTCCCAGAAGGGTGGACATCTGCTCTCCGAAGAAGACCAGATCGCGTCCGGAAATTTTGCCCTTATTGAACTTTCGCAGGTTGAGAATGCTCGAAGATTTAACATCTTCGGATTGGATGGAAAGTATGAACAATCCCTTCGTCTGAAGAGATTGTATCGCCTGATCCTCGTCGTCGGCGTTGACGTGGCCGGTCGTTACCGTGCCCTGAGCGTCTTGAACCGTATATATGAATCTTGCCATAGTGTGGTTATTAAATCAAAAACAACCGATTAAAGCAATCAGCGTTCAGTAACCGTTACCGAAAGCATCTCATCCACGGAGGTGAGACCGGCAATAACCTTGCGCCAACCGCTGGCCCTGAGCCCCCAGGCTCCGCTTTTTCTTGCGGCTTCGTCCAGTTTGTGGATATCAGCGTCCTTGAAAATGATTCGCTTCATTTCCTCGGTGTTGAAATAGACCTCATAGATGGCCTTGCGGCCCTTATAGCCCATATTTGAGCATTTGGGGCATCCTTTGGGTTTGTAGAACATCAGCCTTGCAGGATCGGGGAGCGGGTTCAGCAGACATTCAGCCATCATCTGATCGATTTCCTCTTTAGGCGGTCTGTACGGCTGCTTGCATTCAGGGCAAAGCTGCCGCACCAGTCGTTGGGCCGCCAGGCAGAGCAGCGTGCTGGCTAAAAGGTAGTTTTCAATACCCATGTCGATCAATCTGGGAATCGCCTCAAGAGCGCTATTGGTATGCAGCGTGGAAAGCACAAGATGGCCTGTCATGGCGGCTTTAAGACAGGCTTCAGCTGTTTCATCATCGCGGACCTCGCCGACCAGGATGACATCGGGGTCCTGACGCAGGAAAGAGCGCAGCCCTGTGGCAAAAGTAAGGCCGATCTGCGGTTTTATTTGTACCTGACTTATTCCCTCCATCTTTATTTCCACGGGATCTTCCAGAGTCATGATATTGAGTTCCGGGGATTTTATGGTATTGAGAACAGAGTTCAGAGTAGTAGTCTTACCGGAGCCCGTGGGTCCGGTGAGGAAGATAAGGCCGTGCGGCGCGGACGCAGCCTTCAGGAAGTCGGCGCTTTGCCGGGGTTCAAAGCCGAGTTTTTCGATATTAAGTTCCACGGCGCCTTTATCGAGAAGACGCTGAACCATCTTTTCCCCGAAGACAGTCGGGCAGACCGATACGCGAATTTCAATGATCCGGTTCTGATATTTTATGGAATAACTGCCGTCCTGCGGTAGCCGGCGCTCTGAAACATCCAATTTTGAAAGTATCTTAACGCGGGAGATCAGGGCGTCCACCAGATCGCCTGGAGGGGCGCTGCGTTCGTAGAGCACACCGTCTATACGGAATCGAAGAGAGACTTTTTCATCAAATTTTTCGAGATGAATATCGCTGCTCCGTTCGGATATTGCCTGTTTTAATATAGCGTTGACCAGTTTTATAGATTGCGCGCCTTTGGACTCCCCCATGATGACCTTGTCAAGGTCAAGCTTTCCGTCAGCAGTAATAACGTCGCTGTCGGAGGTCTCTCCCTTGCTCTGGCCCGCAGCATCCATAACCCTGTCAATGAGGTCGGTGGCGCCCTGGTAGAAAGAATCTATCACTTTAAGGATCTGCGCTTTAGTGGCGATGAAAGGCTGCACATCCATCCCGGTGACCAGCCTTATATTGTCGACAAGCAGGATGTTGGCCGGATCCGTCATGGCGGCGGCCAGAACATTGTTCTCGATAAAAAGCGGTATCACCACGTGCTCTCGCGCGAATTTCTCAGATATCATCTTTTCAAGGGTCTGGCCCTTTTCAGGGTTAAGTATCTGATTTTCTCTGGAAGCGTAAGGGACGCCTAATTGTTTAGACAGAGCCATCGCAACCTTCTCCTCGTTGGAAAAGTGCATTTTTACGATAGCTTCGCCGATAAGGCACGGATTCTGCTGCTGGAATTTGAGCGCCTTAACAAGCTGGTCTTCGGTTATCCAGCCCGCTTCCACCATTATTTCGCCGAGTCTTTTTCGAGCCATAATATTAAATAACACTGGTCAGTGAATAAAAGATCTACGTTCTGTAACTATCCACTACTGTCCACCAGCCACTATCCACTCGTCACTGCATTATTAGTCTACCAAAATAGTAGGTGTCACAAAAATCACCAGATCGGTATTCGTGCGCCTGGAACTGACGCTGGTGAACAGCCAGCCTATGATCGGAATATAACCCAACAACGGCACTTTTTTCACGCTCTTGGTCTCAGTGGAAGAAAGCATGCCGCCGATCACAACGGTTTGTCCGTTCTTTACCCTGACCATAGTGGACGCGCCGCGGCTTACCGGGTCGTATATCGTGGAGCCTGTGGTTGTGACAGCGGAAGCGACCAGGTCGGAGTAAGAGGGCATGACAACCAGCGTAATATAACCTTCCTTGTTGACCTGCGGCGTGACCTTAAGGGTCAAGCCTACCCTGCGTCTTTCCGCCCCGGTCGTGGACGACCCCGTTGAGCCTCCGGCGGAGGAGACCTGGGAGCTCTGCCCTACGGCCGCATCTCTGGAAACCGTCACAACGGCAGTCTTGTTGTTCATGGCTACGATCCTGGGCTTGCCGAGGTACCGCGCCTCTCCCCGCGAAATAAGGGCCCGGAAGGTGGCCTGCAGCTGCGCAAGACTGAATATGCCGTAGAATACGCCTTTAGGACTGAGTTGCCCGGTACTGAATACCGGGTCGATCGTGCTGCCGGCTGAGGGAGGTGTTCCCACGGTCTCAACCGATTTCGGAAAGAAATTCTTCCACTGGTCGCCGGAAAAAAATCCGGGTCTTAAGCCGTAGTCGGTCACGCGGGCGGGGCCGGCGAAATACGCCATCTCGCCCCGTGCGCCGCCCCATTCTATGCCAAGCTCGTTAAGGCGATCCGTGTTGATCTCTACTATCTGAGCCTCTATGAGTATCTGGGGAGCTTTTTTATCAAGTTCGGCTATAATCTGCTCGACTTGCGGAAAAACTTCCGGCACATCGGTAATTATGAGAGTATTAGTTCTGGGATCATTAGCCATCTTGCCGTACTTCTTTGAAAGGACGCTTCTGATAATACTCATGATTGCTATACCCTTATCTTCTTCCTTGGCGGTATTCTGCTGACTGCCGCCGGAAGATGAGCCGCCCGAGGACGATCCGCCAGAGGATGAACCACCCGAGGACAAACCGCCCGAGGATGACACATCCTGGGAAGTGACGGCCGCCATGTCCTCGCCCACGGAGCCGATCGCGATCAGCGGGATATAATTCAGCACATATATTTTGGTGATCAGATTAGGCATGTCGGCGGAACGTTTCTGGACTACATAGGTGTTACTTTTGCCTATACGCTGGTAGGTCAGCCCCTTGACTCGCAGCAGAAGTTCCAAAGCTTCGCGCACAGTAGTCTTCCGTAAAAAAACGGTGATAGTTTTGGCTTCAAGACCTTCGGTGATGATGAAATTCACCTTAGATTGCGCCGATACCACGTCCAGGAATGTAGACAGGGGGGCTCCCTTAAGTCTAATGGGGCCTATCTTGCGGTCAAGAGGCGATATAGCTTCAGCCTCCTCGTACATTGGGGCCTCCCGGGGAACAGCACCGATCTGCACGGATTCTATGGGAGCGCCGGGAGTGGAGGCTTGAGGCATTGTCTGGGGTGGAGGATTCTCCTGGGCCGGGTGATTCAGTATGGGTCCGCCATCCTCGGAGGAAGGTCCCTGAAGATCCTGCGTAAAATTCTTGTCAGATTCCAGAGTTTGGGAGTCCTGCGCGAAGACCACCGCCACCGGCACAACGCACTGTTCGGCCAGCAGACAGAGAGTCAGTAAAATTCTAAGCTTTTTCATATAACCTCCGTTATTTGCATATTGTTTACGGCTATCCAGGCCGTCTTAATTGCAGGTCGCCAGTCCGCGTTTATGTTTCTCCCCTGCAAGTCTTCCCGGCCTTACACCTGAACAGCTGTTATCAATCACTTCAAAATCTTCTTAAACCTCTTTCCGTTGCGCTCCCCAATAAGATAATTGGCTCCGATCTTTATAATTTTGACTCCGGTCACGGTGTCGCCGACCGAATACATCTCGCCGTTAATTATTACGCTGTTGCCAACTATGCCCTGCAATTTTATGCGTCCTTCCCCGTCGTCATACCGCTGTTTACGTATTGCCAATTGATATTTACGTTCATTCTCAAGCTTTTGCTGCTCGTTTTCCCGTATCGCCTGGTAGTCCCCCGGGGTCATGGTGGGATCGCGATCTGATTTTGGATCAAAATATGACCAATGCGCGGCCTGTGTTGTAACGGCGGCGGGAGGAGTCTTCTTCACCTGAGGCACAGCCACAGCAGAAGCCGTTGATGCCGCGCCATATGCGGAGGCAGTAGACACGGCTTGATCGGCCCTCTGGATAGGCGCAACACTAAAAACAGGGCCCTCAGCCGCGATGGGAGCCGTACTCGCCTGGCGCGTTGCGGATTTATCCTGAGCGTCGGCAAAAACAGTGGCCGTGGAAACTCTTTGGACCGGGGCCTGAGCCTCCGCTTCATTCTTATTATTGCTCGTCCACCAGTTATAAAAAAGGAAGGAGGGTACGGCCAGTACTGCCGCCAGGAGGAGCCAGCCGATCATACTGGCAAAACTCTTCATATCATTTCCCCCCCGCTGCGCCGAATTTGGAGAAAATGGTGGATAATTTCATATTGATTCTGACCGTCCCGGCGCGCGAAGCGTCTTTTTTCAGACTCACATCGGTCACTTTGAGCAATATCGGAGAATTCTCTATATCAGCCACCCACTTGCCGAATTTGGCGTATGTGGTTGTAACGGACACAAAACGCGATACAAGCAGGAAATTCCCTATTTCACTTTCAGTCTGCGCGGCTATGGAATCAAAAGATATTTCGTGGGCTTTAGCCGTGGAAGTCATCATATAGTTGAGCCACTCGTCTTTGTCCCTGATAAGCGGCAGCTTTTTCTGATATGCCGCCAGCTTAGTCTTTGCATCGTTGTAATCGGCATAATGGGCCGCGATAGCCTGAGATTTTTTCAGCCGGTTCGCATCGATCTTGACCTTCGATGCCAACGGCGCGTAAAAGAAGACATAGAGTATAAGAACAGCGGGGAAGGCAAAAAGTAGCGGCTTCTTAAAAGGCTCTATGCCTTTTTCCGCGTAGATTATAAGGACATTGTCGTACATATCCTTAAAAAAGGCAGTTGCCTTATTGACCAGTGCCATTATGATCGGCATTAGCCTTTCCTCCTGGCCGTGCATAATATAGTAAAGCCGGTGGATTTCACAGCCGATTCCTGGTCTGTGCCATAGCCTCCGGATGCACCCGGAGTCTCACTCTCTGTGGTGAATGACATCCCGCCATTAGGAGGCCCGAAAATCTTGAACTCCCCGGAATCCTTAAGAGCCTTGTTAAAATTGTCCACTACCCGCTGCTTCATGTCACCGCTGAGATTCGTTTCCCCGTTGAGTTTCATCACTTTCGCAGAAGTCTGAAGTTCTGAAGTCGCAAAAGGCCCCATGTATTGAAGATCCTGCAGCCAGAGTTCCCGCGGAATCTTCTCGGCGATGACTTGAAGCTTGGGAGCCAGAGAATCGGTATCGTTGACAAGAACGGACAGCATCTTCGCGTTGGCCTGCATTTTTTCTATCTTGGCCCTTATAGCTTCTTCGTCGTTGCCCTCCAGCTCGGAGGCATTTTCCATCTGGGAGTTGATCGCTGAAATTTTTGATTCCATCGTCATGATCCGTATCTGGCTCAGTACCGACAGGAATAGCAGCAGCCCCCCCAGTACAAAAACAACGTTCCAAACGTAGTCCTGCAACTGTTTCTCGATCATGGCAGCCGTGCTGATGCCGGAAACATCCAGTGCGAGCTTTTCCGCGACCCGGCCGCGCATGGAGGCGCCCATGGAAAAAAAGGGGGCGGAGACATTGCCTTTGAGCGCGGCCGCCTTGGCCGGATCCCAGATCTCAACCGGCATCGGGGATTCCTGCTCAGCCACGGCTTTCCACGCATCCGCGCCATCTCCGCTCAACATCAGGCGTTTATACTCCTGTCCTCCGACGTAGCGATCAACAAACTGCACGGCGCCCTTTATATCCAGACGCTTGCGTTCCGACAGGGTGCTGGCCGCTTCATAGTCGGCTTCCCGGTAAAGCACCGGGTAGCCGCCGCTGGAGAACAACATAAGACTGGCGCCGCCCGAAAAATGTATATACCCCTTTGAAGCGTGATCTTTAGGGTCCATAAAAGCGAAAACGCGCTCCACGGAACAAGGCGTCACCTCTACGGCTGTGAGCTGCAGGTCTAAGCTCTTGAGGATGTTTACAATAAATTCCACGCTCTTGCGCTGAGTAAGGCCGAAAAGGACGCCCAGCTTTGCGCCGCTCTCCAGCGGGTAGGCCGCAAAATCATAGACTATTTCGTCGAACGAAACAGGAATGTATTTTTTCGATTCGATCGGAATAGATTTATTCCAAAAACGCCTCTCGACAAAGGGCATGACAAAATAGCGGAGGATCGCGAACTGCGGTGAGAGCGTTACGACCACGCTGGAAGTGCTCCAACTGACATTCTTTACGGCGGACTTGAAGGCGGTAATCCAAGAGGCTTTTTCACTGAAGAAATCAGCATTGAGGGACAAGGGGCGCAAAAGCCCCTCCCTCGCCTGAAAAGCGGTGGGAATCGTAATCAGATGTTCGGCGTCCACCCTCCCGTTTTTCCCCAGCCTGGTCTGGGCGATACTGATCTCTTTGGGAGAGATATAAAGGCCGATCGAATTTTTAGCGGCAGAACTGTGAGCCATAGAAGTCGCCTAGTATTTTGACTTTATAATATAACTTATATTGACGAACGCCGCAATTGTCCATTATTAAATTATTCCTTTCCCAACATTTTTATCTCCACAATGCTTTTGGGCGCATCAGATATCTGTGTGGAAATATCCATGCGGTCTTTTTCGATTTTATATTTACTGGAAAGGCGCATGGAAACATAATTAACCCGGTTCTGAGCCATGGTCTCGGAGTTGGCCTCCCCTGAATAGGCGTAACCGATAAGCTTGATCTTGGCCATGGGATAATAACCCATAGTTTCCGCGACTTGCGCGAGTTTTTTTTCGCTATTAGCGGTGACTATGGCAGTCTCCTCGCGAAAATATATTTTATAGCTGACCTGGCCGCTGAACTCAGTCTGAGACTCCTGCGCGCCCCCCTCAAGGGAGACTGTTTCATCCTTCGGCGCGGATTCTTCCGCGGAAGCCGTGGAAACTTTTTTAGGCACACGGGCTGCGGCTGGCTTTTTCTTAGTCAGTGGCGCCAGCTTGCCTTTACCCTTAACCCCCGCCTTAAGCCCGGATGCGCCGCCCTTGAACGCCGCCTTTCCCTTATTTAAAGGGAGTTTCTTTCCCTTAACCACCTTGGCCTGGCCGGATGCGCCGGCCTGTTTGGATGCCGCCGCGGATTTAGCCGCCGGCCTTTCTGTCTGAAGAGCTTTTTGTTCTTCCGGACTGGGTTTTACGATCAAAAGCCTACGAAGATTCGTTTCGCGGCCCTCAGGGTCCGTCGCCGTCACCGAGAACAGATATTTGCCGGAGGGGTAGGCGGTGCCGAAAAAATTCTTGCGTCCGTTCCAGTAGCTCTGATTATACTGCGGACCATACCCCTCCATTTTCTGCAGCGAAATGATCGAATTATCCGGCTGCACTGAGAATATCTCAAATTTCCACGAGGGTTTGCCGACGGGAGATTCGAACACTGAAAATTCAACAAGGGCGCCCTCGTTCTTCTGTACGGATATGGCCGTAGGATAGATGCCAAGGGAGACCTTGGGTCCTTTTGATTGCGCATCAGAGCTTTCCATAAGTTTGGGGACCCTGTCGTAGTTAAAAAGGATCACCATACCGCTGACACTGGTCAGTTCTTTTGGGAATTTAACATCCGCACCCGTCAGATTCAGATCAATGCGGGATTGCGAAATACCCCTCGAAACCAGATAAGAGTTAAGTGCTATAGCCTGCCTGATGCTCCGGATCTTTACATCCGCTTCCACCGTACCCTCAGGCAGGATCAGAATGTTCGCCTTGCCGAGAGTGAAAATTAGTCCTGCCAGATTCGAGAGGTCGGCGGCCGCATTCGCCTTGAACACGGTTTCGTTGGTGAAAAAATACTGGGAGTTGATGGTGATAGCTTTGGGCATAGAATCACCCATGTATATCTTGACGGCGCTGGATTTATCCAGTTCCAGAAGAATCGTCCGCCGCATTTCTATCATCTTTTCGTTTATTCGGCTGGTGACGCGTTCCTTTCTGGCCTGAGGCTCGTCCTGGGCTAAAGCCTCCTCCTCCGAGGGAGTTTGATCAAGCCTGGCTGACTGCTGTGTCTGGACAGGCGCCTGTATGCTCCCCCCCGCTTCTTTTATGGTCCCGACGTCCAATCCCGGGTCTTTGACGGTTTTTACTCCGGTATTCATGCGTAATGTGATCTTGGAAATATAATCGTTAGCGAGGGATTTTTCAGAAGGCGTGCCTCTTACCAGAATATCCATAAAGCGGTCCATAGCATCATTATCATTCCCCTCGTGATACAGCCTTATAGCCTGCTCCATGGAACGGGTAAGCCCGCCAGCGTCGGAGCCCGCTTGGCCGTTAAGCCGGGAAAGATTCCCTCCCAACAACAGGAATGCGGCGACAATGGCCGCGGAGGTTCTAAATCTGAAAATTGAATTTTTTTTCATTGTATTGCTCCCGATAACGCAAACCGACGGATACAGCGTTTGAACATCGAACACTTAAACTGCAGATTAAACTCCCGGATGCCAGACCCTATACTTACCGGCTTAAATCCGTAATCCTGAATCGCATACGCTCAAATCCATTCATATTGAACATCTTTATATTTACCTAAATATTACGGGATTGTTACGCAAATATTACCCACGACTCTCATTTCCGCTCTTCTAACGCGGCAGGTTGCTAAGATGCCCGGCGGCTGATGCATTGCCGGGCTCGGCCTGAAGCAGCGCCTCCCATTCTCTTCTGGCGGATTTAAAATCCCCCGCTTTCTCGTATATCACCGCCAGACCATAGTGCGCGCCCGAGTCAGCAGGTTTATAGTTCAGAACCTTAATAAGATCCCGCTTCGCGTTTTCCATATCGCCCGCCTTAAAATTCAGTTTGGCCCGCAAAGCCAGAGAATTGATATTTTCAGGGTCAAGCCCGATCAGCGTATCCGCCGCAGCCCTGGCTGAAGCGGAAGCGTCGTTGGCTGCCAGTAGCCCCTGGACCTCCTGGTACTTCCTTAACCACACCACATCAGGGTCGTTCCTTAGTCCAAGTTGCGCGGCCACCCCGATGAGGTTCTGGGCCGTCATCGAGTCTCCGGGATTAGCCCGGACACCCCGCCCGTACATGTCTTTTGCGGATCGGTAATCCTTAAGCATGGTGTAGAAGTATCCGAGGTTATTTAAAATGGCGGAATCCCCGGGGAATATCTTCGCGGCCGGCTCAAAAATCTCTTTTGCCTCTTGGGCGGAGCGGGCTCCGGCTTTCACGTATATCTCCGCCATCACATTATATGTGGCTGCGCTCAAAGGGTTTATAAACGCGGAAACTTTCAGGTGGGATAGCGCCGAGTCCATCTCACCAAGCCGCTTCTCCACTATCGCCATGTTGAAATATATCTCATCATATCCGGCGTTGGATTTCAGAGCCTCGCCGTAGGCCCATTTAGCGGAGTTCAGGTCTCCGGCCCGCACATAGGCGTTGGCCAGCTCGTAGTTATTATTCACTTCGCGGCCATGACTGTCGTACGCTTTCCTCAACTCAGCCGCCGCCCCGCTGAAATCGCTCCTGCGCATACTTTTAAACCCGCGGAAATAATGAACCTCGCGCATGAACTGCGCAGACCAGCACCAGACGCCTCCCGCGCAAAAAAGCAGGAGCAGGCATGCGGCAGCAACTCCGGCGGCGGGTCTCGTCCACGAAATTCCGCCTGCTTCACGCGATCCGGAAAGTTTCTTGGAAAGCGCGCCGATAAGCCACCAGAAAAGCAACGCCGGAACCGCGAAATGCAGCGATACATTAAACATATTGTCCGCGAGCATCCCCAGAAGGGCCGCCGCGAACGGTAAAGTCCAGAAACGCTCTTCCGGGCCGGAGCGCCGGTAATATCGGAAGAAGGCCGCGCAAAGAACCGCGAATAGCCAGACATATACTCCCAGGCCCACCAAACCGGTCTGAGAGAACATCTCCAGGATTTCGTTGTGAGCGTTATTGGCGTGAGTTCGCAGGTTCCTTATGCTGTCGAAATTTAAAAGTAAACCGACCTGATAGAAAGGGTAAAAGTTTTCAAAGAGTCCCCAACCCTTGCCTAACATCGGGCTTTCAAGCCCCATCTGCCAGGCCGAAGTCCAAATAAGCAGACGCTGATGAAAAGAAGAGTAGACGTTTGCGCCGCGCACGGATAAAGAAAGGGCGTCTATAGAATTTATTTTAGGAGAACCCTCCGAAACCCTTTCAAAAAGCGCTGAACGGAGATCCCAAAATCCGCCCGAAGGCTTGAGAGGTTCGGGACGCCAAATCACGAACAGAAGAATTACGGCCGCGAACAATGGCAGCAGGAACTTTTTATTCGCGCAAAACTTCCGCCGCACCGCGCCAAGAGAGAACAGAAAACAGATCCCGGAGCTTATATACCAGAATCCGCCTGAAGGCACAAGAGACTGGCTTGGCCAGAGTACCAGCAGGATAAGGGCCGCGGCAAAAAAAGAATTAAGGAAGTTTTTGTTATCGGAAAATTTCCGCCTTACCGCGGGGAAAGGAAATAGAAACGCAAAAGCGACAAACTCGCCTATCCAGGATGACCTGGTCAGACTGGCCATCAACATAGCCAGATAGGAGATGAACACGAACCCATAAAAAAACCGGTGTGACGCTTTCCTGGCTGATATAAGGTAAGACGCCGCAAAAGGGCTGAGCATCACGACATAGGAGGAGATGAAATTAGGATTGCCGAAAGTGGACACAGAGCGGTTGCCGTAGGGTGTCAATATTTTATCCCAGATCAGTTCCACGCGGAAATATTGCAGGATGCCGTAGCAGGAGGCTATTGCGCCAACCGCCATGGCCAGATGCAGAAAATCCTCCTGGTTAAAATATCGCACCAGATACCAGGCTGTTGCCACCCCGGCCAGCCAGAGAAATCCGCCATAGGGGTCCCAGAAGCGGGAAATCAGGCTATCGCCGGCCACCGGAGCTCTCAGGTCCTGGAACAGGAACCATAGCCCCCCCCATAACAGAATGAGAGCCATCCAGCCGTATGTCGACTTGCGCTGTGGCTCGGAGTCGAACGGAACCTTCTGGGTCAGCATGAATACCAGCGCGCAATTTACGACCATAAACATTCCGGCGCGGGTAAACTCACTGAGTATTGAGGGGCGAAAAAAAGCGGCATGCGCAAAGTAAGCCCGCGCGAAACTTAGCGCCATGGCAATAAGCAGCGCGGCTAGCGGACCATAAAGGATATTTGGAGGGAAATTCCAGGCCTTCCTTCTGATCGCGGCCGCTATCAGCACTGCGCCACCGCAGAGGAGGGATATATTTAAAAGAGTTATCTGCAGATAATAGGGATTGCGCGTCAGATCGGTGAAGAACAGCAGAGGCGAAACGAAAAAAGAAATCACAAGGGACATTGTGAGCAAATACCTGTCCATTGTTTCGGTTTTTTCAGGGTTTTGTGGCATTATCTACTTGACTTTTTCGGGTTCCACCCGGGTGCTGAAGCCAAATTTCTGCTTAAGGACCGCGTACTGATTTTTAGCCGGCTGGGCTTCAGGGTTCAGGGAAAGCGCTTTGCCATACGCGTCAAACGCTTCCTTAAATTTTCCAAGGGCGTATTCGATATTGCCCAGATAGGTGTAACCTTCAGGAGTCTCATGCCGATGTCCCGGACGATAGCATTTCCAGGCGTTTATGTTATTAAGGTACTCCCGCTCCGCTGCGGGGTAGTCCCGCTTTGCGACATAGATCTGCGCCTTCCTGTAGTAATTAGGGGCATAAACAGGGTCGATATTTTCGTATAGGTTCAGGCGGGCCATGGCTTTATCAAAGAATTGAGCGGCCTCATCGGGCTTGCCCTGGCTCATGTAATAATCATGCATCTTCATGTAAAGCGTGCCCACCTGATGATGCATCTGCACATAGTTGGGAGCGATAGAGCGCACTGTTTCATACGCGGCCATGGCCCGGTCGAAATCAGTGCGCGGGATCTCGTTTTCATCACCCCAATCCTTACGGTACTGCCGCTCCATATTAAAACGGTCGTTGAAAACATTGCCGACAAAGTAATAGGGCATTATAAAATACGGGTTAAAGTGGTTGACGCGCTTATAGTAGCTTATGGCGTCTTCCCACTTGCCTTGCTTGGAAAAGAATATCGCCATATTGTGATAGACGTCGCCTTTAAACCAGCCCCAGAAATAATAAACGGGCAGCAGCGTGACCAGAGCGACCAACGGAACAGCGCGCGACAAGCCTTTAAGATTGATGTGGATGAACGAGTAGGCAAGGCCCAGTGTTATGGCCAGCATGGCGAGCCAGGACACCCACCACTGGAGTATCTCCCCACCCATGGCATACCCGCTGAGAGGCCCCTGCAGTTCCGAAAATTCCCGTATCAGGAGGAAAGCGAGGTAAAGAACTCCGGCCGTAGCGGCGGCCCTGAGCGCCCAGAGGGAATAGACATAGAAACCGGAACCGCCTTCCGATTTTTGCGCGCTCTCGGATTTGTCCTCTTTATAATGGAGTTCCCAGATAGCCTGACCGCGGGCGAGGTTCACGATAACCCCCGGCAAGAGTCCCAGGAAGATGCCGGAGGATACGAATCGCATGCTGACATCGGTGAAATTATGAAAAAGCATGCCCAGGAGCGCGGTCAGATATCCCAGAAGGTCGTAGGCTACGGGCGGAGGGCGGTTCCCCTTGAGTGTTTCGGTCATGGAATTAAGCCCCCGCAGCCCCACCAAGGTGACGAAAATGATAAGCCACAAGTAGATGCCAAAGCCTATAAGGCCGTTGTCCATTAATTGTTCCAGGTGCTCTTGTTCGGCGTGGTCGGTTTCCGTGTTGTGTTTCCCTTCAAGATGGAAGATGATAGGCCGGCGGTAAGTCGGGTAGATAACCTTAAAACTGCCCACGCCGGTGCCGATAAGAGGATGTGTCTCGACCATTTCCCAGGTGGAAATCCAGGTCGCAATACGGAAAGGGACGGAGGTCGGACTTCGCAGCGCGTAAACCAGCACCGAGGCCACCGCCACGAGAGCCGCGGCGGCGAGCGCTAAAAAGGTCTTCAGAAGTTTCTTGCGGTCCAGTTGTGTGAAGAAATAGACGTAGATCGCCGCGAATACGCAGGTTGATATGCCAAAACCTATCCAGGCGCCTTTAGTGTCGGTACCATAAAGGCAGAGGAGATCAAGCAAGATAAGCGGAATAAGGTAAACAGAACGACTCTTGAGATACTGCGTGACCACTATCGGGAGTATCAGGACTAAGAAATTCCCGAAAAAATTAGGGTTCCCATAGGTGGAGAATATCCGGGGGCCAAAGGCCTGGCGCCAGATGAAAGGATCTATGCCAGGCCCCATCTCCTTCGGCGGGAAGCAGCGCGAGTCCAGGAACTGCACAAAACCGTAAAGTACCGCAATATAAGCGGCCACAATCAGCACCCGGGTCAGGCGATTGATGGCGCTCTCGTTAAATTCACGGAGAACGATGAGCGAGACCGACATATAAAGGACGTATCGGACAAGATCGTCCACGCTCGCCCCCTTGTAAGGAGCGTGGCAAAACGAAATAAGGACGTAGATAAGGTAAGCGAAAAACGGAGCCAGGAATACAAAATCTTCCTTTCTAAAGGCCTTGCGCCCTTCAAGCACAAGCAGGGACACCCATAACCCCGCCAGGGAAAACCCCCCCATCTGAAGCAGCGTGATCTTCACCTGCGCGGAATCATAGGTTCGCAGATAAAAAGAATCTGATATCAGCAGATAGAGAAGCGGAATCCCCCACCAAATCGCTTTTCTGGCAAAAGCCACACCCGGAGCGAAATGTATATCAGAGAATTCCGGAAGCTGGGGATAATTTTTTTTGGACATAAGCTGAAGGGAACATCTATTGCCGTAGGCCTTATGTTGTAGGCCATACGCAGAATTTAAAAACAACTCCTTAAAAACCTACGACATATGACTTAAAACTTATGGCGTAATCTTTTGAACCGCAAAAGACTATTTAGCCGAGAATGGGATTTCTGCTCCCTCGCTCACTCCCGTTCGCTCATCCACAGCCGGCCTCTCCCGCTGACGGCCGCTACTGCGGCCTTTTCATCCACCGGATGCGCGGGAGCGGGCTTCAAATCTTTTACTTAAAACAGCCGAGGATGGGATTTGAACCCACAACCTATCGCTTACGAAGCGATTGCTCTACCGTTGAGCTACCTCGGCGCCATACTCAAAAAGATCTACAGGAATCGCGCTCTGTTTCAGCGGGCGTCCAGCCCAAGGCTGCGACCCACAAACCTACCCCCCCAAGCTTGGGGGGGTTGCTCTACCGTTGAGCTACCTCGGCGCCTTAATCATTATATATTAGTAAATTAAGGCGGACTTTCAAAATCACTTCAGCATTGTTGCAAACAACGCTTCTACGGATTTCTATTTATTTTCGTTTCTTGCCTTTTGATGAAGTCACGCACCGCGAGCATGTACTCATCCTCGCTTTCAATATGGTGGGAATGAGACGCATTTTCAAAAATTCGCATTTCCGAACACGGCAAGGCGTGATGATATAGGGCCGTTGCGGCCGGGGAAGCTTCATCAAACCTTCCGCAAGTGAAAAGCACGGGGGTTTGTATTTCTCCGAGTCTGCCCACCCTGTCGTAACCTTTCAGCGTGCCCGTTACGGTGAATTCGCTCGGCCCCCACATGTGCAGGTAGATCGCGAATTTTAATTTTTCGATACTTTTGCTTAGAAATTCCGGCCATGGATCGAGCCGGCAGACATGAAGCTTGTAGAACGAAAGCATCGCATTCTGATAATTTTGAGAAGTAAAATCTCCGGAAGCTTCACTTTGCGCTATTATTTTCCGAATATCCTCCGGCAGTTCCTCAATATAAACTTTCTGGTCGTCCGCCCATTGAGCCGCGCTGAGACAAGGACCGGAGAGTATCATGCCGGCTACTCCATCAGGCTTGCGTGTCAGCATATAATCAACGGCCAGCATCGTCCCCCATGACTGGCCGAGTATGAAAACTTTTTCCAGCCCAAGCGCGACGCGCACCCGCGCAAGCTCCTCAACAAAATTCTCAATGGTCCAAAGCTGCGGATCGTCGGACGCAGGAGAATTGCCTCCGCCCAGCTGGTCATAAAAAATCACGGGGCGTTCATCGGCTAGAGCTTCCAGAGGTTTAAGGCATTCGTGATTAAGGCCGGGGCCGCCATGCAGGGCGATCAGGGGAATCCCCTTTTTTTCCGCCCCAACAACACGATACCATGTTCTTCCTCCCTCCACAGCCACAAAACCTTCCAGCACATTAGTCATTTTTGCGTTCTCCTTACTCCTGCGGGTCCTGCAAGGTCGCAACCGCCGTACCCCGCGAATCGGTTGCCCAAAAAATACTTAATACGCCGCCCCTCTGAACTTTCAGCACGTCAGTTCGCAAAGAAAAGGCCGTCCGCGTGACGCGGACGGCCTTTTTTCACCCGCGATATTTACTTGCGCGCTCCCGCGGACAGCGAGAACAGTTTATCGGTGGCTGACTTAATGCCTCTGGTCACCTCAGCGACCATCCCGGAATCCCAATCCTTCTTTTCAACGCGCAGAAAACTGGTTTTATCCACGCGGTTGTCGAAGCGGCCCACAGGGATATGAAACTTCTGACCTGCAGAGGTCACGGTGATGGTGCCCGGCACTTCGGAGTTTCGCTCAAGATAGTCCATATCATCACAGCCGTAGTCGTTGAGCATGACTTCCATAGGCACACCGTGATGCAATATTGAGCCCGGATCGTTCGGGTTGGTGCGGGCCGTATTCTTGCGGCGGCTTTCTTCGGGAGTAACCCAGACATAAAGGATAACGGCGCGCTTAAGGATCTCGGGGTCCATTTCACCCAGAGAGTATTGGTAGCCGAGCGGTGCCGGCAGCGGATAGGCGGAACCGTCGGGACCGCCACGGGCGGCTTCTATGACTATGGTCTTCCCCTCAAGGGATTCGGGATAGGCCGCATGCTTCTCATCAAGCATGGCGCGAGCCTCTTTCTCAAGGGCGGCTGCCACCACGGCCCGGACTGTCTTATTAAGACCGGCAAGTCGCGTAGCTATCCCCGCCTTCTCTCCGGCCTTGTCAATGCGGCGCATCAGAAGATCACCGGCGGAATCGGCTTTTACGACATTCCTTTTGATCAGGTCGCGATAATCTTCATTGAGCAGGTGTATCAGCGTACCCCAGTCCTTCGTATTCTGAAAAGGTCTGTCACCCGCCTTAAAGAATATGCGGATATAGCCAAGCTTCACCAGTTCATCGTCTATACGACGCATCATGTGCACATAAGGGAAGTCGTCCAACTGCAGGTTGGAACCTATGTGAAATTCTTTCTTAAGCCGTTCGGGCTCTATATTAGCCAGAAAACGCCGCACTTCGGATTTGCCTGATGCGGGCAGGGCCAGCAGAAGCACAATGTCAAATGTTTTTTCCATATAACCTCCCGGCAAAATTATTACTTAATTTTAGACTATATGAATTCCTAATTGCAAGGCGCACCT
This sequence comes from uncultured Elusimicrobia bacterium, assembly GCA_903867985.1. GTDB lineage: Bacteria > Elusimicrobiota > Elusimicrobia > Elusimicrobiales > UBA9959 > YA12-FULL-51-18. Next base: position 27,251 of record CAIPTO010000106.1, on the reverse strand, counting down.
GTTCGCCGGCAACCACCCGGACTGATAAGCAGCGGATATACCGCCCGCGCAGAGCCCCGGCCGGACCCGTAATTATTAGGTATAATTTACACATGACCAGCCTTGAAATAATGTGGATAATATTCGCGGTCACCGCCGTATCGCTTTTCGTCGCGGACATACGGATCTCATCCGGAAGAGCCCACGAGATTTCCCGGAAAGAAGCTCTTACGCTCTGCGCCTTCTGGGTATTAATCGCGACTGTTTTCGGCTGTTTGACCGGCTACATGCTGGGCCATGAACGCATGCTGGAGTTTTTCACGGCCTACGTCATAGAGTATTCGCTGTCAATGGATAATATGTTCGTGTTTATTATTATCTTCGCGTATTTTAACGTGCCAAAAAAGTATCAGCCGAAGATACTGACATGGGGGATACTGGGTGCGGTCGCTATGCGTCTGGTGTTGATCTTCGCCGGCGTGGGGCTGATAAACGCCTTCGGCTGGATTATCTATATTTTCGGAGCCATCCTGATATTCACCGCGGTCAAGATGTTTCTGCAGAAAGACGAGGCCACGGACCCCGGGAAAAACCCGATGCTTAAGCTGTTAGCCAGGGTCATGCCGCTGGACATGACCGCCGGAACCGGAGATTTTTTCACAAAAAAGGAAGTTTGGTACGCCACTTCCCTTTTCGCTACGCTGCTGGTCATCGAGACCACGGACCTGATATTCGCGGTCGACTCGATCCCGGCGGTGCTGGCTATTTCAAAAGAGCCGTTCATAGTTTACACTTCCAATGTGTTCGCTGTGGTGGGCCTGCGCTCACTTTATTTTTTCCTGGCCGCCATCATGGACTCTTTCCGTTTCCTTAAGACCGGCATCTCGATCATTCTCTTTTACGTGGGGATCAAGATGCTGGCCTCCGACTTTGCGCATATTCCGGCGCTCCTTTCTCTATGCGTAGTCCTGAGCATTCTAGCCTTGTCCATCCTCCTGTCCGTTCTGATCAAGCCTAAATGCGGAGATATTCCCGGACTTGGCAAATAACGTAACAACCTCCGGCACGATACAATAAAAGACGGGGAGCGGATATTTTCCGCTCCCCGTAAATTTACCGAGCCCTCCCGTATTACTTCGCGCCTTTCACGGCAGGTTTAGCTTCGGCCTTTATCTGGGCCGCCGGAACAGGCATATTCGCCGCGGGGGCCTCAGGCTTCACGATCTCCAGCAGTTCGACCTCGAACACCAGAGTGGCTCCGCCGGGAATTGCACCGGGCATTCCCTGGTCTCCGTAGGCGGTATCAGAGGGACAAACAAGCTTAGCCTTGCCGCCCACTTTCAGCTTCTGCACGCCTTCGGTCCAGCAGGGAATAACGCCGTTGAGCGGGAATTCCGCCGGCGTCTTGCGGTCCACTGAGCTGTCGAACACTTTGCCGTCCGGGAAAGTGCCGTGATAATGGACTTTTACCATATCTGTGGCCTTGGGGCTGGCGCCGGTTCCTTCTTTCATAGGGATGTATATCACGCCGCTGGGAAGTTTTTTGGCGTCCTTTTCTTTAGCCATCTTTTCAAGGAAGGTCCGGCCTTTCTCTTTTTCTTTCTGGGAAATAGCGGCCTGCTTCTTGCCGATCAGTTCGTTAATTTTGGGGCCGTAGGACTCATCCACTTTACTGGGAATGCTGTTAAGCGAATCGGTAAGGCCCATAAGTATGTATTTGGACTCTTCGGGCTGAAAATCAAACTGCTTAAGATTCCTGGAAAGCACATTGTGCCCAAGGAAATACAGCGTTTTCTGGTCTTCGGTCATAGGTTTCTCCTCCGCCATGGCGATGGCAGGAATGATGAGCATCAAGCTTAGCAGAACTGTTTTTTTCATAATTCTCGGTCTCCTTAATGTACTGTGTCACAGGGCGCCATGATCATCAGGCTCCCTTTCTATATCCCGTTTAAATAATAGCAAATTTATCCGTACGCCGCTAAGGCGGGGCCGGAGTTGCCATGACCATAGCACTACCGCTATAATACAGTAACATCCGGATATACATATGCCCAATATCACAGACAGGTGCGGACGTAAGATCAGAATATTTTTTCGCGACAGCAAAGGCTCCGGGAAAGGACTGGACAACTCGGCGCTCAAAACCGTCCTGCGCTTAAAAACACGTCTCTCCCGCATAACTGTCGCGACTCCGGGTGCCGGACCCGCCAGCGGGCGCCTGGCGCAGAAGCTGCACGATAAGGGTATTAAGAAAATACTGGGTCTGGAACCCGTAACGGCCGAAATAACATTATGGAACGGCCGCAGTTTTTCGATCGGCGTTCCGGCGGATATCGGGAACTTCCTGTGCGATCTGAACGGGATAATAAAGGAAAACCAGTATAACTTTGAAAATTTTAAAAACGCGGTGGTGGTGGATGCCGGCGCCAATATAGGCCTGTTCTCGTTATACGCCTGCGCCCGCGGGGCCGGAAAGATCTACGCTTTTGAGCCTGTCAGGGAAACTTACGCGATCCTTAAAAACAATATCGCCGCCAACCGCCTGGAAAAAGTCGTTTCGTTAGTAAATGCCGCGTTGGGCGCGAAGCAGGGCACCGCTAAGATAAAATACTGCACCAGGGGCGAGGGATCGGCGATGATAGCCGAAGGAAATGCAGGCGTAAACGTCGGCTTAGTTTATGAGGCTGAGCGCAAAGTGAAAGTTCTGACACTGGATTATGTTATCAGGCGAAAAGTGGATCTCATCAAGATGGATGTGGAAGGCTATGAAGGGAACGTCCTGCTTGGGGCCGCAGATCTGATAAGGGAACACAAACCAGTACTGTCTTTTTCAGCCTATCACCGGCGCACTGATAAAAAGACGCTGCCGGATATAGTCCGACAGCTTAGAAAGGATTACAGCATCACTTTAAACACTTTTGCCGAACATGATTTTTACTGTGAATAAGCGTTTACGAAGACCTTTCATGATAAAAAACCCGGAGCGCAGGCCCCGGGTTTTACTTTTAGAACTCCATAACCGCTATTTTACTTCTTTGAGTATATCGGTTTTTTTGACATCTGAAACCTTAGTTTCGGCTATGGAGAATTTGGGACTGACCTTAACTACCTTTGCGGTGCCGATCTTTTCCTCTTCGGAACCAAGCGATTCGCCAGTGTCCGGGTCGGTCATTTCCTCACCCATCCGGTAAATCCCATAGACGCGGCCCTCTTTTTCTCCGTTGCCGCCTCCGGAATTGATATAGATCTGCTTACCGGTTACTTTTATAATTTTAACCGAGACTCCGCCGTCTTCGTCAAACTTCTTGCCCAGCTCGATAGCCACGGTATCTATCGCTTTGCGGGCCGCCTTGCCAAGGATCGTCTCGTCAAAGCCTTCCTTTCCGAAATCGAAGCTGGGGGCTATACTGAGATTGCCGGAAAACTCCGCGCTGGACTTCTCCCCCTCCCCTTTGGCGGCGGCAGCGATCTGACCGGAAGTCGTGTCTATAGCGCGAACGTCTATCACCACGCGGGCTTTGGTCTTTGAAATCTTGGCTCCCCCGCCGAATGGCAGGACCTTCTCAAGACCGCCGATGCCTATTTTTGAATCTTTTATGCCGAACTCTGTTACCGCGCCGGTTATGATATACTGCGCGCCCAACAGGCGGCCTATCTTAGCGGCCGTCTGGGCCGTCACCGCTCCCGAAGCCCCCAATTTTTGTTCCGCGATCACCGCTTCAAGTTTTGCACGCTCTATTAAAGTATATTTTTTGGTCTCGGACAGAGCCGTGACCATCATCTCTCCCACGCCCGTGCCGATATTTTGCCAGTCCCCGTGCTGGTTGGACTTATCCTCAAGATCCATAACGCAGATTATTTTTTTACCGCCGCAGTAGCCGTTTGCGGCGCCAGCCAGCAGCAGCGCAGCCACGATCATGTATGTTTTATTTTTCACAATTATTCCTCCGTATCCCCTATCCTCTACCCTATAATAGCAAAAATACGCCGGCGTTTAATAAGCGCAGTTTTGGTAAAATATAGCGGAGATGTGATTTTAAGGAGGCAATATGTTCAGAATGGGCAAAAGAATTTTTCTCTTCCTCGCGGTAAACATCCTTATCCTGGCGACATTATCGGTCACAATGCGCCTGCTGGGCGTAGGAAATTATTTCAGCGCGCGCGGCATAGATTACCAGGCGCTTATGACATTCTGCCTAGTATGGGGCATGGGCGGAGCTTTCATCTCTCTCTCTCTTTCACGTGTGATGGCCAAGTGGATGATGGGCGTCGTAGTAATAGACCCGGATACGCGCGAGCCTGAACTGGCGGAACTGGTGAGAATGGTTCATAACCTGGCGCAGGCCGCCGGTCTGCCAAAAATGCCCCAGGTCGGTTATTACCCGAGTCCCGAGGTCAACGCTTTCGCCACCGGACCTACCAAGAGCCGGGCGCTGGTCGCGGTGTCGGCCGGCCTGCTTGAGCGCATGGACCGTGCGCAGCTGGAAGGCGTGCTCTCCCACGAAATCGCGCATGTAGCCAACGGCGACATGGTCACAATGACGCTGGTGCAGGGCATCATAAACGCTTTCGTCATGTTTCTGGCGCGGGTGATAGCTTTCTTCCTGGCGAACCGCGGCAGGGACTCCGAGAGCAGCTCGGCCCCGAGTTATCTGGTTATTTTCCTATTGGAAATGTCGTTAAGCGTATTAGGCATGGTGGTGGTGTCCGCTTTCTCGCGCCGGCGCGAATACCGCGCCGACGAGGGCGGAGCGCGACTGGCCGGCCGCGACAAGATGATAAACGCCCTTGAAGGCTTACAGCGGACGGTAGCTTACGCGGACCTCACCAATAAGGAATCCCTGGCCACCCTTAAGATCTCTGGCAAACCAAAAGGTTTATTTTCGCTGTTCGCCACACATCCGCCGCTTGAAGAACGCATAGCCAGGCTGAAAGCCGCGGTTTAAAAAAATCCGCTCCCCCCGGAAACGGTTGGAGCGGATTTTTTAGCCAGGCCCGTCCGACTATTTAGAACGGAATATCTTCTATGCCTTCCCCGCTGGATTTGGGAGCCTTGGAGGTCGCGCGCTCCTTTGTTTCCGAACCGCCGGCAGCTCCGCCCTCGCGCTTTTCCAGGAACTCAAGCTCATCCACGTAGACGACCATTTTAGATTGTTTTTTACCGTCTTCCTTCCCGGCCCATTCTTCAAGGACAAGATGCCCTTCGACATAGACCTGATGGCCCTTGCGCAGGCTTTTTTCCACAAGGTCGGCCAGCTTCCGGCCGGATTCGCGATTGAACGCTTTTAAATCCACCCATACCGGAACTTCTTCCCACTGTCCGCTTTGCTGGTTTTTGCGGCGATTGCTCACGGCGAAGCCGATGTTGGCCACCTTTCCGCCGTTGCTGAATTCTTTTATTTCCGGGTCGCGGGTCAGACGACCGATAAGCATGACCTTATTTAAGTTTGCCATATAATATCTCCTATTTCCCCAGATAGGCGTTGGTTGATCACCAAAGCCTTTAACGCCGGCCTCTTACCAGTCGCGCATCCGCCATACCTTCATAATACCAAAATACGCGCCGGTAAAAATCCGTATTCACGAATCTCCGCTCAGGTGAAGGATCCTGGCGTCCTTGTGGTCATTCTTCCCATTTCATCGCGCGTTCCACGGCCCGCTTCCATCCCCTATAGTTTTTTTCGCGCGTCCCGGCATCCATGGCCGGCCTGAAGCTGCGCTCCACGGCCAATTTTGCGGCTATCTCGCCGCGGCTCGTCCAGAATCCCACCGCGAGGCCCGCGAGCAGGGCCGCGCCCAGCGCCGTCGTCTCCGTAACCTTTGGGCGATCAATGGGAACGCCAAGAATATCGGATTGAAACTGCATCAGGAAATTGTTAACTACGGCGCCGCCGTCCACCCTGAGAACTTTCAGCTTGATACCGGAATCCTGCTCCATGGCTTCCAGCACATCGCGGGTCTGATAGGCGATGGCTTCCAGCGTTGCGCGGACCACATGATTCCGGCCTGCGCCGCGGGTGAGGCCAACAATGACGCCCCGGGCGTACATATCCCAATAGGGCGCACCAAGGCCGGCGAAGCCGGGCACCACATACACGCCGTGCGTATCCGGGACAGCAGCGGCAAACTCCTCCGACTGTGCGGCGTTGTCGATGAGCTTCATTTCATCCCGCAGCCACTGCACTGCGGCTCCGGCCACGAATATGCTGCCCTCCAAGGCGTATTCAACCCGTCCATCCACGCCCCAGGCGATGGTCGTCAGCAGGCCGTGCCCGGAAGTGACCCGCGCGGTGCCCGTGTTCATGAGCATAAAGCAGCCTGTGCCGTAAGTATTCTTAGCCATTCCCTCGCTGAAGCAGGCTTGCCCGAAGAGAGCCGCCTGTTGGTCGCCCGCGTCGCCCGCTATGGGTATCGCGGCGCCTTTAAAGATCAGGGGATCGGTGTGCCCGTAGACGCAGCTGGACGGCTTCACTTCCGGCAGCATACAGGCGGGAATATCCATCTCGTCCAATATCTTCTTATCCCACTTCAGTTCCTTAATGTTGAAGAGCATTGTGCGGGAGGCGTTGGAATAATCGGTGATGTGTGCTTTGCCGCGGGTGAGGTTCCATATCAGCCAGGTGTCGACGTTGCCAAAGAGCAGCTCGCCCTTTCGGGCTCGCTCGCGGGCGCCCCGCACATTGTCAAGTATCCATTTTATTTTGGTGCCGGAGAAGTAAGCGTCCACTACCAGGCCGGTGTTCTCGCGGATGTAGCTCTCAAAACCGTTTTTTTTGAGTTCGTCGCAGATCCCTGCAGTGCGGCGGCACTGCCATACTATGGCGTTATATACGGGTTTGCCGGTGGCCTTTTCCCAGACGATGGTCGTTTCGCGCTGATTTGTTATGCCGATGGCGGCGACTTCTGCGGCACTGACGCCCAGCTTCTCAAGCACGGAGCGAGCAACGCCGCTCTGGGTAGCCCAGATTTCCATCGGGTCATGCTCGACCCAACCGGGCTTGGGATAGATCTGCGTAAATTCCCGTTGGACCGCGCCAACGACCTTGCCCGATTTATCGAACAGGATAGCGCGCGAACTGGTCGTTCCCTGATCCAGCGCCATTATGTATTTGTTATTCATAAATCAAACCCCGAAACAGACGACACTTCAATATGTAATATCATCATCCAAGCTCAAAAGTCGTCACGCCGAACAGCCGATCCATGGGCATATCTGATATTTTCCCCGCGTACATGCGGGCCGTCTCGAATGCGGCGCTCATATTATGTCTCTTCACCAGATCCACTGCCGCTGGATTCACTTCCGGAATATCCAGAAAAATAGGGGAGCCTGCCGGAGCTTTCGCCTTCAAAGCTAAGAATAGGCGCTCCGCGAACTCCGGACTGTCCGCGAATAGCGGACCCACTTTATATCCCGAGCGGCAAACGCGCAAGACCCCGTAGCCCGCCAGCTTGCGGTCCCGCAATATACCCAGCGCCGCGCTTTGCGGCTGATCGATCCAGGACTTCAGAAATTGCGCACGCTCGTCCGGGAAAAACGGCTTATCATAAGCGCGGATATCGTCAAAAGGAAGCGCGGATAACCGGACGACAGCCGGATCAGCCGGGGAATGTCCCCCGCCGGTTCCCTGGTATCGGACATTTCGATACGCCAATTCAAAACCTGACTTCGCGTATTTCCCCTGCTGCGCCAGCACCCCGTCCAGGCCGATAACGCGCCCCTTAAGCCGCGCGAGGCCCGCGTTCCATATCTGAATGCCGTAGCCTTTGCCGCGATACCCGGGTTTAACGATGTACAATCCCAGAAAGCCGAAAGAATCTCCGTATTTCACTACTGATATAGTAGAGACAGGTTCGTCTCCGATCGATCCGACAAGAAAACCGTTCGGGTCGGCGGCGTAAAAGGAATCCGCATCATACAAACCAGGATTCCAGCCCTCGGCCGCGGCCCAATCAACAGCTATACCGACTTCCCGGCGAGTCATGGTTCTGATCGTGTAATTATTTTTCGTCATAACCGGCTTTCGATCCCCCTGTTTCCCTGACGGCTGATATTCTATTAAATGCCGCCCCCGCTTTGCCAATATTACCCCGGCAAGAGCGTGATCACAGGGTCCCATCTCCGCTTTTGACTTCTCAAGCAACATCTGTAATAATGTCAGACATGGGCATCTCTATAACAGACCTGGTATTAACAATGATAGTCGGTGGTTTCGTTGTTTGGAGCCGAGACCTTTTTACTAAGGCTCCGGATGGCGTAAATCCTAAAAGCCTGGGATCATTTGCAATATTAATCTTGGTATGCGCTATTGCGATATACATAAGGATTAGAAGGGGATTCACTGGTTCCCTGTGGCAAATCGGCAGATTTATTATCGGCTTAGTCTCACTGATAACGGCATTTGCAGGAGTAATAGCTATAAAATCTTACATACAGAGCGCAAGCACGCCTGACGACGGATTTCAAATCTCCCAATTAAGCTATCAAGTTGTGGGCTATCTTGTGCTAATGTTGGCCGGCATCAGCGGCGTGGTTTTTGTCTTAATAAAGGAAAGGAAAAGTTCACCGCCGTCAGGGGAATAAAAAGATAAATCAGCAGGACGACATTAGAATAGGATTCCCAAACCAGAAAGACAGACCCTGATCGCTCCGGTCAGGCCAATCCGACCAGAGGAAGCAGCAGGCGCAATACAGCCCAAATAACTAATCCCCCCATCAGGTCAAAGAGCAATCCGGCCCGGATCATTTTGGTGATTGACACCAGCCCTGACCCATACACGATCGCGTTCGGCGGGGTGGATATCGGCAGCATAAACCCCCAGCTGCAGCCGAAAATAGCCCCTAAAGCGGGAGGCACCGGATTTACGCCCGCGGCCATGGCCAGAGAAATTACTACGGGGACGACCATATTGGCGGCGGCGGTATTGGAAGTAGTTTCACTGGCGGCAATGGCGATGAATATGGACGCGAAAGTGATGGTCCACATCGATTCGGCCCCCGACATCAGCAGAAGCCCCTGACCGACATGTTCAGCCAGTTTGGTCTCAAACATCAGGTTGCCCAGGCTCAGACCGCCGCCAAAAAGAAGCAATGTGCCCCAATCAATATCCACCGCCTGACGCCAGGAAATAGTGAACTGCCGTTTTTTCCAGTCCACCGGCAGAACAAAAAGCAGAAACGCGCCGATCAGCGCGGCGACAGCCTCCGGCAGCCTCTGGCCGTACAGCTTTGTCAGTTGCGCGGAACTGCCCCAGAAGATCGCCAGAAAACCGGGTACGACCCAGAGGCAGACCGTTATAAGGAAAGCTGCCAGAGAATTTTTTTGTCCTCGGCTCCAGGGGCCAAGCTTGGCCAGCTCCAGACGCACGAATTCCCTCCCGCCCTCCATCACCGGCATTTCCGGCTTGTGCAAAAAATAAAGCAGAAGGAAAAGCAGGCCGTACATGACAAGCAGCATGGGCACAGCGAACAGCATCCATTGGAAAAACGGTATTTTGACTCCGGCGAACTTTTCTATCATGGCTATGCCGATCAGGTTGGGCGGGGTGCCCACCGGCGTGCCGATGCCCCCGGCCGAGGAGGCGTACGCGGCCATCAGCATCATGGCGGCAGCGAAACGAAGCCGCGCCGGATCTGTTTTTTTGCCGGTTTTTTTCTCCAGCAGGCCGGACATGGCGGTTACTATCCCCACGCCGATGGGAAGCATCATGGCCGTGGTGGCCGTATTGCTGATCCACATGGAGATAAACGCCGTGATGGCGCCGAAAGCGAATAAAATTCTCCAGGACCGGTCCCCGATCCAGTTCATTGACAAAATTCCGTAGGCAAACCTCCGGTCAAGAGCGTGGACACTCATAGCCCGGGCCAGGATAAAACTGCCAAGGAACAGAAAAATAGTAGGCTCGGCAAAAGGAGCCAGCACGGTCCTGGCGTCGCTCACTCCGGCCAGTACGCAAAGAATTGCACCCAATATCGCGGTGACCGGTATGGGCACGGGCTCGCCGATCCACCATACCACAACCCAGCCGATAATGGCGGCCAGGGTATGGGCGTTTGAGCTCAGGCCGGACATGGGAATCAGCAGAAGCGCCAATGCCAGCAGCGGCCCCAGGAAAAGACTTATTTTATGCCGCCAGGATTCAAATTTTTCTTCGAGGGGAGAGATCCCGCCCGGCAAGTCTTCTTCGCACAGGTTATCTTTTTCACTTTCCATCTTATTTCCCATTATAACACAATCACATAGGAGCTTTCATAAATGGGTCAGGGCCTTATTCCTGAGAATTCAAGAATAAAGCCCTGACCCCAAACTACCCGCTATTTTTCGCCTTAAAACACAAAGCCCCGGGCTTACGCCCAGGGCATGGTCCTGATATTTCTTGTTCCAGGTTCGAAATTAAATTTGGTTGCAACACAACTACGACATGATTAGTGTAGCATTTTGTTTAAACTTCAACAAGCAAATGTTGCAATCGGGGTTAGGCTCGTTATTAGATCTTTCTCCTTTTCTACATGCTGCCCCAGTGGAAAGTTATGGAAATACGGTGGGCATTGCCGATGTCGCCCATCGGAACGAAAGCGTAGTCTATGCTCCCGGCTTTGAATTGATAACCGAAACCCGCGGTAATTCCGATTCCGGCGTCGTTGCGCGTGTTGAATCCAAAACGTAGTGCCAGGGGTTCCAGGGATCGCGTTTCTCCCCCCACGGCCGCCAGCGCGTTTTGGCTGCGCTCTTTGTTCACGTCGAGCGCCAGCAGGTGCTCATGGCCATACGCCTTGAAACAATAGGCCGCGCCGGCACGCAGGTTTAAGGGCAGGTCCTCCCTTTTCGTTTCGAAACGCACAGTGGGACCTAGGTTTTGCAAAACCAGGCCCAGTGTCAGTCCGTCCAGCGCAAGGATCCTGTAAAGTCCGCCCGCATCGAGGGCGAAACCTTTTGCCGTTACATTATCTATAGTCTCGCGGATGTATTTTGCGCCAACTCCGACAGAGAGCGTTTCTGTGAGGGCGCGGCCGTAACCTGCGCCGAAAGCCAGGTCGGTCAGCGTTGTCTCTCCGAGTCCCGAGCCGTCCGGGTCGCTCAAGGTCGTCTTCTGCACGTCGCCGAAGCTTAGATAGTTAAAATTCACGCTCCAGCCCCGGGGGCTGGCGTAGGCGGCGTACTCCTGGATGATACCCTGAAGGTAGGAGTTGTGCATGAACGTCGTCTCGTGGCTATTCACCCTGGCCAGGCCGGCCGGGTTATAGAGCAGAGCGTTGGCATCCATCGCCAGGGACGTATAGGCTCCACCCAGCGCCGCTGGCCTTGCGCCGGCATCTAGGAAAATAAAATCGAACGGTTCGGCGCCGATCCCCGCCAAACAGGGCCGTGCCGGGGCCAGGCTGAGAATGACTCCGAGAAGCGGGAAGATCTTCATCGGATCACCAGAAGCTTCTTCACAACCTCGGAGATCCCGGGGCTGCTTATAACCGCGATATAGCCGCCCGTTGCGACATCCTGTCCCGAATCGTTGCGAACGTTCCAGCGCAGCTTCCCGTTGGAGTCGGTGGAACTTAAGCTCGTCGCCAGCTGACCGGTAAGCGTGTAGATCTTTATCTTCACGTTCTGCGGCAGATTATCGAAGATGATGCCCGAGTCCGGGTCAGTGGGCGAATAGGGCTTGCCTTTGTCCGCGTCTCCACCATTTGGCCGGTAGGGAACAGGATAGACCCGCAGCGTGGATAAGCCGCCCGCGGCTCCCGCGCCGAAGGCGGTGAAGATGGACAGGTGGCGGATCTGACCCACAACCACTTTGTTTACCGTGTCCGCCGCAGAGCCCGGTACTGCCTCCCAAAGCCCGCTCGTCTCGTTCAGTACGTAAAGCTGTAGTGTGTCGGCGCGCACCGGCGGCGAAGTTCCGTCCACAAACCCCGTATTGTTCGCGTCAGGGTAAGGGATCTTCACCGTGACCGGAAGCTCCAGGGTTCCGGTGGCGCGGGTCCCGTCCACCATGATGAGGAACTCGGTAAGAGAACTGTCCGACCCGCGCATTCCCGCGGGTGCGGCAGCCGCAGTGATCAAAGCGGTGGTGTTGCTCATCAGGGGCCGCTGCAACGGAGACTCGGAAAGCATCCAGCCGGTGGCGTCGCCCAGAAGGGACGGTGGGATGTCGAGCTTTGTTTTGCCGTTGCTTCCCGTGATCATGTGGCTGTTTGTTCCTATGATGGAGGACCCGATCCCGGGCGTGAACACGGTCATGGTGCTTGAGACGGCCTGGCCGCTGGGGTTGGAGGCTTGTAAATAGCGGGAGTACGCCGTGGCCGGGGCAAGGCCTGTTTCGAGATAATAAGTGGTGGAGCCCGGCAGGGAAGCCAGCAGACCGCCGGTAGAGGTGAAGAGATGAAAATCGCCGGTAAGCCCGCCTGAAGGCGGCCAGTTCCAGCGTATCGACGAGCTTGAGACGGCGAACGCGGTCAATTTTGGCGGGGCGGGCACGATCGTGTCGATGGCGAACGCGAGTTCGGGATCTTCGCCATTGGCGAAAGCTATGGCCGTTTCTCTGGTAAGGGGTACGCGGATAGCGGGGGCCACGCCGCCCCCGCCGTTACGGCTGTCGAGCTGTACGACCTGGCTTTCGTCGAGGGATCGGCCGTAAGGGAAACCGAATTCAACGCCTCCGGGAAGCAGCGCGACGTCGCCTACCATCCCGAATGAGCCGTTCGTGCCGTAGAACCCTATTACTTTCCCGTGCGGCGCCCGGGCGATCCCCATGGCCACCCCCTCACCTGAACTGATGGTGCCCGGGTTTACAAGGGCTCTGACCGGGCCGCTGTAGTGCGGCGCCCGCGGCATAATAGAGATCGAACCGCCCCGTATGATCACGTTATCGGCTTCGATGCCTATCTCGAACGCCCCGGTCTGCGCGTTGTAGTATTGCTGGTACTCATAGAAAGAGGAAGTCTCGTGAAAGTACCCGGCGTAGAGGGCAGCCGCCTCATCGCTGCCGCCGTGATTGCCGCGCAGGTCAACGATCAGGCCGGGAACGCCTGAGTCCACAAAGGTCTGAATAGCTTGTTTGAAATCATCATATACGTTCTGGGTGAACCCCTCCATAGTTAATCTGAGATATCCGTGTCCGCTGGGGAGTATTCTTGATGAGATCTGTACCGAAATATCGGCGCCGGCTGCAAAATTCGCCTGCGCAAGGGTGGCGAAATTGTCGCCTGCCGCGGTGAGGACAGCGGTTTGTGTTGAGGCCTCGCCGTAGTTGCGGAAGACGATGGTGGCCTGGGTCCCTATCTGAGCGCGGACGAGGTTATTGAATTGTTCTATGCGTTCATTCTCGTCGGTTGCGAGCGGACTGTTCCCGCCCCTCCAGACCAGATCAAGCTGGGCCAGCGCGGTCGAGATCTCGACGCCGTTCCATTGGATTATATCCGCGCCCGGCAGCATCCCGGCCCCGGCTGCGGGACCGCCGGGCAGGATCAGGTGGGCTATAACACTTCCGTCGTCAAGCCCAGCGACGGCAAAACCGAATCCGCCGGCGATGTGATCGTTGATCGCGGCGTTTATCGCGGCGCCTTTTACGCTGACGTGTCCGTCGGGGATAGAAAAACCGTAGCGGCGAAGAGCGGTCAGATAGGCCAGCGTGTCCCCCGCCGATTCGGCCGCAGCTATCTGCGGCAGATACGATGCCCTGAGCGCCGCCCAGTCCATGGCCTTCCATTGCGTGAACGCGTATTCGCGGGAAACCTTGGCATGCAAGGATTCGAAGGCCTGCGTCCACGTCATGGTGCTGAAGTTTTCCGTCTGGGGAAGGGGTATGGTATCGGTCGCGTTCCCGCGGGCGGCCGGCACTGCGAGCGCCAGGGCGCAGATGAGCGCTGTGACCGTCCGGTGGAAGCAGCTGCGGTCCGGGGCATTGCCGCTATAGCTTTGTTCTGGAAAAATGGCTGGTAACATAAGCTACATAAAAACATACCCCGGGCGCCGCAGTACAGCGGCGGCCCGGGCAAAACCTTGAAGCTAGGATATCAGAACTGCACTTTGGGCGCCTGCTGTGCCGCTTTCTCACTCTTGAAGTAGTCTTCGGATTTCTTGAAGTCGAACATCTTTGCCAGGATATTAGTCGGGAAACCCCTGACCGCGATATTGTAATAGTTTACCGTTTCGTTATAGCGCATCCTTTCCACTGAGATGCGGTTTTCGGTGCCGGCAAGTTCATCCTGCAGCCTTATAAAGTTCTCATTGGCTTTAAGCTGGGGATACTGTTCTACCACCACCATCAGCCTGCTCAGCGCGGATTCCATTCCGTTGGCCGCCGCAACTTTCTCGGTCTGGTTCTTGGCCGCGCCCCACTGGCTTCTCAGTCTTGTTACCTCGGTCAGAAGGTCCTTTTCATGTTTGGCGTAGCCTTTTACCGTATTGACCAGATTGGGGATAAGGTCATAGCGCCGCTGAAGAACGGTCTCCACCTGGCTCCACGCGGCAGGCACTGCTTCGGAACGGTTCACAAGTTTGTTATAACCCGAACCCGCCCACAACCCTATTACCACCACGACTCCCAAAACTATCAGTAAACCTTTTTTCATTATTTTTCTCCTTTATCTTATACGGTTTTTTCATTTTTTCGCGCTTTGCAACCAAATATCCACATCATTCGTTATGTTTTGAGCCGCAGTCAGATAGCGGCTGAAGATCTGTAAGGAAGTAAGGCCCGGCCGCTTTTTGCCTTCCTTCAATTCCCAAATTATGGAGAATACTTCCTCGTCGAATTTTATATGCCGGGAAAGCATAGGCAGGACTTCCATTTTCTTCGCGGGAGGCGTTTCCCCGTAAAGCCGGAGGACGGCTTTGAAAAGCGTCAGGAAAGCCGAGATAGATGAAGCCATGAGCCTCTCCACTTCCTTCGCGTTACCTTTTGTGACCAGAAACCTCCCCCGTAGCAGTATAAGCTTGCTTTTAAGCTCGTGCTCAAGTTCCAGCCGGAGATTGGCGGGTTCTATTTTCATCCCCGCGAAAGGGTCCCCGCCGTAAAGAACTTTATGCGTCTGCATGATGTCCGCGAATTCCACCGGGAAAACGTCCGCGGACTGCAGCAGCGACTCCCTGGCGAACACCAGTGGGGCGGGATTACCGTCCTTGTCCCAGCGCGAGCACAGGCCGGTTAAAGCCAGCAGGTCTTCAGCTTCGACGCGTTCCATTACGACCAGAACGTTATAGTCGGAAGTCTTCACGTTGTCGCCGGCTACCGAAGAACCGTACAATACCACAGAACAAAGATTGCCGCCGCAGATCTTCTTAAGCTCATCCGTCAAAATTTCAGGTGTCATTTTAGCCATTGGTTCCTCCTACCAGCTCCGTGAACTGCCGCCTCCGCCCGATGATCCCCCTCCGAATCCCCCGAACCCGCCTCCGCCGAACCCGCCGGAACCTCTTGAGGTCATGGTGCTTAAAAAGAAAAGCGCGAGGTAAGGATGGCGGATAGCGAAGATTATGAAAAGAACAATAAGTATGAAAGAAAATATTTTCTGCCCCGCGCTCAACTGGATCGTTTCCTGCGGTCCGCTTTCAACAGGCCCCACCGAAAGTTTGACGCCGGTGTCATCGGCTATAACCGAGGCTATAGCCAGAGCCCCCTGGGTTATACCCGTAGCATAGTCGCCGGTCCTAAAATACGGGATCATGTATTTGTCCTGTATCGACCCCGTCAATCCGTCGGGCAGTATCCCTTCCAGGCCGTAACCTACTTCTATGCGTGCTTTACGGTCTTCCACCGCGACAAGCAGCAAGGCGCCGCGACTGGTCTTTTTGTCGCCTATGCCCCATTTTTTATAAGTCTCCACCGCGTAGGTTTCGATATCCGCTCCGTCCAGGTTTTTTACTACCAGCACCGCCACCTGGGCTTTGGTTTTGGCGTCCAGATCGGCCAGGACGCCGTTCAACTTTACGGCGGTTGGCGCATCCAGCGCTCCGGCCAGATCGTTAATATATGATCCGGGAGGAGGAGCAGCGGGGATCTTCCCGCCAGCGGCCATAGCGGGGCACGCGAGAAGAACCGCAAAAAGAGCGGGAAGCAACCATTTGGCTCGGTTGGAAAAATAGGTCATCAGACTCTTACAGTATATATAATCCTGCCATACCGCGTCTTTTTAAAAAAATAAAAACACGACATCGGCATGCCACGGGCCTCAAAAACGCAAACAAACTATTCCACGAGATATAGTGACTTCTCAGCGGTAATTTTTCATTTCTTTAAACCAGTCCTACTTTTGTATTATAGAAGTTACGGAAACATCCTGGTTCAGCCGGCATGACCGGTCTCAATTCACGGGATTAAAAATGAAACAACAGCTTATCTTAACAATACTCTTAATTACGACCGCCGCGACCGCCTCCGCGGGCGGCGCGTGCGACGCCTCGGCCTATGAAAGACCTGAAACCAGAAGTGTCATAAAACTGGTAAGGGAAGCCTCGGCCCTCCTTGAAAAGGATAAGAATGGCGCGTTCGCTGAATTTAACCGGTCCGGCAGCAAATGGTATAAAGGCGATAAATACCTTGTCGGCTTCGACGAAAATATGAAACGGACCCTGTATCCCCCGTTCAAGGATAAAGTCGGAGAAGAGACGCTGGCCATCACCGATCCTGCGGGCAGGCCATTTTTCAAATGGATCAGCGAGATCAAGGACTGCGGCTGGGTGCACCACGAGTGGGCGACGCCGGAATCCTCTACGTCGGTCTGGAAAAGCTCGTTTTTCATTCGCCTAAAATATACAACCGGCAAGACACAGATTATCGGGTCCGGTCCATATTCGTTGAAAATGGATAAAAAATTCGTCACGGACACGGTGAACGCGGGAGCGAAACTTCTTGAAGAAAAAGGCGAAGCCGCGCTGCCCGAACTTAAAGACCCGAAGGGCCGATACATCTTCCGCGATATTTATCTTTACGTATACGACGAGAAAGGAATAAACATCATGCACCCCTATCTGCCGATAGAGGGAAAGAATATGCTGACCCATCGCGACTCGAAGGGTAAGCTGGACATACTGGCGCTGCGGGATAAGGCCATGAATAGCGGGGCCGGCTGGGTAGAGTTCTGGTGGCCCAAGCCCGGAGAAAAAGCCGAATCACGCAAGCTGGGCTATGTAAAAAAAGCCGTTGTGAACGGTAAAAAATATTTTGTAGGCTCCGGCTATTATCCGAATTAGATCGTTCCCCCGGGTTACCCGGAAGTCCCGGCATTTACCCCGGCCAATAAAGCGTCACTATTAGGAACACAATGAAAAGACGTAAGCCTTCCAATCTGATCTACGGTGTGGATGACCCCGTACCTTTACCCACCTGCTTATTGCTGGGGCTTCAGCATAGCTTCCAGGTGACTACGGCCTTGATCTTCGGCCTGATCGTCGTGCAGGGGATGGGCGGCTCGCAGGGAGAAGCGGAATTTTTCATCAGCATGTCCCTTCTGGCGGGCGGGATCGCGACTTTACTGCAGGCGCTCAACAAAAAAGGCGTCGGCTCCGGATATTTCATGCCCTCAGTCTGCGAACCAGCCTACATTTCCGCTTCTCTGATGGCCGCGAAACTTGGCGGCCTTCCGCTGGTCCTCGGGATGACGGCCCTGGGCGGCGTCTTTGAAATGGCCATTTCCAGAATAGTCCACCGCCTGCGCAAGGTTTTCACGCCCGAGGTTATGGGCCTGGTAGTCGCCATGGTCGGCATCTCCGTTATTCCTATCGCGATCCGGAATTTCCTAGGCATCACGGACCTAAGCCCCGCCATCAACCCTCATGTGTTAATGGTATCCATCATCACCCTGGGGATTATGGTCGCCATTACCGTGTGGAGCAAAGGGAAACTCCGCCTTTATTCCGTCATTATCGGCATGGCAACCGGATATGTAATTTCTTTCTTTACAGGCCTTCTGCCGGCGGCGCATATTCAACAGATCTTCAGCAAACCTCTGCTGGCCCTGCCCGATATAACCCTGCTTCGCTGGTCCTTCGACTCCTCCATGCTCCTGCCTTTCGCCATTGCCAGTCTCTGTGTCTCCGTGAAAACCATCGGCAACCTGACTACGTGCCAGAAGATCAACGACGCGGATTGGAAGCGGCCGGATATGACCAACATCAGAAGCGGGTTGCTGGCGGACGGCCTGGGGATGAGCTTCAGCGGCCTTGTCGGCGGCATGGGGCAGTCCACGGCTACCAGCAATATAGGCCTCTCCCTGGGCACGGGTGCCACCAGCCGGCAGATCGCTTTTACTACGGGCGGGATCCTTATCGCGCTGGCTTTCTTTCCGCGCTTCGCCGAGATCTTCATCGTGATGCCGCAGCCGGTCATGGGCGCCGCGCCGCTGTTCGCCGTCTGTTTTATAATCTTTACCGGCTTTCAGATCATGATGTCGCGTATGCTGGACCCGCGCAAGATATTCATCCTTGGGATCTCCCTGATATTCGGCCTGAGCGTCTCCGCCCTGCCGCAGATCTATGCCAGGATCGAGAATCACTGGCTGCACCCGCTGGTCACTTCACCGCTCTATGTAGCCACCCTGCTCGCCATCCTGCTGACGCTGCTCTTCCAGATCGGCCTGACGAAAAGAAGCCGCCAGCTCCTGAAGACCGGAAAGACCACATATGAACAGCTCCGGGATATTCTGGAACAATATGGCGCCAGTTGGGGCGCGCGGCCGGAGGTAGTGAGCCATGCCGTCTCCGCCCTGAACGAACTCATGGAGATGCTAACCGCGGAGGAACTGACTAATGAGCCGGTCCAGCTGGACATGAGCTTCGATGAATTCAATCTGGACTTGGTCCTTCAGTATAAAGGGAAGCCTATCGATATGACCGGGACCTATGAAAAGCCACAGTCCCTGAAGAAGAACATCTCCGGCATGCAGCTCTCCCTCTGCATGATCCGCAAAGACACGGACAGGATCGATGCCGCCGAAAAAGACGGCTGGCAGCGGGTAGTTCTGCATTTCGATCATTGACCACCCGTTAGAGAAACTTTTAAAAACCGCTCCGGCGAACCTGATCCTGCGAATCCAAATCCAGACAGGCCCCGACCATACTATCCTGCAACTCTAAACCCAAAGTACACTAGCCTAAAGTCACCTTCCAATAAAACACGAAACCCCGGGCTTACGCCCAGGGTCGGTCCTGATATTTCTTGTTCAAGGTTCGAAAACGGCAGAGCTAAATGGTTGCGGGTGCAGGATTTGAACCTGCGACCTCAAGGTTATGGGGACCAAGTTGTAAAACGGCCTTTTTAGGCCCTTTTTGGGCCTTTTTCAGCCCTTTTCCCGTCTAACCTTGCGAACTAAACTGCGTGCTCAATGAGTTTGCAAAGATCGTTTACTGCATACAAATTATATCAAATTTTCCGGCGTGCCCGGCGCACCATTTTCCGTCCCGCCCAAACCTTGCGATACAGCGTGTTCCACCAAACCTATTCTCACATAGCTGTGTCCGGACTATTATTTCAGATATAGGATATGCCAAGAAAAAATCCAGCCTTAAATTGTTCCCTCTTTGACACTGCCAATCTTGCTATCTGACAGCATGCTTAAAGGAACAACCGTAACCTTATCATGGATTTTATAGACTTTAGTTCCTGGATAGATAACAAGCAAGGAATCAAGTTTCAGGTCCTCCATGGCAATATGCATGGAACGGGTCATTGGCGGAGCTTCCGACGACTTGAATTCAAATCCATACTTCTTTCCGCTCCGGATCATCAACAGATCGAGCTCAGCGCCGCGCTGTGTTGACCAAAAATAACTGTCTTCCCCGCCATACAGTGCAAGCACCTGTTCCAATGCGAACCCCTCCCAGGCCGCACCATAAGTCGGAAGCGAGCGAAGCTGTCGCATGGTCTCTATTCCAAGAAGCAGGTGCAAAAGCCCACTATCCCTGAAATAAATTTTAGGAGCCTTTACCTGACGTTTTTTCAGATTCGCATGCCAGGGAGGAAGCACCCGGAGCATATAAGCACCGCTAAGGATATCGGTATAGGATTGCGCCGTGTTGGGTGAAATATCCATTGACCGGGCCAATTCCGAGTAATTGCAGAGTTGTCCGTGATAGTGGGCAAGCATCATCCAAAACCGTCGTAAGGCTTCGGCGGGAACCCTTATCCCCATCTGCGGCAGATCACGCTCAAGGAATGTGGAAACAAAACCATCAAGCCAGCGGGTTGCCGCCCCCATATCAGAAGCAAGATAAGCGCGTGGGAATCCTCCCCTCAGCCACAATCTTTCCATGTTCCCCGCCCCGACCTCGTTCAGAGAGAATCCGGGTATTTTTACAAACAACGCTCTCCCTGCCAGGGATTCGGAAACACCTTTTACAAGCGTTAGTGACGCGCTGCCGAGAAGAAGGAATTTGGTATGAGATGGACGTCGATCGCAAAGCGGCCGCAAAACCTCAAAAAGGGCCGGCTGGCGTTGCACTTCGTCTATAACTACCAGGCCGCGTATACCAGAAAGTGCCGTCTCCGGATTTTCAAGAGCTCTGCGGGATGCCGCCTCTTCCAGGTCAAAAATTTCCGCTTTGCCTAATTTCTTAGCAACCTTTCGTGCCAGCGTGGTTTTGCCCGTCTGACGCGCTCCAAGCAGCACGGTAACGGGGGATTCTTTAATGCAGGTAGAAATACGTTTTTCAAGCTTTGTCCGTTTTATTAAATGTTGCATATTCTCATTATACATGCTAATCTTCAACATTGCAATATTTAAAAAACCTTACCGCTCACCGCTTTTCGAGCCTGACCTCCAGCTCCTGGACGGCAATAGCCTGTTCCCTTGCACGTCCAACTCTTACCGCGTCAACCAGCGCCAGCAGTTCGTAAAGCTTCTGGTCATTTTTAGCGGCCAACGGGGCGTTGGGATAAAGCGGTTCAATAGCCTGCCCGCGGACTTTCCCCTCATCCCAGGGCCACACATAACGATCTTCTTCCGAGGCCACAATAGCTTTAGACAATGGCGGCGCGGAATGTGCCGTGGGAACGCCACGGCAAACCGGGCCGGGCCTTGCTGAAAACGTGTATTTAAGACCGTGAACAAGGAATTCCAATAGCGCAGATTTTAGAATCTTCTTTTTAGATGAATCAATAAAACCAGCCGTTTTGCAGCGATCCAATGCGAAACTTATCTCCCCTTGGGAAAGGCCTAAGCTCTCGGCAAGATCAACATGCCGCCAGCGGCCGTCTCCCAGTACCACAAGTTTAAGCAATATAACAATATCCTGCGGTTTAATGCCTTTGAATGGTCTCATGGATAGAGTATAGCAGGTAATATTACATATTACAATATGTAATATGATGATTATTGGTGATGACCCCAAACCTATATTCCAAGTATATAAGATTGTATTTGATTGGCCTTTCGCCATCGGGGGCGTGGACGCAACAATGTTCACTTAAAAGTGAACATTAATTCCGCGCTTCAACCCCAGAAGATGCCTGTGGGATCGCGGTCCACCTCATCAAGCAAGGTCTGAATGGATACCGCCGGTTTGACCTGATCGTAGAGATACCAGCGGCATTTGCTATCCCTGTAATAAAGCACCCAGCGCTTCCTGGCGGCAACATAGCGGAATTGAGCTACGGGAGACTCCGTCCAACGCTTTGGGTCCTGGAAATAGGGCCGCGTCTCCAGTAATGTGACGGTATTCCCTCTCCAGTGGTGGATCAGCCGCACCTTGTCCCGGATATGCGCCGGGATCCGTGTTTCGCAATAACGGTTCAGCGATCCATCCACCAGCACTTTTTCGGTTTCGGTCAGCATTTTGCCTGATCCTTATTCCGCACATTCACCCGGCATTCGCATTTCTTGGCGGACAGCAGCATCAGCTGCCGGCGCGGGGAATCGATATATTTGTTCTGCACAGAGCTTCCTGAAGCCAGTCGCCTGTCCAGCGGGCTTTTGTGGCGATAGCCTCTGTACTCCATTTCGTCCACCAGTTCCGTGTGCCGCAAATAAAGTGCTTTTAGATGCCCGCGCCAGCGCAGGGTTTCAGGATGCTTGGAATAACCTTTTTTTCCCTGCGTCAACACCACCCAGATGCAATGCAGTTCCCGATGCTCGCCAAGCAAATGGTTGCGGCACAACCGCCGCGACTTTATAATCCCATATTCTCATGGCAAACTAATCCCTCACTATCACATTAGGAAGTTAGGAAGCAGCGTCCCTATATTTACCACAACTTAACAACTGCTAATTAAGTTGTGTGTCACCTTATTCCTCGTTAGTCCGTAAGAACCACTACAAGTATTTTTTCTTGTCGAATTCCGCCCGCATGGAGGGTGGCATGTATTTTACATCCTCGGGGGCTTTTAGCGGCCGCGGCTCGGTAGGGATTAGCACCGCGCGACGCTGATATGGCTCTGGCTTACTGCCTGCACGCATTTCCGCCTGCAGGTCCTTTAGAAGATCGCTATCCAGTAATTCTACTGGCGCCGGTTCCTCAGCCGAAACCAGAGGTAACTCCATTTTTATCACACGCTCTTCCAGGAGCGCGCGGATGGCGGTCTGCTGCTCTGGGAACAATTCACGCTGCTTGAACCAGGTGATATAGCCGTTCAAGTCATCTAAATGCAGTACCTTCACATATGAATCCGGCGGCGCAGGCGGCAGAGCGCCCTCCGTGAGTATTATGCTTCGCACCGGCAGCTTGCCGAAGTCCGATTTAAGCAGATCGGCGCAAAGGTAGCGCGCGCGCTGCACCTGGTCGAAGGGGTTGTGATAAGAACCGGACTTTGCGAAGCTCTTGCTCCAGCGCTTGGTCTCAATGATAAATATCCCCACAGGTGAAAGCACTAGATGGTCTATTTGGGCGCTTTGAAGCGGAACGCCTTCGAATTTAATGAACCGACTGGCATGTAACTGCAAATTATTCATTATCACGTAGTTGCCGGGCAGGCCGCGCAGTTTCATTATTACGTCCAGTTCAGCGTGAGCGCCTGCATACTCCGGTGATTTATACATCACCTCCAGTGTGGCGATGTTCTCTTGCAGTATGCTGGCATAACGCCGCTCGAGCGCATACAGGCTGACAACATTATTCTTTAGGGTCCAGATATGGAACCAGTTGAACAATGTGGCCATAATGCCGCTCTGGGCCCGCCGGGCGGCTATCTTATCGTTGATATGGCGTATGCACCCGACAATCTCGGTGTGAAATTCGTCTATGGCCGCTTTCTGCCCGGCCCGCAGTCTTTCCAGGAGCAACCGCGCATCGGCTGGTCTATTTATTGGCAGGCCTTTCTCGCGTAACTCCCTGCAGAGGTTAAGCCAGGCGCCGCTTTCCCCTATTATCACCGCCTTCCCGGTCTGTGGGGTGAAGATTGGCCGATATGAGGCGGTTCTTTTGCCCCCGTGCCTGTGGGACGAGCGAAGCCTCGGCATTGCTGCCTTAAGGAAGTTAACGACTATGATGAAGATAATAACGAGGATCAGCAGTTTCATACTCGATTCGCTTTACCTTGGGAACATTAAATCTCTAAAAAACCAATCTGCGCAAGATATTTATATGTCGAATCATAATACTCCGGGAGCCGGGTATGGTCCTCAGCATCCCCCTCCGGCACCACCAGCACCATGCCCTGGCGGGCGCGGGTCAGAAGCACGCGGTAGGCGTTCTTTTGGTAAGCTTTGCGCGCGTCTTTGAGGATGCGCAGCCACTTGTTGCCCTTGAAGGACCAGTTCTCCCAACCGCCCGGCGTGTGGCGCAGGTCGGCGTCCCAGGTGACGCAGGCCCAATCCAGCTCCAGGCCCTGCACATGAAATTCTGTGGCAACATCTTCCAGATAGTAGGACGAACGCACATCATCCTTGCCGGCCAGGAACCAGTCGACCGGGTCCACAGGGGATTTCACGTCGATAGCGTAGGGCTTAAGGCGCTCGGCCTGGGAAGATACCACGATGCCGTAGCGCTCGGTGCCCTGCGCGTGGGCCTTAAGCCAAGCCTTGGCTTTTTGCAGGTCGCGGGTAAGCACTATAGGATAGTTGCCGCCAATGGCCTTAAGCGTCTCTTTGGCGGAGGCGGCCTCCAGGTCTAAAACCTTTTTAACCAGCTCGGAGACGCGCTCCGCACGGAAAGAGCGCAGCGAAACGGCCAGGTGCAGCTCGTCCTTATATTCCACCTTCAGCGGCGTACCTTTTAATTTGGCTATAACCGAACCCGCGCCGTACTCGCTGTCGGTTATGCGCGGCGAAATGTAAACGTCCCAGCCGGGGAACTTGCGCAGGAGCGAGTCTATCCACTCGCTTATACCGGCCTCGCCGGTGTTTATCTCCTGGCCGCCGCCCACCAGGCACACTATTACGGCCCAGTCCGGGTGCCGGTCCAGGCAGGAGATCAAAAACTCCGGCTCGGACTGGTTGAAGTTGGGACGCTTCTTCTTGCGCTTCATGAAGTTGGCCGTCTGCTGCAGGTCCCAGGCCCGCTGGGCCTCGTCGAAAAGCGCCACGTGCTCTATAGGAGCGCGATTCTCGTCTTTAAGACATTCGTCCCGAAAGTTGTGGACATTCTGGACGAACATTTTGACTTCACTGAAGGCTGCCCCTTTTCTTACCTTGTTGCCCTTGGCCTTTTCATGCAGAACCTTGTCACGGGCGAGGGCTTCGCGCAGAACCGCCACAAGCGGGCCATTACCGGAAAGGAAGACGCTGTATAACTCGTCGTCCTTATTTATGTGGGTGGTGGCGATATTAAGGCCCACAAGGGTTTTCCCCGCGCCGGGGACGCCCGTTACAAAGCAGATGGCCTTGCGCTTGCCCGCGCGGGCGGCGGCTATTATTTGCGCAACACTGGCAGAGGTTTGGTCCAGGTTTATAGCGCCGGCGTCACTTCTGGAAATCTCCGCTACTTTATGCCCGCGGTATAATGCCATGGCGGCTTCCACTATTGTGGGCGTAGGCGAGTAGCGCCCGCCCTCCCAGGTTTCGGCGGCTATGCTGGGGCCATCGGCAAAGGAGAGTGCCGAGGCAATAACCTCGTTGATCTGCGAGGCGGCGCATTTAATGGGTGTGAATAGCTTTGGGTTGTTGGCGGAGCAGCCAACGGTCACCGGCTGGGACTTGGCCTCCGTGGAGATAAGCACCGGGGCCACATATTTGCCGTGGCTGGTTTCGTGGAAATTTGAAAGGTCCAGCGCGTAATCCAGCACCTGGTCCACCGCATAAGCCGAAAAGTCCTGCGCGCCGACCTTGAACTCCAGCACAAAGATTACGTGCTCAATAAGGAGCACAACGTCTATCCTGCGCCCCATGCGCGGGATGGAGTATTCGAAGTAAATCTTGCCCTCTTTCCCCTTCAGCGCTTTTTGAAGAATCTCTATCTGTTGAAGCCAGGCCCCAGTCTGCTCTGGTGTAACAGGGAACCCCGCAGTAGCACTGCCGGCACTTAAAATACCGATTACTTCTTCCGGTTTAGCGGTACAAAGACTGGGGATTGAGGCTGAGTAGTATTCTCGTTTCATAAGCGCGAAGTCTCACTCTAAATAGCGGTTTTGAATATGCCAATTTAAAAAATCTGTGGATGGGTGGTCTTGGAGTCTTTCCGGAAGGATCATCATCGTTTTGCCATCCAGGGACACAAAAGATTACATTACTGCACATCCACCATACAAATATTCTTATTTAATCTGTTCCGAAATTATTTTCCATTCCGCATTGCTGACCGGGAAGTTAGTGCCTTGCGGGTTCTTCAGAATAGAGAGGCCCTCTAATCCCTTTATATCTTTAATGGCTTTCCTGAACAAAGGGGCATTAGTTAAACGCTTCGCGACACTCATACTAACCCGCAATCGTCGCCCTGCACCTTTTTCATCCCCCAGCCAGTACTTCTTCTCTTCAGGGTATTCCGCCATCAGTTGCGGGTCTGATGTTATCTGTGTAACCGCATAAATGCCTGAATCTTTGCCTGACATCCAAAGCAATCCGATATGCCCCTGCCGGATCTCTCCTTTATGCTGATTAACCAGCCAATGGATAGAATTCCCTATTTTCTCGTCTGAAAGTGCGTTGAGTATGTCATATTTATCCGGATTCGCCTGGAACAGCCAAACAGAAGTATCAGAATCCCCAAGAGCAGCCGGCAGCACCGATGGACTTGTTATCCCGGAATCGAGAAACATATGCCCCACCCGTTTTGCCAGGTCTGTTATAAATCCAACGCTAACCTCTTTGCACTCTATGCCTGCATTCTCAAGAAAAAGCTTTCGTTCGCTTGGAATAACATTTGCACATAAGATCAGCTCGCAAATATCCTCTGGGCTTTTGCTTTTCATTAGCCCATAATATTCCATTACCTGCCCTGAAGCCTCGCGTGTAAGTATCCCGCGCTTCACCTCTACAATAATCTTTCTGCCAAACTTGTCCTGGAATAGAATGTCTATCCGTCGCCCTTCAATAATATGTTGTTGCCCGAGCAATAGAAATTCTTCCTTCGGGAAGAATTCCTTAGGATATCTGGCAATTAGGTTTTCAATGTCTTTTTCTAGCATAAGTAGTCGGGGAAAGTCTCCTGCTGCCCTTTCAGGGAGTAATCTTAAGAGAATTAGCTACTGTATACGAGCCTTTTTCTATCTTACCAAAAGCTCCTACTGCCTTTTGCCTACCAATCGCAGGCGGATAGTACAATTGATTTGCCATCACAACTCAAAATCCCATCTTCTTCTCGTGCATGTCCAGTCCAAACAGATTCTTTCCCAACGGCGTAAAGTGAATATTTTTTATGCCAGCCTTTTATAGTGTTCAATTTTTCAATAGCGGTCCATAAATTAATCCATGCAGGCCCTGAACCAGCGACTTGATGCCAATATGGGCGAGTTCCTTCATCTGAAACAATGCCGCCAAGCGCAGCGGTTGTTGAAGCTGCAATTTCCTCGTCTGTGCACACAACACAATAAAATGGGATAGGCGAGAGTCTGGTACGTATAGATGATAAAATCTTGCTATAAAAGTCTTCCAAAGACACTTCCGGCTCACAGTGAATCAAGGCAGAATCTGACCAGACATCCACATAGATTGACGGCTGGAATAACGTGCCAGGTCGGTCACGTTTTTGGCATAGAATTCCGTGCTCACCATTCGTCCAAGTTTCCATCTTAAGCCAGAAATCTTTGAGAACTCTTACAGACTCAGTTGGTGAAGGCGGCGGTCTAAGACTCCCCAGTTTTCGGCGGTCCCGATTCCTCACTTATTAAACCCACCCGTGCGCCGACTGTCCTGCAAAGACAAAAATGTCCAGGAAAACACCGTCTATCCAGTAAATTTTACAGCTGTGATT